>NZ_JACHBR010000001.1:6040000-6340000 GCF_014200435.1 Sphaerisporangium krabiense | reverse complement strand
CCCGTGCCCGCCCGACGCGGCGCCCACCGGTTCCTCCCCCGGCGATCACCGCTCTGGCGCAGAACCTATCGCGCTTCCCCACCAGCGGCCATGTGAGTCACCCACAGGTTCACCCACATGTCTTTTCGTGTGAATGATGGCGCGGGGACGGCGCCGGGCTTATCGTTACGGTCGGGTGCGATGGAGGGGGATTCCTTTGTCCGGCGAATCTTTCGCCCACCTGCTCAAACGGCTCCGCCGTTCGGCCGGCCTGACGCAGGAGGAGCTGGCGAACAAAGCCGGGATCAGCGCCAGGGCGGTGAGCGACCTGGAACGGGGAATCAACCGCTCCGCCCGCAAGGACACCGCCCGCCTCCTCGCCGACGCCCTGGACCTCACCGGCCCGGTCCGCGAGGAGTTCACGAGCGGCCGCAGGAGGCCGCCCGCGGTCGGCGGCGCGCGGCTGCCCGTGCCGCTGACGCCTCTCGTCGGCCGCGAGCGCGAGGTGCGGGCCGGGTGCGAGCGGCTGCGCGGGCCGAGCCGCCTGCTCACCCTCACCGGCCTCGGCGGCGTCGGCAAGACCCGCACGGCCCTGGCCATCGTGCACGAACTGGCCCCCGACCTGCCCGACGGCGCCTACCTCGCCGACTTCTCCGAGGTGCGCGACGAGCAGACGATGATGCACACGCTCGCCCGCGCCCTGGACGTCCGCGACAGCGGCACGCGCCCGCCCGCCGAGTCGCTGGCCACCGCCCTGGAGGGCCGCGGGCCGCTGCTCGTGCTGGACAACTTCGAGCACCTGGTCGACAGCGCGCACGCCCTGTCCACGCTGCTCACCCGGTGCCCGGCCGTGAAGTTCCTGGTCACCAGCAGGCGTCCCCTGCGGGTGTACGGCGAGGACGAGTTCGTCGTCGGGCCGCTGCCGCCGCCCCCGCCGGGCGCGTCCCTGGAGGTCGTCCGCGCCAACCCGGCCGTCACCCTGTTCACCCAGCGGGCGCGGGCCGTCCACGCCGGATGGGAGGTGCACGAGGGCAACGCGGCCGTCGTGACCGGCATCTGCGCGCGGCTGGACGGCCTGCCCTTGGCGCTGGAGTTGGCCGCCGCCCGCATGAACGTCCTGTCCGCGGAGGCGCTGCACGAACGGCTCGGCGACGCGCCGGGCGTGCTGGCGGCGGGGCCGCGCGACGCCACCCCGCGGCACCGCAGCCTGAACGCCACGCTGGACTGGAGCTACGAGCTGCTCGACGAGGACGCCCAGCGCCTGCTGCGCAGGCTGACCGTCTTCGCGGGCGGGTGGTCGCTGGAGGCGATGGAGCGGGTCTGCGGCGCCGGGCTGGACACGCTCGCCACCCTCATCGAGAACAACCTGGTGTGGCGGGCCGACCACCCGGGCGGCCCCCGCTACACCTTGCCGCACACCGTCCGCGAGTACGCCGCCGCGCTCCCGCCCGCGAACGGCCCCGCCACCTCCGGCGGGGACCTGGCGACCGCGGACGCGCATCTGCGCTGGATGTGCGGCTTCGCCGAGACGGCCGCGCACGAGCTGACCGGCGCGGGCCAGCGGGCGTGGATGGAGAATCTGGACCGCGAGTACGAGAACGCCCGCCAGGCGCTGCGTCACGCGGTCGCCGCGAGCGACGCCGAGAGCGCGCAACGCCTCGCGGGCGCGCTGTGGCGGTACTGGGAGATGCGGGGCCTGCTCATCGAGGGACGGCGGTGGCTGGACCGGGCGCTCACCCTGCCCGGGCCGACGCCGCCCTCGGTCGGCGCGCAGGCCCGCAAGGGCGCGGGCAACCTGGCCCGCGACCAGGGCGACCTGAAGGCCGCCGAGGCGTTCTACCGCTCCGCGATGCCGCTGTTCGAGGCGGCCTCCGACAAGGCGGGCGTGGCCAGCGTCATCAACAACCTCGGCAACCTCTGGCTGGACGAGGGCGACCACGAGGCGGCGGCGCACTTCTACCAGGACGGCCTGGCGCGGTTCCAGGCCATCGGCGACGAATGGAACGTGGCACTGCTGCTCAACAACCTCGCGCTGGCCCTGCGGCTGACCTCGGACCTGGCGCGTGCGGGCGAGCTGGCCGAGCGCAGCGCGGCGCTGTTCCGCCGCCTCGGCGACCAGCGCGGCGAGGGCCGCGCGCTGGAGACCGTGGCCCGGGTCCTCGACCTGCGCGGCCGGCACGCCCTGGCGCTGCCGGTGCACCGGCGCGCGCTGCTGCTGCGGCACCGGGTGGGCGACCTGGCCGGGGTCGCCCGTTCCCTCGAAGGGCTGGCCCGCTCGCACAGCGAGGTGGGCGACCTGAACCTGGCCGCCCGGCTGCTCGGCCAGGCCGAATGCCTGCGCGAGACCACCGGCGAGGCGTTCACCCACGACGACGGCGTCGAGTACGCCAGAACCCTCAACGCCCTGCGCGACGGCCTCGCCCCCGCCGTCCTCACCCGGACCATGGACACGGGCCGCGCCGCAGACCTGGCGGAGCTGATCAGCTCACTGGACCTGGAACGGGTGTAGCGGGCGGCGCTCCAGGTGAAGGCGTCCGCGCGGCCGCGGGCTCACCGCGGTCCGTGGCCGGCGAGGACCTTCCGCATGTCGGACAGCGCGCGCAGCGTGCCGCGAACCGTGCCGGTCACCTTGGACCTGCCCTTCCTCGGCAGGTACTCGACCTCCACCTCGGCGATCCGCCAGCCGGCCGCGGCGGCGCGCAGCACCATCTCCAGCGGGTAGCCGAAGCGCCGGTCGGCCAGGCCCAGCTCCAGCAGGGCGGCGCGCCGCGCGGCCCGCATGGGCCCGAGGTCGTGGAGCGCGGCTCCGGTGCGACGGCGCAGGCCGCGGGCGAGGACGGCGTTGCCGAGCCGCGCGTGCCACGGCCAGGCGCCCGCCGTACGGGGCCGGCGGGCGCCCAGGACGAGGTCGGCGCGGCCTTCCAGGACGGGGGCGGCCACGGCAGGGAGCAGGCGGGGGTCGAGGGAGGCGTCGGCGTCCATGAAGCAGACGACGTCGGCCGTCGCGGCCAGCAGCCCGGCGTGGCAGGCGGCGCCGAACCCGCGCCGCGGCTCGTGGACCACCTCGGCGCCGAGGCCGCGGGCGATGCCGGCCGAGCGGTCGGTGGAGCCGTTGTCGGCCACGATGGGGCGGTAGCCACGGGGCATCCGCTCCAGCACCCAGCCGAGCGCCGCCTCCTCGTCGAGGCAGGGCAGGATGACGTCGACGGTCATGACCGGGCGAACTCCGCCATCCCGGCCGCGAAGCCGATCTCGGCGCGGAAGCCCAGCCCGGTCGCGGCCTTCTCCGGGGAGGCGACGATGTGGCGCACGTCGCCCACCCGGTAGGCGCCGGTGACCACCGGCATGGGCCCGTCCCGCCCGGCGGCCAGCGCGCGGGCCATCTCCCCCACGGTGTGCGGGACGCCGCTCGCGATGTTGTAGGTGACCAGCTCCCCCGGTGGCGCGGGCGCGCGGGCCGCGATCAGGTTGGCGCGGGCGACGTCGCGCACGTGGACGAAGTCGCGGAGCTGCCGGCCGTCCTCGAAGACCTTCGGCGCCCGGCCCGCCTCCAGCTCGGACCGGAAGATCGCGGCCACGCCCGCGTAAGGGGTGTCGCGCGGCATGCGCGGCCCGTAGACGTTGTGGTAGCGGAGCGCCACGGCGGCGCCGCCGGTCTCCCTCGCCCAGTTGGCCGCCAGGTGCTCCTGGGCGAGCTTGCTGGTGGCGTAGGCGTTGCGGGGGTCGGGCGGCGCGTCCTCGGCGATCACCGCCGGGCCCGCCGGCGCGCCGCACCGCGGGCACGGCGGGTCGAACCGGCCCCGCTCCAGGTCGGGGACCGCACGCGGGCCGGGCCGCACGCCGCCGTGCTCGGGGCAGGTGTAGGAGCCCTCGCCGTAGACGACCATCGAGGACGCCAGCACCAGCCGTCCCGTCGCGTGCCGCGCCATGGCGGCGAGCAGGACGGCGGTGCCGTACACGTTGACCGAGGCGTAGTCCGGCAGGTCGGAGACGTCCACGCCGAGGCCGACCTTGGCCGCGTGGTGCACCACGAGATCCGCGCCGGGCAGCAGCCGGTCCAGGACCGCGTCGTCGCGCACGTCGGCGCCCTCCCGCAGGTCCAGGCCGGCCACCTCGTGCCCGGCGGCGCGCAACGCGCCGGCGACATGACCGCCGATGAAACCGGCCGAGCCGGTGACCACCACTTTCACGCCGCCGACGTTAGCCCCGCCGCCCGGCCGCGCCGTAGCGATGTTCGCACCTCGTAAGGGTTCTTACGGAGCGCGAACGTCAGGCCGCGCGGGGGCCGCGCGCCGGTGCGGGCGTGTCAGGCTGCCGGGCATGCGAGTCGGCATGATCCTTGTGGCGCTGGCCGCCGTCCTGACGGCGACGGTGGCGGGGCCGCCGCGCCTGGGCTGGTACCTGGCCGCCTGGGCGCTGTTCGCCCTGGCGTTGTGGCTCGCCCGGCGCGTTCCGGCGCGGCGGCTCGGCGTCCTCGTCGTCGCGGGCGGCGTCGCGCTGACCGCGACCGGCCTGACGGCGCCGCCGAGCAGCAGCACCGACGCGTTCCGGTACGCCTGGGACGGGCGGGTGCAGGCGGCGGGCGGCTCGCCCTACGACCACGCGCCCGCGGATCCGGCACTGGCTTCCCTGCGCGACGCCTGGCTGTTCCCGCCCGGCTGCGCGGGCCGCGACCTGTGGCCGCTGCCGGACGGCGGCTGCACCCGGATCAACCGCCCCACGGTGCCGACGATCTACCCGCCGGTGGCCGAGGGGTACTTCCTGCTGGTCCACTGGCTGTCCCCGGACGGAGCCCGGCACAAGGCCCTCCAGGCCGGCGGGTGGGTGATGGCCGTGGCGGTGCTGCTGCTGTTGTGGAGGCGCGACCCGCGCGCGGCGGCCTGCTGGGCGTGGTGCCCCGCGGTGCCCGTCGAGGCGGTGAACAACGCGCACGTCGACATGCTGGGCGTGGTCCTGGTGGTGCTCGCCTTCTCCGTCCGGCGCGGCCGGGGGGCGCTGCTCGGCGCGGCGGTGGCGGCCAAGCTGCTGCCCGCGGCGGCGCTGCCCGGCGCGCTGTCCGGAGTCCTGCGCACGGGGGTGGCGTGGCGGCGCGTCCTGACGATCGCTCTGCCGGCCGCGGCGGTCGTGGCCTTGGCCTACCTGCCGTACGCGCTGGTCTCGCACGGTTCCGTCGCCGGCTACCTGCCGGGCTACCTCCAGGAGGAACGCTACGGGGACGCCGGGGGCGGCAACCGCTACCTGATCCTGCGGCTGCTGCTGCCGGACGCGTGGGCGCCGTACGCGGCGCTCCTCCTGCTCGGCGCGGCCGTCGTCCAAGTCCTGCGTTCCGGTGACCCCGACCGGCCGTGGGACGGCGCGCTGCTGGTCACGGGTTCGCTGCTCCTGCTGTTCACGCCCGGCTACTCGTGGTACGCGCTGGCGGTGGTGGCGCTGGCCGCCATGGCGGGCCGGTGGGAGTGGCTGGGCGTGGCCCTGGCCGGCGCGGTCGCCTACGTCGCGGGCCCGGCGGGTGACGGCGGCCTGGCGACGGCGTTCTACGGCGCGGCCGCGGTGGCCGTGCTCACCATGCCGTCCGTCCAGGCCGCGCGCCGCGCGCGCCGTCCCCGTCTTCGTCTCGTAAGGAATGAGCACACTGCGTAGCCGTACCGCCGAACCCGTGGCGCAGATCGTGACCCTCGCCAAGGAGCCCGTGCCGGGCCGGGTCAAGACCCGGCTCACGCCGCCCTTCAGCCCGGCCCAGGCCGCGGCGCTGGCCGAGGCCGCGCTCGCCGACAGCCTGCGCGCCGTCTCCGCCGCCCCCGCCACCCAGCGCGTCCTGGCCCTGGACGGGCTGCCCGGCCTGTGGCTGCCCGGCGGGCACGTGGTCATCCCGCAACGCGGCGACGGCCTCGACGAACGCCTGGCCGCGGCGTTCACCGACGCCCACCGTCTCCGCCCCGACCCCGTCGTGCTCATCGGCATGGACACTCCGCAGGTCACCGCGGAGTTGCTGGCCGAGGCGTGCGAGGCGCTCGGCCGTCACGACGCGGTGTACGGCCCGGCGGCCGACGGGGGCTTCTGGCTGCTCGGCCTGCGAAGGCCGGACCCGGCCCTGCTGCTGGGCGTGCCCATGTCGCGCCCGGAGACCGGCGAGCACCAGCTCGAACGGCTCGCGCGGGCCCGGCTGGCCGTCCACCACCTGCCCGAGCTTGCCGACGTCGACACCGCGGCCGACGCCGCCGCGGTCGCGGCCCTGGCGCCCCGCACCCGCTTCGCCGCCACGCTGCGGGAGCTCACCCGGTGATCGGGGAACTCTACGCCGACGCCCTCGCCGGCGCACCCGCCGAGGTGGAGCACGCCGACGGCGCCCGCCGCCCGCTGCCCGCCGGGAACTGGTTCCACCTCGGCGACGGCGACGAGGCGCTCCTGTCGCGCTGCGCGAGCCCCACCCTGGACATCGGTTCCGGTCCCGGCCGCCTGACCGCGGCGCTCGCCCGGCGCGGCGTCCGCGCGCTCGGCATCGACGTCACCCCGCACGCGGTCGCGCTGACCCGCATGCTCGGCGGGCGCGCCCTGGTCCGGGACGTGTTCGGCGACCTTCCCGGCGCCGGCCGGTGGGCCACCGCCCTGCTCGCCGACGGCAACATCGGCATCGGCGGCGATCCCGGCGCGCTGCTGCGCCGCGTGCGGCAGTTGGTCCGCCCGGGCGGCGTCGTCCTGGCCGACGTCGAGCCGCCGGAGGTCGCGAGCCGCGTCGACCTGGTGCGGCTGCGGCGCGGCGAGCTCACCGGCCCCTGGTTCTCGTGGGCGACCGTCTCGGCGAGCGACGTCTCCCGGCTGGCCCGCGCCGGCGGCTTCCCGGAGTCGGACTGCTGGAGTTCGCACGGCCGCTGGTTCGCGCGCATGCGCTGATGCGCCGTCCGGCAGACAGAGGAGGAGGAGACGCCCATGGGTGATCGATGATGGAGTCGTGACAATCTTCGAAAGCCTTACTCCGGTGGAGAAGAGGCTCACGGGGGCCTTCACCCGGGGCGAATGGCTGGACCTGCGGCAGGCGAGGGACCGGGTGGTGCGGGCCGCGGTCGTCCGAGGGCTGCTGCTCGGCGCGGTTCCGGCCGGAGACGGGTACGCGCCGGCGATCCGGCTGCGCGGGGCGCGGGTCACCGGCCGCCTGGACCTGATGGGCGCGGTCACCGAGTACCCGCTCATCCTGGAGCACTGCCGCCTGGAGGAGGAGGTCCGCCTGGTCGAGGCGGCCACCCGGACGGTGCGGATCGTGCACAGCAGGCTGACCTCGCTGAACGGCGCCCGGCTGCGCCTGGAGGGCCTGCTCAACCTGTTCGGCAGCACGGTCGCGAAGGGCGTGCGGCTGGAGCGGGCGAAGGTGACCGGAGAGATCTACCTGCGCGACGCCGTCCTCGGCGCGGACGCCGGCGGGGTCGCCCTGGCGGCCGAAGGGCTGGCCGTGGACGGCCAGTTCACCGCCACCGGGCTGACCGCGCGGGGCACGCTCATGCTGCGCGGCCTGCGCGTCTCCGGATCGCTCGGCCTGGCGGACGCGCGGGTGACCGGGGCGGGGACGATGGCCGTCGACGCCGAGGCGAGCGTCGTCGACGGGCAGCTCCACGCCGAGCGGCTGCGCACCGAGGGCGAGCTGCGGCTCCGGCACGCCCGGATCGGGGCGAGCCTGCAACTCGTGGGCGCGCGGCTGATCAACCCCACCGGCTGCGCGCTGTCGGCGGGCGGCATGGCGGTGACGGGAGGCACGTGGTGCGTGGCGCCGTTCACGGCGTCCGGCGAGGTGCGCCTCATCGGCGCGCGCCTCGGCGCGAACCTCTCCTTCAAGGGGGCGACGCTCGGCAACGACAACGGCGCGGCGCTGACCCTGGACCACGCCGTCGTCGAGGGCGGCGTGATCGGCGACGACGCCACGCTGTCCGGCGGGCACCTCAGCATGCGGCACGCGGCGCTGAACGGCGGCCTCACCCTGCGCCGCGCCCGCCTTCCCGCGGCCAAGGACGGCGGACCGCTGCGCATGGAGGGCGCGGCGGTGGAAGGGCTGGCGGCCTTCGACGACGTCCACGCCGAAGGCGGCGTGTACATCCGCGACTGCCGCTTCGGCGGCCCGGTCATCTTCGCCGGCGCGCGGCTGGAGGCCCCGGACGGGGCGGCGCTGCGCTTCGTGCGCAACGAGGCCGCCGGGCGGGTGCTCTGCGAGCGGATGACCGCGCGGGGCGAGGTCCGGTTCGAGCACAGCCGCATCGGCCACGACCTCGACTTACGGGAGGCCGTGCTGTCCACGCCGGACGGGACCGCGCTGGACGCCACGGGGCTGCAGGCGGCCGAGCTGGCGCTGCTGTCCCGTGAGACGCACGGCCGGATCGTCCTGGACCACGCGCGGATCGGCCTGCTGCGCGACGACCCCGAGCGGTGGGCGCGGGCGCTGCACGTCAACGGCCTGACCTACGAGGCGCTGGAGCCCCGGCTTCCGGCCGAGAGCCGGCTCGGCTGGCTGCGGCGCGACGGCCGCGGGTACCAGCCGCAGCCCTACGAGCAGCTCGCCGCGCACTACACCGGAAACGGCCACCTGGCCGACGCGCGGGCGGTCATGTTCGCCAAGGAGCGGGCGCAGCGCGCCGGCAAGACCGTGCTCGGCCGGCTGTGGAGCGGGTTGCAGGAGGTCACGGTCGGCTTCGGGTACAAGCCGGGACGCGCCGCGCTGTGGCTGGCCGTGCTGGTGGCGGCGGGCGCCGTCGTGTACGGAGCCGCGCACCCCGCCCCGCTGAAGAAGGGCGAGGCCCCCGACTTCAACCCCGTCATGTACACCCTCGACCTGCTCCTGCCGTTCGTCGACCTCGGCCAGCAGAACGCCTACAACCCCACGGGCGGCGCCCAGTGGTTCTCCTACTGCCTCGTCGCGGCCGGCTGGATCCTCGCCACCACCATCGCCCGCGGCGTCGCCCGCGTCATCGGCCGCGGTTGACCTCCGGCCCCGTTCCCGGCACGGGGCCTCCCACGGGACGACCTCGCCGTGGCGATAGGCCCCGCTCCGGCTGACCGCCGTTTCAGGCCAGCTGCACGAGCGCCGATCCGGCGACGAGCAGGGCCAGGCCGGTGAGCCGGGCGGGCGTGAGGGGGCGCCGGGGCAGGCGGAACAGTCCGGCGCCGTCGATGAGGGCCGACGCCGCCTGCTGGCCGGTCACGGTCAGGGCCACGGTGGCGGCGGCGCCGATCTCGGGGATGAGCGTGAACGTCGCGGTCACGTACGCGGCGGCGCAGGCCCCGCCGAGCCAGCCCCACCACGGCATGCCGCCGAGCGGGCGCAGCCGGGGCCGGGGCGTGCGGCCGAGGGCGAGCAGGGTCAGCAGCACCACGACGATGGTCACGGCCGCGACGGCGAAGCTGATCACGGCGACGGCGAGCGGCGCGTGCAGGTCCGCGCGCAGCCGGGCGTTCACCGCGCCCTGCACGGGCAGCACACCCCCCGCGACCAGGCCGAGCAGGATCCACCCCACCCGTCCCGTCCTGCCTGACGGTCTGACGGCGGCGGGGGTGGCGCGCTGGCCGCGGATGACGACGACGATGCCGGCCAGGACGGCGAGCGCGCCGAGCGCGACGCCGACGCCCAGGGGTTTGCGCGGCAGGCCGAACAGGCCGAACAGGTCGAGCCCGAGCGAGGCGAACACCTGGCCGGTGACGAACAGTCCCACCGAGGCAAGGGCCCCGAGGCGGGGGAACAGCAGGATCCCGCTGGTGATGTAGAGCGGGCTGGCGAGCCCGCCGAGCAGGTGCCACAGCGGCACGTCCGGCACGAGGCGGACCGCGCCGATCGCGCCCGTGGTCACGGCCAGCACGGCGAGGAGCAGCGCGGCCACGCCCAGCTGGACAGACGAGGCGCCGTACGGCGTGCCGACGGCCTTGTTGAGCTGCAGGTTCACCGACGTCTGCACGGCCAGCAGGCAGCCGATCAGCAGCGCCGCCGCGAGAAGGAGGGCATGCATGAGGGGGTCCCAACGCCGAAGGGGGAATGTAAGTGGACATCGTGTCCGGTTGAACGATACGTCAGAACCGGACGAGTCGTCCACTTAGCGGGGCGGCCCCTACGATGGACCCATGACCGAGCGGCTCCCGGCGGGCGACACCAGCCCCCTCGACACCATCACCTCCACGCCCGAGGCCCCGCGGGAGCGGTCCGACGCGGCGCGCAACCGGGCGCGGGTGCTCGCCGCGGCGGAGCGGCTCTTCGCCACGACGGACGCCCGGCAGGTGACGATGGAGGACATCGCGCGCGCCGCCGGGGTCGGGCGGGCGACGCTGTACCGCCGTTACCCCGACCCGGCCTCGATCGCCGTCGCCCTGCTGGACGAGCACGAGCGCCGCCTGCAGGAGCACATCCTGCGCGGCGAGCCGCCCCTCGGCCCCGGCGCCTCCCCCGCCGACCGCCTCGCCGCCTTCTACGCCGCGTCGGCGGACCTGCTGGAGGACCACCTCCACCTGGCGCTCGGCGCCGAGGTGGGACAGGCGAGGTTCGCCGCGGGAGCGTACGGCTTCTGGCGGGCCCACGTGCGCGCGCTGCTGGCCGAGGCCGGCGTCCCCGATCCCGACGCGGCCGCCGACACCGCCCTGGCCCCCCTCGCCCCCGACCTGTACCGCTTCCAGCGCCACACCGCCGGCCTGACCAAGGAACGCCTCGTCACCTCGCTGGCGTGGCTGGCCCGCCGCCTGACGACCACCTGACCCGGCCTCGCGGCATGCCGGCGGCCGCGTACGGCGGGACGCCGGGGGTAGCGTCCGGGGCGTACGGGTGCGGGTTTCGAGGTGCGGGAGGCGACGTGGCGGAACAGCCGAGGCTCACGGTGTCAGGGACCAACATCGGCGCGCCGGACGCGCGTGAGCTGGCCGGCTTCTACCGACGGCTCCTCGGCTGGACGGTCACCGAGTCGGAGCCGGACTGGGTGCAGCTGAGACCGCCCGGCGGCGGGCCGAGCCTGTCGTTCCAGACCGAGGAGGGATATGTCAGGCCGGTCTGGCCCGCGGGTCCCGGCGACCAGCAGATGATGATGCACCTGGAGATCCAGGTGGACGACCTGGACGCCGCCACGGCCCACGCCCTGGCGGCCGGGGCGACGCTCGCCGGGCACCAGCCGCAGGACGACGTGCGCGTCTGCCTCGACCCGGCCGGCCACCCGTTCTGCCTGTGGGTCTGACCGGGACGTCGCCCGGAGACGCCCGAACGCGGGCCCGGAACATCCAGGCCCGCGTCCTTGTGGGTCACTCGCCGGGACGGCGGGGCGTCAGTCGTCCTCGTCGCCCCAGAACCAGTCGCCGTGGTGGCCGCCACGTTCGCGGTAGGAGCCCTGGTCCTGGACGTTCAGGCGGTCCACCCTCACCCGCTTGGCGGAGTCGGTGAGCCGGTCGTCGATCCTGAGGACGTCGAGGCCCTTGTTGAAGTCGCTCGCGTAGATGTGGCCGTTGTAGTAGTACGCCGACCAGAACCCGCCGAAGCCCTCGGACGCCGGGCCGCGCTCGAAGTACCCGATCTCCCTGGGGTGCGCGGAGTCGGTGAAGTCCCAGATCGAGGCGCCGCCCTGGTACCACGCCTGCACCATGATGTCGCGGCCCTTCACCGGGATGAGCGAGCCGTTGTGCGCGACGCAGTTCTCCGAGTCGGCCTGGTAGCGCGGGATCTTGAAGTAGCTCTTGAAGACGAGCCGGCCGCGCACGATGTCGAAGATGGCGTCGGCGCCGTGCGTGGGGCCGACGGCCTCGTTGCAGGTCGCCTGGCCGCCGCCGCCGAGCTCGTCGGTGAAGACGACCTTGGTGCCCTCGTTGTTGAACGTCGCCGAGTGCCAGAACGCGAAGTTCGGGTCGGTCACGCGGGCCGTGACCCTCGGGTTCTCGGGGTTCCTGATGTCGAACAGCACGCCGTCGCCCATGCAGGCCCCGGCCGCGATGCCCTTCTCGGGGTACACGGTGATGTCGTGGCAGCCGGTGGTCGGCAGCAGGAGGTTCGGCTGGGTCTCGTTGCCGCCGTCGGGGAACACCACCGGGGTGGCGACCACGGCCGCCGACGCGGGGTCGCGCAGCGGGATCTTGACAATGGAGATCTTGTCGTGCGGCGGGAGGCAGTCGGGGTAGGTCGCGTTCGGCAGGTAGGAGGAGACGTACAGGTAGACGTTCCCGCGTCGCCGGTCGGGGAGCAGCGTCTGCGTGTGGGAGCCGCAGTTGGTCTCGACCGACTTGATGTACTTGGGGTTCGCCTTGTCGCTCACGTCGAAGATGCGGATGCCCTCCCAGGACTCCTTGACCGTCGCCGGCTGGGGCGTGCTGGCGCAGGAGTCGTTGCTCCGCGACTGGTCCACGGAGGCGAACAGCAGGTCGCCGTACACCGACACGTCCATCTGCGACCCGGGACAGACGACCGAACTCACCACGGCCGGCTTCTTGGGATTCCGAATGTCGTAGATGGAGAAACCACCGTAGTTACCTACATAGGCGTAACCGTCCTGGAAGGCGATGTCGGTGTTGATGGTGGTGGCGATGTTCGCCGGCTTGGGGATGTTCGCCACGTGCTTGACGTTCGCGCTCATCACGATCTGATCGGTGCCCGGGATGTCCGACGCCTGCGCGGGCAAGGCCGACAGCACCAGGGCCGCGGCGCCGCCCACCAGGGCGAGGATCCGGCCTAAGCGGCCGGCTCTGGGGGGATTCGACAACACGCAGGGACCCTCCTTGGTAATTAATGCCGCAGGAGATCGCAGATGGGCGAATTTTCTCCCAAACAGGACGGGTAAGCCATAGGTCACCTTGTCAGAAAGAGCTTCCGACCTGACGACTTACCCGCGTGCCGGGGGCGAGTTAAGGTGCACGCGCACAACGAAAGAGATCTTCTAGGAGGCCGGGTGCGCGCCGTGTCCCTCATCGCCGTCACGGCCGTCGCCCTCGCCGTGGCGGGCTGCAGCGGCGGCCCGGCCCCCGTCCCCACCTCCACCGCCCCCGTCATCGCCCCGGGCAGGCCGGGGGAGGCCGCGCGGACGCTCGGCCCGTCCGAGGCGCTGACCGCCGTCCCCTCCCCCACCGCGGGCGCCGCGGACGTGCTGTTCATGCAGAACATGATCATCCACCACCGGCAGGCCCTGGACATGAGCACGGGCGCCGCCGCACGCGCAGGGTCCGACCAGGTCAAACGCCTGGCCGCCCGGATCACCGCCACCCAGGGGCCGGAGATCAGGGCCATGACGCGCTGGCTGCTCGATCAGGGCCAGAGCGTCCCCGACGCCCGGACCGCGCACCCGGGCATGCCGGGCATGGCCACCCCCGAGCAGCTCGCCGAGCTGCGGGCCGCGAGCGGCGCGGACTTCGACCGCCTCTACCTGCGGCTGATGATCGCCCACCACATGGGCGCGCTCACGATGGTCTCGGACGTGCTGGCGAAGGGCTCGCATGTCCAGGTCCAGGAGATGGCCGAGGACATCTCGGTGTCGCAGACGGCCGAGGTGAACCGCATGCGCCGCCTCCAGGCCGCCGAGGGCGGCTGATCCACGCCAGGCCCGCGACGCGGCGCGGGCGCGCTAAGGACATGGCGGCCTCGACCTCCGAACCACGCCGAAGCGCAAATCTGGGCCGGTCACAGCCTTCTCTGTTAAGAAACTTTCCTTTACATTGAGCTTAACCCCTCAGCAAAGGAAGCAGAAGATGCGAAGAGCCATCACGTACCTCATGGCGATGGTGATCGCCGCCTCGACGGTCGTGTTCGTCGCCACTCCGGCCGAGGCGCACGGCTACATCATCTCGCCGCCGAGCCGGCAGGCCAACTGCGCCCAGCGCAAGGTCTCCAACTGCGGCGACATCATCTACGAACCGCAGAGCGTGGAAGGACCCAAGGGGCAGCGCAACTGCAGCGCCGGTGACTCCCGGTGGTCGCCGCTGGACGACGACAGCAAGGCGTGGCCCGTGGCGAGCGTCAGCGACACCGTCAGCTTCCGCTGGACCCTCCCCGTCGCGCACGCCACCAGGGACTGGGAGTACTACGTCGGCAACACGCGGCTCGCCGTGTTCAGCGGCGGCGGCAGGGAGCCCGCGTCCAGCGTGACGCACTCGGTGAGCCTCGGAGGCAGGACCGGCCGGATCAAGCTGCTGGCCATCTGGAACATCGCCGACACCGAGATGGCGTTCTACAGCTGCGTCGACCTGCAGGTGGGCCCTGGCGGCCCCGACCCGACCCCCACGCCCACTCCCACCGTGACGCCCACGCGGACTCCCACCCCCACGCCCACGCCCACCGTGACGCCGAACCCGGGCGGCGCCTGGACCGCGGGCACCGCTTACACGACCGGCACGGTCGTCACCTACAACGGCGCCAGCTACCGGTGCCTCCAGCCGCACACCGCCCTGCCGGGCTGGGAGCCGCCGAACGTGCCCGCCCTGTGGGCCCGCGTCTGAGGCCGCGCTCCCCAGCGGTCGCCCTCTGACCGCATCCGATCCACACCGCCGCCCGTGCGCGTCCGGCGCCCTCTCCGCCCAAGGCACCGGACGCGCCCCGGGCGGCGGTGTCATGCCGAGACGCTGTTCACACCGGGACGCCGGCCGACCGGCGTCTCAGGGGCCGAACCAGTGCGCCAACGCGGCCCGCAGTCCCGACCGCGCGGCCTCGTCCACCGGGCCGGAGTGCGCGAAGGCCACGTGGCCGTCGGGACGGACCAGCAGCGCCCGCGCGGGCGGCTCCGGCGCGCGTGCGGCGACGACGGTTACGCGGTCCTCCCAGGGGCCGGCGGCCTCACGCAGCCCCGCCTCTCCGGTCAGGTCCACCAGAACGGCCCGGGCCGGGCGCATGAGCGCGGCGACGCCGGCCGGGCCCTCCCCCGGCGTGGTCAGCGCGAAGTCCGGGACGAACCGGCCGAGCAGCGGGTGGTCCGGCACGGAGCCCGGCATGTCGTAGCGGACGTCCGAGCCCTCCAGCACGCCCGCGAGATGGCGCAGCGGCGCCTCGTAGGCGAACAGCTCGGCGAGCAGCTCGCGCAGCGCGGCGCCGTTCTCGCCCTCGGCGTGCTCCAGGGCCGCCTGCGCGCGGGTCTGCAGAAGGGTGCGTTCTCCGACGGGGTGGCGCTCGGAGTGGTAGCTGTCCAGCAGGCTTTCCGGCGCGCCGCGCAGGACGGCCGCCAGCTTCCAGCCGAGGTTCACGGCGTCGGTCATGCCGACGTTGAGCGCCGCCCCGCCCGCGGGGAACAGGTGCGCCGCGTCACCGGCCAGGAACACGCGCCCCGCCCGGTACCGCTCGGCCAGCCGCGCCTGGCTCACCGTCTCCGACAGCCAGATCGGCTCGCCGAGCGGCGGGGACTCGCCGCCGAGCACCCTGCGGACGCTCGCCCGGAACTCCTCCAGGGTCAGCGCGCCGCGCGCCCGGGGCGGCCCGGCGGCCTCGCGGACGCCGACGATGTCGACGCCCGGCTGGAGCGAGGTGACGAGCACCCTGCCGCGCGGCGTGCGGTTCCAGCCCGGCCGCAGCGGGCCGGCGCCGGGAGTGTCGAAGAAGCCGGTGGTGACGTTCCCTGTGAAGTGCCCGATCCGCAGCACCTCGGTGTCGGTCGTGCCCGGGAAGGCGACCCCGGCCAGCTCGCGGACGGTGCTGTGCCCGCCGTCGCAGCCGACGGCGTACCGGGCGGGCACGGTGTGGCGGGTACCGTCCGGCGCGAGCACCTCCAGCGTGACGCCGGTGGCGTCCTGGCGCAGCGCGACGACCTCGTGGCCGCGCCGGATCTCGGCGCCCAGCTCGCGCGCCCGCGCGTCGAGCAGGCGCTCCAGGCGGGGCTGCGGGAGCAGCAGGACGTGCAGCGCCGTGTCGGTGAGCGTGGCGAGCCGCAGCGGAACCGAGCCGAACGGGAAGCCGGGCACCGGCCCGGCGTAGCCGCTCTCGGCGGCGAACCGCTCCAGCAGGCCGCGGTGGTCGAGCACGCGGACGATCTGACCGCCGAGCCCGTTGGCCTTCGGCGCGTCGCCGATCTCGGCGCGGCGCTCCAGCACGAGCGCGCGCACGCCCGCCAAGCGCAGCTCGCAGGCGAGCATGAGCCCGACGGGACCAGCGCCCACGATGACGACTTCTGCCATGGATTGGCCTCCTCACGCAGGTGAACGTGCATGCAGGTGTCGGCCGACGGCTGTCAATCTAGATTGACACACGGCGACTGTCAACCTAGATTGACAACACGGAGACCGAGGAGCCCCTGCGACCCGTCGGATCCACGAGGTCCCGACGCCAAGGGCGGCAGACGAGGTCGGCGCGACGAGGTCCCGGCGCCAAGGGCGGCGCTAGTGTGGCCGGGTGGAGTTGAGCGCGTTGCGGCATCCCATCGTTCAGGCCCCGCTGGCCGGGGGGCCGTCCACGCCCGAACTGGCGGTCGCGGTGTCCGGCGCGGGCGGGCTCGGCTTTCTCGCCGCCGGGTACCGGGCGCCCGGCGACCTCGACGCCGAGATCGCCTTCGTTCGTGAGCGCACCGACGCGCCGTTCGGCGTCAACCTCTTCGTGCCCTCCACGGGCGAGCCGGACCGTGCCGCGGTCGAGGCGTACGCGGCCCGGTTGCGCCCCGAGGCGGACAGGTCGGGCGTCGCGCTCGGCGCGCCCGCCTACGACGACGACGGGTGGGAGGACAAGCTCGGGATCGTCGTCGCGCGGCGCGTGCCCGTGGTGTCGTTCACCTTCGGACTGCCCTCGCGGGAGGTCATCGCGCGGGTCCGCGCCGCCGGTACGTGCGTGCTGGTCACGGTGACCACGCCCGAGGAGGCCGTCGCCGCGGCCGACGCCGGGGCGGACGGACTGGTGGCGCAGGGCATCGAGGCGGGCGGTCACCGCGGCGGTTTCCGCGACGACGCCGGCGACCTCGGCCTGCTGGCGCTGCTCCGGCTGGTCCTGCGCGCCACGCCTCTCCCCGTGGTCGCCTCGGGCGGCATCGCGGACGGCGAAGGGGTCGCGGCGGCGCTGGCGGCGGGCGCGGTGGCCGCCCAGCTCGGCACCGCGTTCCTGCGCACCCCGGAGGCCGGGACGAACCCCGCCCACCGCGCGGCGCTCGACGCCTACGACCGGACGGAGATCACCCGCGCGTTCACCGGAAGGCGGGCCCGCGGCCTGGCCAACCGCTTCCTGCGCGACCACTCCGCCGCCGCCCCGGCCGCCTACCCGCAGATCCACCACCTGACCGCTCCGCTGCGCGCGGCGGCCAGAAGGTCCGGCGACCCGGACCTCCTCAACCTCTGGGCCGGCCAGGCGTACTCCCTCACCGAAGAGCTCCCCGCCGCCGACCTCGTCCACCGCCTCTCCACCGACGCCCGAGCGGCCCTCGCCCGCGCCGCCGGCCGCCACCCGACCGGAAATCCCTAGCGATCCACCCAAAAACGATCATGGTTGGCTGTGCGCATGCTCGACAAGGTCGTCCACGGCGCCCCAGAGCGCACTGGTCACTCCAGGTGAGCCGGCTGCCGGGCGTGCTGGGTGTGCAGGAGCCGGTCGACGTGGGACTTCCCCCACGGCGCCCGCCCCATGGGCGTCGGCACACCCTCGCTGTTCAGCACCTCACTGATCACCTTGAGGCTGAGCCCCTGATCGCGCAGCTCACGAACTCGAACCACGACTTCAGGCGGGCAGACGGGCGGCCGGCCGGCCTCCTTGCGGGGCGGCCGGGTAGCGGACGTCACCGCCCCTGCCTGCGGAACAACCACAGCAGGTCTCGGAAGATCCGGTACCGAACCTTCGCCTGCCGCTCATCCGTGGCGCGCAAGGCCGCCACCATGGCGATCCCTACGTACAGCGTGAACACGGCGACGATCGCCGCACCGAACACGGTGGCCCATGCGGCCGCCGGTCCCACCTCCGCCAGTATTCGGCGAAGCAAACCCACCATTCAGGTCTCCCCGGTCGAGGCGGGGAGCGTTCTCCTAGCCAGGTGCCAGGGCGCTCCTCCACCATTGCCGGAGACGGAGTTCGAACAGCGACACCGGAACGACACCGCTGCTCTCGAACCCGTCCGGGAGCCGAGACCAGGACCAGAGGCTCGCCATCGCACGAACAGCTGCTCCTGCGAATGTGACCAGACAGAACGACAGCAGCGTCAGCAGGCTCACGGCAACGAAAGCCAAGACCTCGACCCACACCATTTCGCGCACTTCGCCCTCCTGGTCCCCCGAGCCAAGTCGGGGCGGTCGCCCCTGACTCTCCGACGGTAACGCGTCAGGACAGCCGTACCGGTAATTCACCGACCGGATACACATGCCATCCCATTACCAGCAGGTTCAAGCCTGCCCGAGAACCTCATCGCCGCGATGGTACGCATCTCGCGCCGGCACCTCCAACATGTGGCCTACGGCGACGAGCCGATACGAAGAGTCGTACGAACCTCGGGCACACTCGCCTAGAAACACGGGCGGGACGGTGGTGTGGTTCGAACTCGGCGAGCCGGCGGGTTGGTCACCCGCCGAACCGAACTGACGTCGAAGTCGCGAAGGAGCAAGGCGAGGGGTGGCGGGACGCCGGGCATGGCCGAGGATGTGACGGCTCATCTCCGGAGCAGAGCACGACGCAACGGACCCATGCGGCAATTGAGCAGGCGTGTCGTTGTGCCATGCTTTCTCGACGCAGGCGGCCGGAGGCACCGCATCCCGAGACCGTCAATGTCATGCGTGTCACTGTCCGGGTGCTTCGGGTCGGGTATGCGCGATCATGACCGGATGGACGCTCATTTTCTTGCCATCGCTGAGCTCGTGGAAACCCCATCCGCGGCGGTCGTGGTCGACGTCATGCGTGCCTTCACAGTGGCCGCCTGGGCCTTCGCCCAGGGAGCGGAAAAGATCGTTCTCGCTGAGTCGCTGGACGAAGCCCGGGCGCTCAAGGCTCGCCACCCGGAGTGGGTGGCGCTCAAGGACGGTCCGCCGGCGACCGGGTTCGACGCCGTCAACTCGCCCGGCCTGCTGCGGTCTGTTGACCTCGGCGGACGGACCGTTGTGCAGAAGACCACGGCAGGGACGGTCGGCGCCCTTGCCGTCAAGGAGGCGTCACTTGTGCTGTGCGCCAGTTTCGTGGTGGCGGAGGCAACGGCTCGGCTCTTGCGGACACGCGAGTGCGGCAGCGTCACGTTCGTGGTCACCGGCGACGACGGGCGCGCCGATGAAGATCTGGCGTGCGCTCAATACATCGCCCAGAGGGCCACCGGGGCCGGGGCGGATGCATCCGAGTTCCTTCGCCGCGCCGGCGAGTCACGCGCCGCCGCCGAGTTGGCGGAGGGTGTGCGCCAAGGAGCCCATCCTGATGACGTCGCACTCTGTCTTGAACTCGACCGGTTCCCCTTTGCCATGGTGGCGGCCTTGGAGGAGTCGCTCATGGTCCTCCGCCCCTGCGCCGCCCCCTCGCCGACCGACGAGGCTCCGATCTGATCGCTGGTGAGGTCCGACCCGCGCCATGCGAGAGTCGTGGTCCGGAGCACCACACAGCGCTACATGTCCGTTCGCCGTAGCTATACGAGAACAGGGACTACTGGGGGCGTCGCTGGCGGTGCCAGCGGGCGGCGAGTTCGGTGCGGGTGGCGGAGCCGGTTTCGGCGAGGACGCGGGTGAGGTGCTTCTTGACGGTGTCGACGCCGACGAACAGGCGGGCGGCTATCTGCTGGTTGGTCAGGCCCTGGGCGGCGAGCGCGGCGACGTCCCACTCGCGGGGTGTCAGCCGCCAGTCGGCGCGGGCGGCGAGTCTCTCACGGTGCCGGGTGAGCCGGTCGATCGCCAGGGGGGCGAGGTGGCGCCGCAGCACGCGCAGCACCGCCAGGTCGCGCGCCGGGACGCGCGCGGTGTCGCGGATCGCGATGCCCACGTAGATCACGCCCGCGGGCCCGCCGTCCACGACCATGCCCGCCTTGTCGGTGATGCCGTGCGGCCTCAGGAACCGTTCGGCGTAGTCCCCCGACGGGTCCAGCTCCTCCAGGGTGACCACGCCCTCGGCGAGAAGCCTCTGATAGGCCCGTTCGGTACGGAACGGGTCCAGGTCGCGCCAGCGGGCGGCGTACTCGGCGAGGAACGCGGGAGCGTAGCCGCCCAGGATGCCGCAGCCCTCCTCGATCGCCGCCGCCAAGGTGTCCCCGTGCAGGACGGCGACCCCCGCGTACCCGAACCAGCTCTGCAACGCCAGCAGCAGCCGCTCGCGGAATTCCGGCAGGTCGGCCGCGGTGTCCACGGACTCAAGGACGCCGACCAGGCGACGGTAGTCCGCGGCCGACATCGGCTCGCCGTCGGGCAGCGGACGGGGCCCCCGAGGGGACCGGATGATCGCGTCGGGCATGCCTCCCATCTTCCACCTTCGGGCCATACCGGCGCCGAAGATCACCGGGCATCGTGGGGGCGGCCTCTGGGCATCCGCGCCCGGGGGCGCACATCGTCGAAGGGATTCTCCTGGTGAGCAACGATCCGGCGCCGCGCCGCTGGCTGATCACGGGCGCGAACAGCGGGTTCGGGGACTCGTTCGCCCGCGCCGCGCTCGCGGCGGGGGACGTGGTCGTCGCGGCGGTACGCCGCCCTGACACCGTGGCCGCGCTGGCGGCCGCGCATCCGGGCCGGGTGAGCGTCGTCGAGCTGGACGTCCGCGACGCCGCCGCCTGCGCGCGTGCGGTCGAGGCCGCGGGACGGGTGGACGTGCTGGTCAACAACGCCGGGTACGGCATCGTCGGCGCGGTCGAGGAGACGAGCGAGGAGGAGTTCCGCGACGCGCTGGAAGTGATGTTCCACGGGCCGCTGCGGCTGACCCGACTGGTCCTGCCACAGATGCGCGCGCGGCGGGGCGGCACGATCGTCCAGGTCACGAGCATGGGCGGACTGCTGGCTTTCGCGGGCACCGGCGCGTACTGCGCGGCCAAGGGCGCGCTCGAACAGGCCAGCGAGGCACTGGCCGAGGAGGTCCGCCCGCTCGGGATCGACGTCCTCATCGTCGAACCCGGAGCGTTCCGGACGAGCTTCGCCGGGCCGGCCCTGCGGCGCAGCGCCCCGCTCGACGACTACGCCGCCACCGCGGGGGCGACCGCCGCCACGCTGTCCGCCTCGGACGGCACGCAGCCCGGCGACCCGGACAAGGCCGCCGCCGCCGTGCTCGCCGCGATCGACCTGCCGGAGCCGCCCCTGCGGCTGGCACTCGGCGAGGACGCCATCGCCGCGATCAGGGCCAAGCTGGCCACCGTGGCCAAGGACCTGGACACGACCGCCCACCTCGGCCAGTCCACGTCCGTCTGACAGACCAGTCCGCATGACAGGCCGGTGGGGCCCCGGCCTCGTGCCGGACCCCACCGGAAGCATGCGCTGCCGGAGACATGTCCCACCGCACCGCGCTCAGGGCCGTGCGCTGTGGTGTGGTTGGAGGGCGGGTGGTCAGAGGCGGATCAGGCTGCCGTGGTGGTCGATGCGGTCGGCGTTGTCGTCGTCGAACCAGAGGCCGCCGGTGGCGAGGTAGCGGAATCGGTGGACGCCCTCGGGGAGGATCACGGAGACCGTGCGGGTGCCGTTGGAGCGGCGGCGCAGTTCGTGACGGCCTGGTATCCAGTCGTTGAAGTCGCCCACGACGCTGACCACGCCGTTCGGCTGGTCCATGGGCAACAGGAAGGTGACGCGGGTCTTACGGCCGAACAGCCGGTTGCGCTTGAGCATGAGGAGCCTCCGGGGATCGTGGCAGCCATAGCCTGGCGCGCGCCCGCTTTGCCGTGTATGCGGACACGCCATCCGTTACACGGAGTTCACCATCATTTCTGGGCCGCCCCATGGTGGAACCCCGGACACCGCACGACCAGGCTTTCGCCGGAACCTGCCCTCGGGCAGGGGGGAATCAGCGGACAATGACAGGAACCGGTCACCGGCCGGTGACTTTCTGCCGCCATCCTCCCTGGCGGCCGGAACCGCGCCCGCGCACAGTGGAAGGTGCGGGGACCGTCCGGGGACCGAGCAGAGGATCCAGCCATGTTGGTCGTCTTGACCATGCGGCGCGCCAGGCCGTCGTGCTCCTCGACCGTCGAGGGCATCCGGATCCTGGCGCTGCTGCCCCGGCAGTGGCGCAAAGACCTGACGCAGGCCGTCGGGTACATCGCCATCCGCATCCAGACCGACGAGGAGGTCACCGCGGCGCAGATCCGCGCCCAGGTGGCCGCGATCCTCGCCAACCCCGAGATCGGGCACTGGGAACTGCTCACCTGCGAGACCCTCGCCCACCACGACGGCGAGTCCCGACCGGCCGCCGCGGCCCGGCGCGCCCACCAACACGCCGCCTGGAACTGAAACCGCTCCCCCGCGTACGGCAACACCCGCCCCAGACCGGCACCGGAACCCGCGCCCCGAGCCCTCCTGGAAAGCCGTCGCCCGGGAAGCCCTCGGCATAGGCGCACGCCGGCGCTCTGGCGGAACTTTTTCTCGCTCCTCGTCCTGCGATGGGAGAAAGCCCAGGTGGGCTAGGGTGCGGCCGGCGGAAAACGGCTCCGGTCCGTTCGCCGGGCTCGCGGAGGTTTGCGCTGGTCAGCGCCGTATGTGAACGCGACGTTCGCGTTTGCCAGATCGCCAGGGCCTGGCACAGGATGAGCCGATCCCGCCGAGCCCCCGAAGGGGTTTTCTTCGGCGTGCCCGTACACCGTCCGCCCGTACTCCCCAGGAGGCGACGATGATCCATGCCCGAGCGCTGACCCGGCGGTTCAAGGTCAAGGGAGGTGGCGAGGTCGAGGCCGTGCGCGGGCTCGACCTCGACGTCGAGCCCGGCACGCTGGTGGCCTTCCTCGGCCCCAACGGCGCCGGGAAGTCCACCAGCCTGCGCATGCTGACCTCGCTGCTGCGGCCCACGTCGGGGACGGCCGTCGTGGCCGGTCACGACGTCGTGTCCGACCCGGCGGGGGTGCGCAGGCGCATCGGATACGTCGGGCAGAAGAGCGGCGCCGGCGACAACTTCCGGGTGCGCGACGAGCTGGTCACCCAGGGGCGCTGCTACGGCCTGACATGGGCGGAGGCGCGGCGCAGGGCCGGCGAGACCATGGACGCGCTGGAGCTCACGCCGCTGGCCGAGCGCGGGCCCGGGACGCTGTCTGGCGGCCAGCGACGGCGCCTCGACATCGCCCTCGGCCTGGTCCACCGGCCCGACCTGCTGTTCCTGGACGAGCCGACGACCGGACTCGACCCGCAGAGCCGCGCCGACGTCTGGCGGCACATCCTGCGGCTGCGCGAGCGGCACGGCACGACCCTCTTCCTGACCACCCACTACCTGGAGGAGGCGGACACGATGGCCGAGCGGGTGATCATCGTCGACCACGGGCGGATCATCGCCGACGGCACCGCCGCCGAACTCAAGACCGCCCTCGCCGGCGACCACGTCACCGTGACCCTCCAGACCCATGAATCCCACGCCGGCGCGGAGCACCGCGGGAAGGCCACTCCCGCGAACCACGGCGACGACACCCGAAGCCGTCGCGGGGAGCACCCGGAGAAGGCGCAGGTCCAGCAGGTGGGAAAGGCCGGGAGGTCCGGATACGCGGCGGACGTCGCCAAGGCGGCCGAGATCGCCGCGCGCCTGGCCGCGCCGGAGGACGTGACCGCCGAGGGAGCGACCGTCCGGGTACGGGTCTCCCGGGCGGACATCGCCCTGCCGCGGCTGCTGCGCGCGCTGGAGGCCGCGGGCCTGGAGGTCGCCACCGCCGAGACCGCCCGCCCGACCTTGGACGACGTGTTCCTCGCCCTCACCGGCCGCAGCCTGCGCGAGTCCCACCAGGACGACGCCTGACCCTTCACGAGCCCTCTGCCCGGCCGCCCGCGTGCCGGCGTGCTCCGCGCTCCCCTGTCCCTGACGGAAAGGACCCCGATGACCAGGCAGTTCGTTCGTGATGTCGCCACCGTGTTCGTGCGGGAGGTGGCGCCGGTATTGCGTGCGCCGGTGCTGTTGTTCCTCTCGATGGTGCAGCCGCTGCTGCTGTTGTTCCTCTTCGGCCCGATGCTGGCGGGCACCGGGGGCTTCGGCGGCGGGGCGCCGTGGCAGTGGTTCGTGCCCGGCATCCTGATCATGATGTGCCTGACCGGGCCGATGATGGCGGGCTGCTCGATGCTGATCGATCTGATGGGCGGGTCGATGGAGCGCATGCTGGTCACGCCGCTCAACCGCACCGCGATGCTGGTCGGGCGGGTCCTCAAGGAGTTCGTGATCCTGCTGGTGCAGGCCGTGCTGATCATCGGTCTGGCGCTGCCGCTGGGGTTCCGGCCCTCGCCGGCCGGGGTGCTCGCCGGGCTGGCCCTGCTGATCGTGTTCGGCACCGGGCTGGGCGCGCTGTCGTTCGTGCTCGCGATCGCCTCGCGTCCGGACGGCAACCTCTTCTGGGGCGTGACGCAGATGCTGCTGTTCCCGCTGATGCTGCTGTCGGGGGTGCTGCTGCCGACCGATTACGGCCCCGGCTGGCTCCGGACCGCCGCCGCCTTCAATCCCGTCTCCTACATCGTCGAGGCCGAGCGCGCGCTGTTCGCCGGGCGGCCCGCGGACCTCGCCGTGCTGTACGGGGTGATCTCGGCGTGCGCGGTGGGCGCGGCGGGTCTGGCCTTCGGCACGCGGGCGGTCCGGCGGGGGATCTGACCGCGGTGCTATCGTGGTGAACGTACGTTCATGAACGAACGTTCACCACGAGCGGAAGGGGATGGACGCGTGAGCATCGTCAACGTCGAGCAGGCCGACGCGTGGAACGGCTACGAGGGCGGCCACTGGGCCGACAACCACGCCCGCTACGACGCCGTGAACAGCGGCTTCAACGCCCCGCTGCTGGAGGCTGCCGCGATCGGCCCCGGCGACCGGGTGCTGGACGTCGGCTGCGGCACCGGCCAGGTCACCCGCCTGGCCGCGCGCACGGCCCGGCACGGGGGCGCCACGGGCGTCGACCTCTCCGGGCCGATGCTGCGGCGGGCCCGCGCCCTCGCCGCCGAGGAGGGCGTGGCGAACGCGACCTTCGAGCAGGGCGACGCGCAGATCCACCCCTTCCCCGAGGGCGGCTACGACGTCGCGGTCAGCAGGTTCGCGATCATGTTCTTCTCCGACCCGGTCGCGGCGTTCGCCAACATCGGCCGCGCCCTGCGGCCCGGCGGGCGGGTGGCGTTCCTCAGCATGCGCGGCGTCGCCGAGGGCGACCTCGGCCGGGTGTTCGCCGCGATCGCGCCGCACGTGCCCGCCCTCACCGCTCCCCGGGAGGCCGGCGCCGCGGGCCCGGAGTCGCTGGCCGACCCCGGCCGCGTCCTGCAGGTCCTGACCGCCGCGGGCTTCACGCGGGTCGCCACGACCCCGGTGGACGCGCCGCAGGTGTGGGGAGCGGACGCCGAGGACGCCGCCGCCTTCCTCGGCGCGTGGGGCCCGATCCGCCACCTGCTCTCCCGCACGCCCCCGGGTACGGACGCCCTGGTCCACGAGGCCCTGGTGGAGGCGATGCGCCCGTTCGCGGAGGAGGGGGCGGTGCGGCTGCGTGGCGCCGCCTGGCTGATCACCGCCGTCCGTCCCGGCGGCCCGGAACGCGGGTGACGCGCCCTGGAGCCGCGTACGCATGAACCGGGGCGCGCACGGGGGCCGCGCCGTCCCCCGGGGCCGGGGCCCGTTCAAGGTCAATACGATGGGTCGTGATGTCTCCGAGGAAAGCGGCCGCGCTCAGGGAGGGCGGTGGCGAGGTGAGTCTGCGCGACCACCTGATCGCCACCGCCGTACGGCTCATCGCCACGCGCGGCACGGCCGGGCTGACCGTGCGGGCCATCGCGCGGGAGGCGCGGGTGGCCGACGGCGTGCTCTACAACCACTTCGCCGACAAGGAGGAGCTGCTGGCCCTCGCCCTGCACGCGCACGTGCGCGCCGCGGAGGCCGAGCTCGGCGAGCCGGCCTGGCGCGCGGGCGAGGGCACGGTGGAGGGCAACCTGCGGGCCTATATCCGCTACGGCCTGGCCCTGCACATCGCGATCCTGCCCGCCTTCGCGGGCCTGGGGAACCAGCCCAAGGTGCTCGCGCGGTTCCAAAAGCTGCCGAACCCGGTGGCGGGCGGGCTGGGGCTGCGCGCGGGCCTGGCGGCCTACCTGGGCGAGGAGCAACGGCTCGGCAGGGTCGCCTCCGGGGCGAGCCCCGACGCCGCCGCCACCATGATCGTCGGCGCCTGCCACGAACTGATCCTGCCGCGCCTGCTGTTCGGCGGCACCGCGCTCACCGCGGACCAGGTGCCCGCGGGCTTCACCGACGACCTCGTCACGGTCGCGCTCACCGGCATCGGACCGCGCACGACCGGCGGCGCCTGAGCACCCGGACCGCGCCCGCCCGCGCTCACCGGCGCTCGAAGTCCCTTACGGCCTCAGAGGGTCGGCTGGGTCTCGGGGTTCGGGGTGGGCCGGTGGTGGCCGGGGTAGTCGGGGACGTCGCGCATGGGGGGGCGCTCGCCTATCGAGATGTCCCTGGCCACCGGGAGGTGGCCCGCCTCGCCGCGGGCGAACTGCGTCAGCTCGGCGGCGGGGGCGTGCAGGGGGACCATCTTGCACTGGCGGTCCAGCCGGGCCCAGGCGGTGTGCATGATCTGCCCCGCCATCACGCCGAGGTCCTCGGTGGACTGGTGGGAGTGGACGCGCCGGCCGAGGTCCACCTGCGCGAGCGCGCCGAGTCCTTCGGCTTCCAGCAGGTCGATCAGCAGGCCGAGCTCGACGCCGTACCCGGTGGCGAAGGGCAGGCGTTCGAGCACCGGACGGCGCCCGGCGTACTCGCCGGCCAGCGGCTGGACGAAGCCCGCCAGCAGCGGCCAGTGCATGTTCAGCAGCGGCCGGGCCACCAGCTCGGTGACGCGGCCGCCCGCCTCCTGGGCGTCGCGCAGGGGACGGTCGTAGGAGCCCTTGACGAAGACCACCGAGGGGTCGGCGAGCAGCGGCCCGAGGAGCCCGGTGACGTAGGAGGTGCGGAACTCGCGCAGGTCGGCGTCGACGAAGACCAGCAGGTCGCCCGAGGTGACGGCGAGGGACTTCCACAGCACGTCCCCCTTGCCGTCCAGGCGGCCGAGGGCGGGCAGGATCTCGTCCTGGGCGAAGACCTTGGCGCCCGCGCGCAGGGCGACCTCGGCGGTGCCGTCGGTGGAACGGGAGTCGACGACGACGAGCTCGTCGACGAGGGGAACCTCCTCGCGCAGGTCGCGGCGGATGGCCGCGACGATGTCGCCGACCGTCTCGGCCTCGTTCCTCGCCGGGAGCACGACGCTGATCGTCGCCGCGTGGGCCCGTTTGGCGGCGAGCAGCGCGCCCACCGGCCAGTCCGCCGAGGCGGTCGTACGTTCGCGCAGCCACACCTCGACCTCAGGCAGCACGATCCCTCCGTCGCCTCGTCCACCGCTCGACACTCTATGCGCCGCCGGAAGCGTACGACGCCCGGCGGGTGGCTTTCGCACCGACACCGCGTTAACCGATATTTCGCGATATATCCGTCCGCGCCCCCGGGGCCGCCGGCGTCACGGCCCGCCGGTGACGGGGATGCGGGCGGACAGCGTCGTCCCGGCCCCGTCCGGGCTGTGGAGGTCCAGCGTGCCGCCGAGCGCCTCGACGCGGTCCTTCAGCCCGAGCAGCCCCGACCCGTCGCCCGGGTCGCTCCCCCCGATCCCGTCGTCGCGGATCGACAGCTCCGCCGCGCCGTCCGCCACCCGCAGCCGGACCTCGGCGACCGAGGCGCGCGCGTGCTTGGCCACGTTGGTCAGCGCCTCGGACACGACGTAGTAGAGCGCGACCTCGACCTGCTCCGGCAGCGGCGGCAGGCCGCCGACGTCCAGCTCGACGGGGACGGCAGAGCGGCGCGCGAGCGTCCTCAGCGCGGGCGCGACGCCGCCCATGGACAGGATCGCCGGGTGCAGGCCCCGGGAGATCTCCCGCAGGTTGTCCACGATGTCGTTGACGCGCACGACGGCGTGGTCCAGCCGCCGCCGCAGGTCGCCGCAACCGGGCGGGACGGCCAGCGCCGTGGTGCGCAGTTCCAGGGCGAGCGAGACCAGGTGCTGCTGGGTGCCGTCGTGCAGGTCCCGTTCGATGCGGCTACGGGTCGCGTCGGTGGCGGCCACCACGCGGGCGCGCGAGGCGGCCAGCTCGGCGAGGCTCTCGGCGTTGGCGACGGCGGTGGCCACCAGCTCGGTGAACTCCAGCATGTGCTCCTCGGCGTCGCCGGGATAGGGGTGGTCGGCGCAGGACCAGGCGATCACCGTGCCCCACAGGGCGCCGCGGACCACGACCGGGCATCCGATCGCGCCGGCGGCCCCGCGGGCCCGCGCCCAGTCGACGAGCCCGCCCCGCAGGTCGCCGATCACGGCACGCGCGGGCCGTCCGGTGCGCCGCACGAGGTCGGCCGCGCCGTTCCCGACGATCTCCCAGCGCGATCCGACGCGCAGCGCCGCGGCCTCGCCGTCCCGGCTCCACGAGCCGACGACGCTCACCCGGGCGCCCGGCTCGTACCGGGTGATGGCGATGTGGTCGGCGTGGACCACGCGCCCGATCTCGCAGGCGACCGCCTGGAAGATCTCCCGGGCGGAGATGCCCCGCGCGACCAGCGTCGCGACCCGGCGCAGCGCGCTCTGCTCCTCGGCGATGCGGCGGGCGCGCCGGGCGGCCACGTCGGCCTCGGCCTGGCGGGCGCGCGCCTCGGCGGCCGAGGCGCGGGCCAGGCCGGTGATCGAGCTGGCCAGGATCCCGACGATGAGGAACATCGGCAGTTCGAGCAGGTCGGTCGGGTCGCCCGACCGGGACAGGTAGAGGAACTGGAAGGCCGCGGCGCTGAGCAGCGCGGTGACCAGCGCGAGGGCCAGGCCCCACACGGTGGCGACCAGCAGCACGCCGAGCAGGTACACCATGCCGAGCGCGGTCACGGGGACGAAGCCCTTGATCAAATGGACCAGGCCCGACTCGACCGCCACGCAGACCGCGCTGACTCCCAGGCCGAGGATGAACGAGGGGCGCGGTGCGCGCAACAGGGACGCGAGAACGCCCTCGGGCACGCCGCAAGTCTACGTGAGGCCGTCCGGAACGCCGCCGCCCGCCCTTTCCCATGCCCCTTGGTAGCCGATTCTTGCCCATGACCAGGGGTTCACCGGCTTTCCCGCCGTCATACGCTTGGCGGAGGCACGCATTCCAACCCCGTCGACCGGGTCACTCTACGGCGTGAGCACATGGGCGGACAGGTGAAGCGGATAGCGCTCGCGGAGGACGACGTCCTGCTCCGCGAGGGCATGGCGTCCCTGCTGGAGGGCGCGGGATACGACGTCGTCTGCCGTGCGGGCGACGCGGCCGAACTGCTGGACTTCCTGCGCGACGCCGAGCCCGAGATGATCGTCGTGGACATCCGCATGCCGCCCACCTGCACCACCGAGGGCCTGGACGCCGCCCGCGCGATCCGCAGGGACCATCCGCGGGCCGGCATCCTCGTGCTGTCGGCGCACGTCGAGGTGGACCAGGCCATGGAGCTGCTGGCCACGGGCCGGCGGATCGGCTACCTGCTCAAGCAGCGGGTCGCGAGCGTGGACGGGTTCATCGAGGCCATCGAGCGCGTCCGCGGCGGCGACTCGGTGGTGGACCCGGTCCTGGTGGGCGAGCTGTTCGCGTCCCGGCGCCGCGAGGATCCCCTGGAGCGGCTCAGCCCGCGCGAGCGCGAGGTGCTCGCCCTGATGGCCGAGGGCCGCTCGAACGCCGGGATCGCCCACCGGCTGTGGATCAGCGAAGGGACCGTCGAGAAGCACGTCCGCAGCATCATGGCCCGGCTGCGGCTGCCGGACACCGGGGACGACCACCGGCGCGTGCTGGCCGTGATCGCCTTCCTGGAGACGCGCTGAGCGCCTGTGCTCTCACGCGGGCCGGTTCTGCGCCTGCCCGCCGAGGATGGCACGGATCGCGTTGCCCGACAGGCGGGACTTGGACAGGAACGCGACGGCCGGGCACGTGGCGATCATGTCGGAGAAGTCGCGCTCGGCGTAGGTGGAGATCAGGATCACGACGGGACGCCCGCCGGGCCGGGCGTCCACGAGCCGCCGGGCGAGCTCGAACCCCGGCTCCCCGCCCAGGCTGATGTCGACCAGCGTCACATCGGGACGCAGCTCGTCGAACCGCCGGAGTGCCTCCTCGATCGTCGAGGCCACGCCCACCACGCTGATCTGCTCGCATTCGAGCAGCTCGCGGGCCGCGGCGAGGAACCGCGGGTTGTCGTCGACGATCAGGCACCGGACTGCCACCCTTCAAGGATTCCAGCAGCCTCCCGGCCGGGCATTGCGGCCAGCCCCCATCTCAGGGGGCGTGCTGGCATGGAAGCCGGCGTGGGTGCTGCCCGCGATGACAGGTGCGCACCGGACGAGGCACCCTAGAGATAACCAAGAGCGTCTATACCAACACAAAATGGCGTATACCGTAGATGTATACGGTAGACGGGAGAAGGCATACAGCCTGCCACGGGGACACCAGAGCGGCGGAAGCTTCAGGGGGAACACGGTACGGCCATGACGGAGCACCACGGATGTGAGCACGGCGGCGGCGTCGCCGAACGGCCGTGTGAGGACGCCGTGGACCTGCCTGCGTACCGGCGGGAGCCGCTGCTGCACCAGCAGCGGCGGTTCATCGCCGACGCCTCGCACGAGCTGTGCACACCCGTGGCGGGCCTGCGGGCCCAGCTCGAAGAGGCGCAGATGCACCCCGAGGAGACCGACCTGCCGACCCTGCTCGCCAGCGCCCTGCGGGACGTGGACCGGCTGCAGGCCATCGTCACCGACCTTCTCCTGCTCGCCCGCCTGAAGGGGCAGGTCGCCGAGCGGGAGACGGTGGACCTCGCCGAGCTGGCCGGCTGGCAGCTCTCCGCCCGCGCCGACCGCAATGCCGCGCGGCTGCGCGCCGAGCCCGGGGTGCTCGTCTCCTGCGTCCCGCACCAGGTCGCCCGGCTGATCAACGTCCTGCTCGACAACGCCCACCGGCACGCCTGCGGCACGGTGTGGGTGGAGGTGCGCCGCGACGGCCGGTCGGCGGAGCTGACCGTGAACGACGACGGCGCCGGGATCACCGACGTCGACCGCGAGCGGGTCTTCGAGCCCTTCGCCCGGCTCGACACCGCCCGCAGCCGCGACCGGGGCGGCACGGGCCTCGGCCTGGCCATCGCCCGCGACATCGCCCACGCCCACCAGGGCACCCTGGACGTCGAGGACGCCCCCGCGGGCGGCGCCCGCTTCGTCCTTCGGCTGCCCTTCAGGGAGGACGCTCAGCCGCCCGCGTGACGTTCGAGGAAGGCGTAGACGTCGGCCTCGTCCACGCCGGGGAACGAGCCTGGGGGCAGGGCGGCCAGCACGTGCGAGTTCGCGCGGGCCGACGGCCAGGCGTACCCCTCCCAGCGCTGCGTCAGCTCGGCGGGCGGGCGGCGGCAGCACTCCCCTGACGGGCAGTTGGAGCGGGTCCTGGTGGTGGTCTCGCGTCCGCGGAACCAGCGCGACTCGCGGTACGGCACGCCGAGCGTGATCGCGAAGTCCCGCTCCCCCTCCCGCGAGGGGTCGACGTGGGCGACGCAGAAGTAGGTGCCGGTGGGCGAGTCGGAGTACTGGTAGAAGATCGAGAAGCGGTCCGGGGTGGCGAACACCTGGCGGCCGGCCCAGCGCAGGCACATGCGCTGGCCCTCGATCGCGCCCTGGGCGTCGGCGGGGAACACGATGCCGTCGTTCTCGTAGGCCTTGTAGATGATCCCCTGGGCGTCGTTGCGCACGAAGTGGCAGGTCAGCTCCAGGTGGTGGGTGGCCAGGTTGGTGAAGCGGTGGGCCGCCATCTCGTAGGAGACCGCGAACACGTCGCGCAGGTCCTCCACCGACAGGGCGCGGTCCTGCTTGGCCTCGCCCAGGTAGGTCACGGCGGCCGCCTCGGGGACCAGCACGGCGGCGGCGAAGTAGTTGGCCTCGGTGCGCTGGCGCAGGAAGTCGGCGAAGTCGCGCGGCTTGTGGTGGCCGAGCGCCAGGTGGCCGATGGTCTGGAGCAGGATCGTGCGCGGGCTGTGCATGCCGAGCTGCTCGTGCTTGACGTAGATGCGCCGGTTGCGCAGGTCGGTGATCGACCGCACCGTCCGCGGCAGGTCCTGGACGGTCTGCACGCTGTAGCCGAAGTGGGTGACCAGCGCCTGGACGGTGCCGGCCGACAGCGCGCCGGTGCGGTACCCGACGGCCGCCAGGGCCTCCGCGGCGGCCTTCTCGATCTCGGGGAAGTAGTTGTCCTGCTCGCGCTGCTTGCGGCGCAGTTCGGCGTTGGCCGCCCTGGCCTCCTCGGGGGTGGCGGTGCCCTTGGCCTCCCGGGCGCGCAGCTCCTCGTACAGCCCGAGGATGTGCTCCAGCACGTCGTTCGGGACCCGCGCGGACACCTTCAGCCGGGGCAGGCCGATCGAGGCGTAGATCGGGTCGCGCTGGGCCTCCTCCAGGGCGATCTCCAGCTGGGCCCGCCGGTTCGGGGCCTGGCGCCGCAGCAGTTCCTCCACGGGCACGGCCAGGGCCACGGCCAGCGCCTTCAGCAGGGAGAGCTTGGGCTCGCGCTTGCCGTTCTCCAGCAGCGAGAGCTGGCTCGGGGCCCGGCCGACCCGCTCGCCGAGCTCCGACAAGGTGAGCCCGCGCTGCTTGCGCAGGTGCCTCAAACGCTGACCGAACGCGAGGAGGTCGAGCTCCTGCGTCAAAGACAGCGGTTCTTCTCCCACCAAAGAGGCCATAGCACGATCCTAGGCGCAATTTCCACAGATCTTCCACCTGCCACGCGGGAGCGGCCCCGGGCGGCCGTCCCGGGAGTGCTCCGCACCCGGTCATGTAGATCTTGACACTCCGACGAAGACCCCAAACCAACCGAAACCACCCTGCATATCGGGACAAACGGGGATATAACCGGCACGCCGATCGAGATGTGGATCCCGAGATTGGTCTAGTCCATAGCGAAAAGTTTGCGTTTCTTACCACGTGAATACCGTCCAGTATTCGCGTAGAACGAAAGTTCTGACCATTTTCTCCCGATCTCTATTGAGGCGGATCGCCCAACCGTCGCAGACTCGAACCAAGCGCCCAGAGGACGCAAAGGGAGACGAAATGAAAGATCGCCTCAAGGGAGCTGCAGAGGAACTGCGGCGAGAGTGGGAGAGCGACCCGCGCTGGAAGAACGTCGAGCGGACCTACACGGCCGAGGACGTCGTTCGCCTGCGCGGCTCGGTGCAAGAGGAGCACACGCTCGCCCGCCTCGGCGCGGAGCGGCTGTGGTCTCTGCTGCAAACCGAGGACTACGTGCACGCGCTGGGCGCCCTCACGGGCAACCAGGCCGTCCAGCAGGTCAAGGCAGGACTGAAGGCCATCTACCTGTCCGGCTGGCAGGTCGCCGCCGACGCCAACCTCGGCGCCCAGACCTACCCCGACCAGAGCCTGTACCCGGCCAACTCGGTCCCGGCCGTGGTGCGCCGGATCAACAACGCGCTGCTGCGCGCCGACCAGATCACCTGGTCGGAAGGCGACGAGGCGGCGCCGCACTGGCTGGCGCCGATCGTGGCCGACGCCGAGGCCGGCTTCGGCGGTGTGCTGAACGCCTTCGAGCTGATGAAGGGCATGATCGCCGCGGGCGCGGCGGGCGTGCACTGGGAGGACCAGCTCGCCTCGGAGAAGAAGTGCGGTCACCTGGGCGGCAAGGTGCTCATCCCCACCGGCCAGCACATCAAGACGCTCAACGCCGCCCGCCTCGCCGCGGACATCTGCGACGTGCCGAGCCTGATCATCGCGCGGACCGACGCCCAGGCCGCGACGCTGCTGACCAGTGACGTCGACCCTCGCGACCAGGCGTTCACCACCGGCGAGCGCACCGCCGAGGGCTTCTACCGCGTGCGCAACGGCGTAGACGCCTGCATCGCCCGCGGCCTGGCCTACGCGCCGTACGCCGACCTGCTGTGGATGGAGACCTCCACGCCCGACCTGGACGTGGCGCGGCGGTTCGCCGAGGCGGTCAAGGCCGAGTACCCCGACCAGCTGCTCTCCTACAACTGCTCCCCGTCGTTCAACTGGAAGCGGCACCTGGACGACTCGGCCATCGCCAAGTTCCAGCGCGAGCTCGGCCACATGGGGTACAAGTTCCAGTTCATCACCCTGGCCGGCTTCCACTCGCTGAACCACGCCATGTTCTCGCTCGCCCGCGGCTACGCCGAGGAGGGCATGACGGCCTACGTGAGCCTCCAGGAGGAGGAGTTCGCCGCCGAGTCCAAGGGCTACACCGCCACGCGCCACCAGCGCGAGGTCGGCACCGGGTACTTCGACCTGGTCAGCACCGCGGTCGCGCCCGACTCCTCGACGGTCGCGCTGAAGGACTCCACCGAGGCCGAGCAGTTCGCCCGGCACTGATCCCGCCCCCGCGGCGGCCATGAACCCGCGGGCCCGTCCGGTAAAGATCCGCTTTGGGCGGCGGCCCCCTCCGGACGGGCCCGCGTGGCACACGCGGGCCCCGCAGAGCCGGTCCAGGCCGATCCGGCCCGATCCAGAGCCGATCCGGGGCGGCTCAGGGCCGGCCCAGGATCCATCCACGGCCGGATACGGACAGCGCCGGGCCATCGGCGGGCGACGGTCGCCCGTCTAGACTGGGCATCGATGGATGAACAGTCGGAAAACCGGCAATTCCAGTACCGCTCACCCGTCGCCTCGGCCGTCGGCGCGCACCATCCGGCCGAGGACCCGCGACCACCCGGCGACGGGGTGACGCTCGGCGTCGAAGAGGAGTTCCTGCTCGTCGACCCCTGCGACGGCGTCCCCGCCCACGCCAACGCCCGCGTGCTGGCCGACCTCGCCGACACCCCCGCGAACACCGGGGACGCCGAGTACAAGGCCGAGCTGCTGGGCTCCATGATGGAGGCCGCCTCCCCCGTCTGCACGAGCCTCGCCCAGCTCCGCGCCCGCCTGATCTCCGGCAGGCGCCGCCTGGCGGACGCCGCGGCCCGGGCCGGCGTGCGGGCCGTCGCCACCGGCACCCCGGTCGTGCGCGCCCCCGCCCCGCGCGAGGTGTCGGCCAAGAGCCGGTACCGCGAGATGCGCGACCTGTACGGCCTGCTGGTCACCCAGCAGGAGACGTGCGGCTGCCACGTCCACGTGGGAGTGGCCGACCGGGAGACCGCCGTCGCGGTGGTCAACCGGGTCAGGCCGTGGCTGCCCACCCTACTCGCGCTGTCGGCCAACTCGCCGTTCTGCGAGGGCGTGGACACCGGGTACGCGAGCTGGCGCACCGTCGCCCTGTCCCGCTGGCCCGCCACCGACATCCCGCCGCGCTTCTCCTCGGCCGCGCACTACGACCGCGTCACGGCCATGCTGCACGCCGGCGGCGCCCTGGTCGGCACCGCCCACCCGTACTGGCTCGTCCGCCCGTCGGGCCGCTTCCCCACCGTCGAGATCCGCGTCGCCGACGTGGCCGCCACCGTGGACGAGGCCGTCCTGCAGGCGGCGCTCGGCCGGGCCCTGGTCCGCACCGCGCTCACCGACCTCGCGGCCCCCGCGGCACCGGACGAGGAGCAGATCCTCAAGGCCGCCCTGTGGGCCGCGGCCCGCTACGGCCTCGGCGGCGGCGGCGTCCATCCCACGACCGGGGAACGGATGCCCGCCATGGCCCTGCTGGAGGAGATGCTGGCCTGGATCGCCCCCGCCCTGCGCGACCTCGGCGACGAGGAGGAGACCGGCAGGCTCCTGGCGGCCCTCACCCGCACCGGCACCGGCGCCGACCGCCAGCGCGCCCTGGCCGCGGCCGGCCTGGACCGGGCGGCCTCTCAGGTGATCGACGCCTTCGACCTCGCCAAGACCACCCCCTGACCCCCGACTCGACGGAGCGCGGGCGGTCTCCCGGAGATCCTTGTACACGCGGGGCGCGGAAAGCGTACGCAGGAAGACATGCACGCCGCATCGCGACGCGCGCGCCTTCGCCGCCGGGGCGCGCGGTGAGCCGGCCCGCCGCCGAGGCCGCCAAGACCACCGTGCCCGCCCAGGCCGACGAGGGCCGGCCGCGGCTCGACGCCACCGCCTGGGCCGGGCCGCGCCCCCGGGCCGCCGTCCCCACCTACCTGCTCGTCGTCGCCGTGCCCGCCCTGATCGCGCTCGCGCTGCTGCTCACGGCCCGCGAGTCCTCCGGACCCCGGACGACGGGCGGGCCCGTGGCCGCCGACCACGGGGTGCAGCTGTTCATCTCGTTCGCCCTGGTGATCCTCGCCGCCGAGTTGTTCGGCCGGTTCGCCGTGCGGCTGGGGCAGCCCATGGTCGTCGGAGAGATCTTCGCGGGCATCTGCCTGGGGCCGTCGGTGCTCGGCGGGTTCGCTCCCGGGGTGGTCTCCTGGCTGTTCCCGGCCGAGCTGCGGCCCGTCCTCCAGGGCCTCGCCGACCTCGGGCTGGTCGCGCTGATGTTCTGCGTGGGCCAGGAGACCCGCCACGCCCCCCTCAAGGGCCAGAGGCGGACCGCCATGGCCGTCGCGCACGCGGGCATCGCGGGCCCGTTCCTGGGCGGTGTGCTGCTGGCGACGTTCCTGTACCGCGACTGGGCGGGGCCGCAGGCCAATCCGGTGATCTTCGCGATGTTCCTCGGCTCGGCGCTGTCCATCACGGCCTTCCCCGTGCTGGCCCGCATCCTCGTCGAGCGGGACATGCTGCGCACCATGGCCGGCAGGCTGAGCATGCTGTGCGCCGCGATCGCCGACGTGGTCGCCTGGTGCCTGATCGCCGCCATGACCGCGGTCGCGGGCCGCGACACCCCCGCGCACGCCGTGATCACCGTGGTGCTCGTGGTCGTCTACGGCGCCGCCATGGCGACGCTCGGACGCCGCCTGCTGGAGCGGCTGTTCGCGGCGCTGGAGGGCCGGGGCGACGAGCTGCGGCTGCTGGTACTGCTGGCCGGGCTCCTGCTGTCGGCGGCGGCGACCTCCGCGATCGGCATCCACGCGATCTTCGGCGCGTTCCTGTACGGCCTCTGCTGCCCCACCGGGGCCCTCAGCAAGCTGACCGAGCAGATCAACGTCGTCTCGGCCACGCTGCTGCTGCCGTTCTTCTTCGTCGGCACCGGCCTGCGGACCGACATCTGGCGCAGCGGCTTCGACCTCGGTCTCGCGGGCGTGACCGCGCTCATCGTCGTGGTGGCGATGGCGGGCAAGGTGGCCGGCCCGGTGCTGATGGCCCGCGCCTCCGGGCTCGGGCGGCACGACGCGGCCACCGTCGGCGTGCTGCTCAACACCCGCGGCCTCACCGAGCTGGTGGTGCTCAACCTCGGGCTCGCGCTGGGCCTGCTCGGCGACCGGCTGTTCGTCGCCCTGGTGCTCATGGCCCTGATCACCACGGCGATGACGGCGCCCCTGCTCGGCCTGCTGAACCGGAGCGGGATATCGGGTCGACAGGCGAGCCCGCGACGCCTTTGATGGTGGCCACTGTCCGCCCGCCCGGAGCGGGCCGACCACAGGAGCCTCCTTGACGGACGCGCGAACCGCGGAAACCCGTCCCGTGATCACCGGCGCGCTGGTCAGGCGCTTGGTCGGCGCGCGGTTCCCGCGCTGGGCCGGCCTGCCTCTCGAACCGCTCGGCCCCGCCGGGTCGGACCATGTGATCTACCGGCTCGGCGAGGAGCTGTCGGTCCGCCTGCCCCGGCACGCCGGCGCGATCCGCCAGGCGGAGAAGGAGGCCGAGTGGCTGCCCCGGCTTGCCCCGCACCTGCCCCTGGCCATCCCGGTGCCGGTGGCGGTCGGTGAGCCGGCCTTCGGCTATCCCTGGCCGTGGGCGGTGTCGCGATGGCTGGAGGGCGAGGCGGCGACCGTCGAGGCACTGGGCGCCTCGTCCCGGGCCGCCGTCGAACTGGCGGAGTTCCTGATCGCCCTCCAGCGGTTCGACACGCCGGCCGCGGGTACGCGCGACGAGCTCACGGCCCCGCCGCTCGCCGACCGGGACCGCGCGACGCGAGCCGCCATCGCGGCGGTCGGCGGCGTGTTCGACACCGCCGCCATGACCGCCCTGTGGGACGCCGCGCTCGGCGCCCGCGGCTGGGACCGCCCGCCGGTCTGGTTCCACGGCGACTTCCACACCGGCAACCTGCTGACCGTCGGCGGCCGTCTCAGCGCGGTCATCGACTTCGGCGAGCTCGGCGTCGGCGATCCGGCCTGCGACCTGACCATCGCCTTCACGCTGATGTCGGCCGGGAGCCGCGCCGCCTTCCGTGCGGCGCTCGGCGTGGACGAGGCCACCTGGCTCCGCGGCCGCGGCTGGGCCCTGGCCACCGGCCTGAACGCCTACACCGCCTACGCCGCCGTCGACCCGCGGGTCGCCGCGCAGACCACCCGCCAGATCACCGAGGCCCTGATCGGCTGAAGGCCCCGGCCCATGCCCTTTACGTTGTAGATTCGTAAAGTGGCCGTTCTGACGGGGTCAGCGCGGCCGGCGGGCCGCGCGCACGTACCAGCGGCCGTCGGCGTGGTCCAGGAGCAGTGGTCGCCCGTAGCACTGGGAGAGGTTGTCGCCGGTCAGGACCTCCTGGACCGGGCCCGCGGCCAGGATGCGGGCGTCGTGGACCAGCAGGGCGTGGGTCGTGGTGGCGGGGACCTCCTCCAGGTGGTGGGTCACCAGCACCGTGGTCAGCGCGGGACGGCTTTCCGCGAGGTCCTCGACCGCGGTGATCAGGTCCTCGCGGGCGGGCAGGTCCAGGCCGGTGAAGGGCTCGTCGAGCATCAGGATCGCGGGGTCGGCCATCAGCGCGCGGGCGATGCGCACCCGTCCCCGCTCCCCCTGGGAGCACACCGCGAACGGCCGGTCGGCCAGGTCCTTGCAGCCGAGGTCGGCGAGCAGGGAGTGCGCCTTCTCGTGCTCGCGGGGGCCGTAGCGGTCCCACAGGGGGACGCTGCTGCCGGTGTACCCGGTGAGCACGACCGTGTGGGCGGTCAGGGACTCCTCCTCCATCAGGGCCTCGTCGACGAGCCGCCCGCCCGCCGCGACCAGGCCGATGTGGCGGCGCAGCTCGCGCAGGTCCACCCGTCCGAGCCGGTGACCGAGCACCGCCGCCGTGCCGGAGCTGGGGAAACGCACGGCCGAGGCCACCGAGAGCAGCGTGGTCTTGCCCGCGCCGTTCGGGCCGAGGATGACCCAGTGCTCGCCGTACTCCACCCGCCAGTCCACCTCGGCGAGAAGCGTGCGCCCGACGACCTTCACGGTCATCCCGGCGATCTCCACCGCCGCGCCCGATCCGCCGTCCCGGCCGTTTTCCCGATTCATGGACACCCCTTTCCCGAAGCAGGATAGGGGCAGGCCCGCGCGGAAGGTCACGCGAGGCCGCGGGGATCGCGGAGGAGCCAGGCCGGTCAGGCCGTGGAGGACTCCGTGATCGTGGGGATCGGGGACGGCTGCGCGGACTCGCCGTCGCCCCACTCGGGGATCTGGCTGATGCTGACCGTGGGCTTGGGGGTCTTGGTGGGGGTCTTGGTGGCCGTGCGGGTCGGCGTCGGCCGGGGTTCCTTGGTGGGCTTGCAGGGGCGTTCCCGGCCCCGCTTGTCCGTGCAGGGCGGGTCCGCGGCGGGCGGCGGCGGCGCGGTGGTGCGCTCGGGCTCGGGCCGCGGCGAGGGCGCCCGGGTCTCCCACGGGTCCCCTCCGTCCACGGGGCCGCCGGTGGGGCCGGGCCGCCGCGTCGCCGCCGGGGAGGGCACGTAGGTGAGCTGCGGCGGCCGGGATCCGGGGATCTCGGCGTCGCGCGAGGCCGTCCCGGAGACGGCCACGCGCACCGAGGGGTCCGGCACCTCCACCGGCACGCGGCTGCCCTCGATGGGCACGACCACGGGCGCCGTGCCGGGGCGCTCGGCCCGGGGCTCGACGGTGGTCCGGCCGGCGCCGGCCGCGACGACGGTCAGCGCCGCGATCGACACGGTGGCCAGGGCCGCGAACCCGGCGTGCGAGGCGTGCCCGCGCCGCGCGGCGGAGCGGCGGGCCGCCCGCGCGCCGGTGGTGGCGCCCGGCTCGCCGTCCCCGGGACCGTTCGCCCGGCCGCGCCGGACCGCCGGGTACGGCACGGGGGCCCAGATCTCCTCCATGACGGCGTCCACGGCGTCCCTGCGGTCCCAGGCGCGCTCCACTCCCCCGGCCTCCAGCAGCCACTCCAGCAGCGCGGCGGCGCCGGGCCGCTGTCCGGGTTCCTTGGCCAGCGCGGCCGAGACCGGGTCGGCCAGGAGCTTGGGGACCGCCGACAGGCGCGGGTGCTCGACCAGGATGCGCCGGGTGACCACGTCGGCCTCGCCGGTGCCGAAGGGGTGGTGGCCCGTGGCGGCGTAGGCGACCAGGCATCCCCAGGCGAAGATGTCGGAGGCGGGGATGGCCGGACCGCCGGTCAGCCGCTCGGGGGCGACCCAGCCGGGACTGCCCATCACCTGGCCGGCCTGGGTGTGGGCCACGGCGGCGTCCAGGTCCCGTGCGATGCCGAAGTCGATGACCCGCGGCCCCCGCGGGGACAGCAGGACGTTGCCCGGCTTCAGGTCGCGGTGGACGAACCCGGCCTCGTGGATGGCGGACAGCGCCGCCGCCGCGCCGAGCGCGACGCCGTAGGCGAGGTCGGGGGTCAGCGGGCCGCGCGCGGCGACGACCTGCGACAGGGAGGGGCCGGGGATGTACTCGGTGACGAGGTAGGGGCGGTCGCGGTCCACGCCGTGCTCCAGCACCGCCGCCGTGCAGAAAGGGACGACGCGGCGGGAGAACTCGACCTCCTCGGTGAACCGGGCGCGCAGCGTGGGGTCGGCGAGATGGACGGCGTGCGGGGTCTTGAGCGCGACGAGGCCGCCCTCGGGATGCTCGGCGAGGTACACCACGCCCATCCCGCCGGCGCCGAGACGGCCGAGGAGAAGGCAGCGCCCGATGATCACCGGGTCGCCCACCGTCAACGGCCGGACGCCTGGAGGCATCCCGCTGGGGACACCCGCTGCACGTGCCATCCGCGGATGACCTCTCTTCGAGAAGTTTTTCGAGCATTACGGCACTGGCCACTGTGTCGCTCCCGAAGCCCGTTCGGCATGAACTAGTGCGAAGTGGCATGAGAGGTAAGGCGAATCATCCCTAGCGGTAAGGCCCCGATGTGTCCCATGTGACTGCTGAGCCCACAGGGACGATCACCCGACCGGTCACCGCGAAGTCGTGCGACGAGGGTCCAGGCGGCGCGGATCGAGGCAGGCGCCGGGGTCAGGCGGCGGCGGAGTCGGGCCCCGGCCTCTGCGGGGGGACGGCGTCCCGCGCGGACAGCGCGGAGAGGGAACCGTCCTGTTCCGGGCCGGGGCCCGAGGGGTCGGCGGCGGAGTCCGCCAAGGCGCCGGAGCCGGCGGAGACCGCGAGGAGGAAGCGTTCGATGTGGCGGAAGATCAGGCGGGCCTCGGGGAGGACGTCGGCGAGGATGGGGAAGGCGTGCGGCATTCGGTGCCACTCCTCGTAGGTGACCTTCACGCCGGCCCGGCGCGCCTGGAGGGCCACGCGGCGTCCCTCGTCCCGCAGCACCTCGGTGGAGCCGGTGACGACCATGAGCGGGGGCAGGCCGGAGTAGTCGCCGTACACCGGGGAGACCAGGGGGTCGCGGCGGTCCAGCCCGGCCGTCCATCGGCGGGCCAGCCAGTCGACCCGCCCGGCGGGCAGGATGGGGTCGGCCCAGCGGTTGGCGCTGCGCCGCGCGTCGGACAGGTCGGCCCACGGCGACAGGCAGATCGCGGCCGCGGGCAGGGGCGCGCCCCGGTCGCGCAGGGCGAGGAGGGTGGCCAGGGTCAGGTGGCCGCCCGCCGAGTCGCCGCCGAGCACGATGTCGCGGGCGTCGTACCCGCGGTCGAGCAGCTCGTCGTAGGCGCCGAGGGCGTCGGCGAGAGACTCTGCGAGCGAGTGCTCCGGGCCCTGGCGGTAGTCGAAGGCGAAGACGGGACGGCGGGCGACGGCGGACAGCCGCCAGGTGATCGGACGGTGCGTCGCCGGCGAGCAGAGGAAGTACGCCCCACCGTGGAAGTAGAGCAGCACCTTGTCCTCGTCCAGGTCATGCCCGGCCCGCACCCACTCCGACCCGCACGCGCTCCCGCGCCTCGCCGGGGTCCGCATGACCTCTTCCCCGGCCGGCGTCCCGCCGTCGCCACCCCCGGACCGGGTGCCGCGTCCCGGTTCCTCGGCGGACCGCGCACCGCCCACCGGGGCGGACCCGACCTCGGACTCGGTGGGGCGGTTCATCGCCGGCGGGCTTCCGGGCGTGGGGGGCGCGAGGGGCGTTTCGTGGGGGCAGGGGGTGGGGTGGAGGAGGTCGGAGTCTTTGACGATCTCGACCTCGGGCGGTGCCATGAGGGGGAGACGCTCGCCGAGGGCGGCGAGGCGGGCGAGGACGGTCATGCCGACGCTGTGGCGCAGCAGGATCGCCGAGATCGGCTTGGTGGTGCCGCGCAGCAGGCCGTTGAAGGCGCCGGCGCGCCAGCTCACCGGGTAGACCGGATGGACGTCCACGTCGATGTCCTGCTCCACGTGTCCCTCCTTGCGCCGTCGTCTGGCCGTTCACCAGGGGTGATATCCCGGTTTACACGGACGTTACGCATTTTGTCGAGTCCGTTCACCCAGATTTGACCTGACCGAATGGTTGCCCGGCCGCGGACACGCTCAGGAGACGTTCCTGCGGATCTCCCCCAAGAAGCGGACCAGCTGCTCGCGCTCGGCGGCGTCCAGGGTGCGCAGCGCGCGCTCGCTCAGCCGGAGCATCTCGTCCGCGATGACGTCCTCCAGCTCCCGGCCGCGCTCGGTCAGGCGCAGGCGGACGAGGCGGGCGTCGGTGGGGTGCGGCTCGCGGCGCAGCAACCCCGCCGCCTCCATGCGGGTCGTCGCCCGGGTGACGGTGGGCGTGGCCAGTTCCAGGCGCCGCGCGATCTCGCCGGGCGCGAGTCCGTCGGTCTCCCACAGGCACTGCAGGATGAACTGCTGTCCCGCCCGCACGCCGTGACGGTTGTAAGCCGCCTCGGCGGCCATCGCCATCGCCCGCTTGGCCGTCCAGAAAGCGGTCTGGAACTCGTCGGTCACCGCTCCCCCTCTCCGCGCCGCCTCCCCGGATGAGCGCAACGTACCAGGAAAGAGCCGTGCGCCCCGTTGCCCGCCGGCTTCACCGGGGGCCGGTGACCGTACCCATGCCGCCGATCCGGGTCGATGTCGTCGTTCTACCGGACGGCGACGGCGTGTGACCGTCGAGGGGCGGCGCGCAGGGGCGCGGAAAATGCGGTGATCCGTGCGGCGGGTCCGCCTACAATGCCTCCGGGCCCGTTCGCTGGAGGTGTGCGACCTTCTCGCTCTACTGGACGATCTTCGTCTTCGGTTTCCGCCGCCACGCGGCGTACCGGACCGCCGCACTCGCCGGGGCGTTCACCAACACCGTCTTCGGCGTCCTGCGCGCGTACGTCCTGATCGCCCTGTGGCACGCGAGGCCGGGCCTCGCCGGGTACGACGTCACCGACGCGGTCACGTTCTGCTTCCTCACCCAGGCGTTCATCGGCCCCATGCAGGTCTTCGGCGGCGGCCTGGAGCTCGGCCAGCGGGTGCGCACCGGGGACGTCGCGCTCGACCTGGTGCGCCCGGCCTCGCTGCAGATGTGGTGCCTGGCCGACGACCTCGGCAGGGCCGGGTACCTGATCCTGCTCAGGAGCGTCCCGCCCACGCTGGCGGGCGCCGTGCTGTTCGGCGTCCGGTTCCCTCCGGACGCGGCGATGTGGGCGTGGTCGCTGGTCTCGATGGTGCTCGGCATCGTGGTCAGCTTCGGGCTGCGCTACCTGGTCGCCATCGCCACCTGCTGGATCGTGGACGACCGCGGCCTGCAGTCCCTGTCCCTGGTGATGACCACCTTCTTCAGCGGCATGGTGCTGCCGCTGGTGCTGTTCCCCGGCCTGCTCGGCACGCTGGCGCAGGCGCTGCCGTGGGCGGCGATGGTGCAGGTGCCCGCCGACGTGTTCCTCGGCAAACGCGACCCGCTCGGCGCGCTGGCGCTCCAGGCCGCGTGGGTGGCCGTCCTGCTCGGCCTCGGCGCCCTGCTGACCCGGTCGGCGCGCCGCAGGGTGGTGATCCAGGGTGGGTGAGGCGGCCGGCCTCGTCAGGACCTACGTCCTGCTCGCCGTGACCTGGCTGCGCGCCGCCGCGCAGTACCCGCTGTCGATGACGCTGCTCATGGCCGGGTCCTTCGTGGTCAGCGGCCTGGACATGGCCGCGATCGCGGTGATCTTCACGCACACCGGCTCCCTCGGCGGGTTCACCCTGCACGAGGTGATGTTCCTGTACGGCACCGCGGGCGTCTCCTTCGCGCTGGCCGACATCCTCTTCGGCAACGTGGAGCGGCTCAGCCGCCACGTGCGGACCGGGTCCTTCGACACGATGCTGATCCGGCCGGTCAGCCCGTTCGTGCAGATGGCGGTGGACCAGTTCAGCTTCCAGCGCCTCGGCCGCGTGCTGCAGTCGGTCGTGGTGCTCGCCATCGCCCTGCCCGCGCTGGACGTGCCCTGGCGGCGCCTGTGGATGCTCCCGGTCATGCTGCTGTGCGGCATCGTGCTGTTCACGGCGATCTGGACGCTCGGCGGCGCGCTGCAGTTCCTGCTGACCGACGCGCCCGAGGTCGCCAACGCCTTCACCTACGGCGGCGGCCAGCTCACCCAGTACCCGCTCAGCGTCTACGGCGGGGAGCTGGTGCGGGCGGTCACCTTCATCGTGCCGCTGGCGTTCGTCAACTGGCAGCCCGCCCTGTACGTCCTCGGCCGCCCCGACCCGCTCGGGCTGCCGCACTGGCTGCGCTTCGCCGCGCCCGCGGCGGCGCTCGCGCTGGCGTGCGTGGCGGCGTGGGCGTGGCGGGCCGGGCTGCGCCGCTACCGATCGACGGGGAGTTGAGGCCGGGTGAGCCAGGTGATCCAGGTCCGGGACGTCGCGAGGACGTTCACGGTGCGCCGCAAGAAGGGCCTGCTGCGCGCCGACCGGCTGGTGGTGGAGGCCGTGCGCGACCTGACCTTCGACGTGGCGGCCGGGGAGTTCGTCGGCTACCTCGGGCCGAACGGCGCGGGCAAGTCGACGACGATCAAGATGCTGACCGGCATCCTCGCACCCTCGGCGGGGCGCATCCGGGTGGCGGGCCTGGACCCGTCCCGGCGGCGCACGGCGCTCGCCCGGCGCGTCGGGGTGGTGTTCGGGCAGCGGACGACGCTGTGGTGGGATCTGCCGCTGAAGGACAGCTTCACCCTGGTCCGCCACCTTTACAGAGTAGATCGCGAACGGCACCGCGCGCGGCTCGCCGAGCTGTGCGAGGTCCTGGACCTCGGGCCGTTCCTGCACAAGCCGGTCCGCCAGCTCAGCCTGGGCCAGCGCATGCGCGGCGACATCGCCGCCGCGCTGCTGCACGACCCCCCGGTGCTGATCCTGGACGAGCCCACCATCGGCCTGGACGTGGTGACCAAGGCGGCCGTGCGCGGCTTCCTGCGCGGCCTCAACGCCGAGCGGGGCACCACCGTGCTGCTCACCACGCACGATCTCGGCGACATCGAGCGCCTGTGCCGCCGGGTGATGCTCATCGACCACGGCAGGCTCGCCTTCGACGGCACCGTGGACCAGCTCATGGCCACCGCCCCGGAGGAGACCTCCATCGAGGACGTCGTCACCCGCCTCTACACGGGCGCCGCCCCCGAGACGCCGCGCGCCTGAGAACCCGTCAGTAGTAGCCCTGGGGGGATTCCACGCCCTCCTCGTAGTCGTCGTCGAGGTCGTCGCGGCGGCTCGCCCAGCGGGAGGGCATGAGGACGGGGATGAACAGGGCGATCCCGGCCAGGGCGTAGACGCCGCGGGCCAGCAGGTCCTGCATGCCCTTGCCCGCCTGGACGATCAGCGGGTCCAGCGCGGGGTCGGTGGGGGCCAGCGACAGCGCGCGGTTGACGTCGAGGGCGTAGATGACGGTCCAGGCCAGCAGCGCCATAGACGGCACGAACGTCGCCAGCGGCGACACCCGGCCCGCGAGAACCAGGCCGAGCAGCAGCCCGGCCACCAGCATCGCGCCGAGGCCCACCAGCGCCTTGGTGTCGCGCACGGGATCGACCGCGTTCGCGGCGCCCGCCGCCGCGCTCGCCATGCCCCGGGCCGCGTCCTGGGACGCCCAGCCCGTCCCCGCCAGGAGGACCGCCGTCACCACCACACCGAGAAGCAGGCCGAGAAAGTGCCGCATGGTCTCACCTCGCGCTTCACGCATGTTGCGAACGCGGGCAACAGTAGCGACAAAATTCGTATAGCGGCAGATGTTCCCCCCAGTGGGGCGGAACATCCACCATCACCGACCGTCCCTCCCCTAACCCTCGATATGGGGCGGGTCTCCGCGGGACAGGCGGCCCCGTCCCGTGGCACGATGTGGGCGTCATGCGTGCCCACCTCCCCCTGCGCCTCGCGCGGTCGGCCGCCTTCACGGTCGTCTGCGTCGCGCTCGCCGTGCTCGGCCACCGCGCCGCCGGCGGGCAGGGGCCCGCGTCGTGGGCGGTGGCGGCGGGCGCCGCGGCGGTCGCCACGCTGGCGACGCTCGTCGCCGGGCGCGAGCGCTCGCCCCAGACGGTGGTCGGCTTCCTCGTCGGCACGCAGGTCTTCCTGCACGTGCTGTTCGGGGCCTCGGCGGACGGCGGGAACACCCTGCACGTCCACCTCGGGCACGGGCAGACCCTCGGCGCCGACCTCGGCATGGTGATCGCCCACCTCACCGCGACGCTCATCACCGGCTGGTGGCTCGCCCGGGGCGAGTCCGCGCTGTGGTCGGTGCTGCGCCGCCTCGGCACGCTCGCCGTGCGCCGGGCGCGCCGGCTGCTCGCCCTGCTGCGCCCGGGCGCGCACGTCCCCCGGCGGCGCCGTGCGCGGGCGGCCGTCCACCTCGGGCCCGCGCCGGTCCGGCGCGCGCTCCGCCACTCCGTCCGCAGGCGCGGTCCTCCGCTTCCCGCCGCCTTCTGACGTTCTTCCGCGAGCCTTCCGGTCCTCGCGCGCCGTTCCGCGCTCAGTACGCGCTCCCGGTCGCGTGCCGGTGACCGGCGCCTTCCCGCGTGCTCTCTCCCGGGAAGCCGCCGGCCGCTCGCGTTCCCGACCGCTTTACCCACCGAAGTGGAGACTTCCATGTCGTCGAGCATGTCCATACGCACCGCCGTGCGCCGCGCCGCCGCCGTCACCGCGGGCGCGCTCGCCCTCACCGTGGGCCTGGCCCTCCCTGCGCTCGCCCACGTGAGCATCCAGCCGGGCAGCGCCGAGAAGGGCGGCTTCTCCAAGGTCGCCTTCCGCGTCCCCAACGAGCGGGACGACGCCTCGACCACCAAGCTGGAGGTGCAGTTCCCGACCGACCACCCGCTGCCGTTCGTCTCGGTGCGCCCGCTTCCCGGGTGGAAGGCCGAGGTGACCCGGGGCAAGCTGCCCGCGCCGGTCAAGTCCAAGTACGGCGAGATCACCGAGGCCGTCACGAAGATCACCTGGACCGGCGGCAAGGTGGAGCCGGGCCAGTTCCAGGAGTTCGAGGTGTCGCTGGGCGGCCTGCCCGAGGACACCGACCAGCTGTTCTTCCCCACGACCCAGACCTACTCCGGCGGCGAGGTCGTGAAGTGGGCCGACGAGCCGAAGGCCGACGGCTCCGAGGCCGAGCACCCCGTGCCCACGCTGAAGCTCGTCGACCCGGCGCCCGGCGGCGACGAGCACGGCGCAGCCGCCACGCCGAGCGCGGCGGCCTCGACGGCGCCCGCGGTGTCGGTCCAGGCGAAGAACGCCTCCGGTGACGAGGACGCCGGCTCGGACGGCACGGCCCGCCTGCTGGCGGGCATCGGCATCGTCGCCGGCGTCGTGGGCGTCGGGGTCGGCGTCGCGGGCCTGCGCCGGGGCCGGGGCGTCTCGGGCGGCTGAGCGTGACACGCCGGGTCCGGCGCGCGCCGGACCCGGCGTTCAGCTCGTGACGTCGCGGCCGGAGAAGCGACCCCAGGCGATCGCGCCGAAGACGAACGCGTAGGCGGCGAACACCAGCAGCCCCTGCCCCATCACGTCGGTCGCCACGGGGTCGCGCAGCGCCCCGTCGAAGGTGGACCACCACGAGGTCAGCAGGTAGGGGCGCACGGGTTCGAGCTGCGGAATGGCCCCGGCGACCTGGGAGAACACCACGGTCACCACGGTGGCGGCGACCGCGCCGATCGGCACCTCGGTGAGCGTGGACACCGCCAGGCCGACGATGCCGAACGCGGCCATGCCGGCGGCGGCGTACCCGATGACGATGAGCACGCGCAGCAGCCCCTCGGCGAGCGGCACGGTCGTGCCCGACAGCAGCGTGACCGGGCCCACCGGGAACAGCACGAGGCCGGTGACCAGGCCGGACACCGCGACCACCGCGCAGGCGGCCAGCGCGAAGACGGCCACGTTGGCGGCCTTGACCCCGAGCAGCCGGGCGCGCCCGGCGGGCGCGGTGAGCAGGTAGCGCAGCGTCCCCGCCCCGGCCTCCCCGGCGACGGACTCGCCCGCGACCACGCCGACGGCCAGGGGCAGCAGCAGCGCGGTCAGCAGCGACAGCGACAGGAACGTCAGCATCAGCCCGTTGCCCGCCACCTGGGTGACCAGCCCGGGCGCGTCCTCGTCCCTGCCGACCAGCCGCAGCACGACGCCGATCACCACGGGGACGGTGGCGAGGGCGGCCAGCATCGCGAGGTTGCGCGGCCTGCGGAAGGTCAGCCGCACCTCCGAGCGGAGCAGCCGCAGCCCGGACCGTCCCGCCCACGACGCCCCGCCCTTCGGCCCCGCCGCGTGACCGCCGGCGGAAGGGGTCACGGAACCGGCCGCGTACTCCGCGGACGGCGTGGGGGAATCCGTCCCGGACGGCGTCACGGAGCCGGGCTCCGGGTCGCCCGCGGCGGGCCCGGCGGCGGCCGTGCCGCGCGCGGTGTCAACCGTCGACATCGAAACCCTCTCCCGTCAGTCCGACGAACAGCTCCTCGAGGCTCGGCCGCACGACCGCGAAGCCGCGCACGGCCACCCCGTCCCCGACCAGCTCCGCGCACACGGCCTCGGGCGCGCGGTCGCCGAGGTCGGCGGTGACCTCGGCGTCCCCGGTGCGCACGCCCGCGAGGCCGAGCCGGTTCAGCACGGCCGCCGCCTGCCCCGGGTGCGGGGTCTCGACGCGGACGCGCGGCGGGTGCCCGGCGCGCAGCCCGGCGATGGTCCCCTGGGCCACCAGGCGGCCGGCGCGCATCACGCCGATGCCGGTGCACATCTGCTCCACCTCGGCCAGCAGGTGGGAGGAGACGAAGACGGTGGTCCCGTCGGCCGCGACGTCCTTGATCAGCGCCCGGACCTCGCGGGTGCCCTGCGGGTCGAGCCCGTTGGTGGGCTCGTCCAGCACCAGCAGCTCGCGCGGGCCGAGCAGCGCCCCGGCGATGGCGAGGCGCTGCCGCATGCCGAGCGAGTACGCCCGGTACCGCTTGCCCGCGGCGGCGCCGAGCCCGACGCGGTCCAGCGCGGCGCCCACGCGCGCCTTGGCGGTGCGCGGGTCGGCCGTGGGGTCGGCGGCGTCGAAGCGCATCAGGTTGTCCCGGCCGGAGAGGTATGGGTAGAAGGCGGGCCCCTCGACGAGGGCGCCGACCTTCGGCAGCGTGGCGGCGAGCCCGGCGGGCATCGGCCGCCCGAGCACCTCGCACGCGCCGCCGGTCGGCGCGACCAGGCCGAGCAGCATGCGGATGGTGGTGGTCTTGCCCGACCCGTTGGGGCCGAGGAAGCCGAACACCGAGCCGCGCGGCACGTCCAGGTGGAGGTCGTCCACGGCGACCTGGCCGCCGCGGAAGCGCTTGGTCAGCCCGCGCGCGACGATCGCGGACCCTTCGGAGGAGGCTCGGCCGGGGCTAACGCGAGGGGGCGCCGCCTCGTGCGCCCCCTCCCCCGTCATCGTCGTCACCCGCGCCCGGCGGCCTTGACCAGCGCCTCGGGCGTGACCGCGCCCGCGAGCAGCCGTCCGTCGTCGGTCAGCAGCACCGACAGCAGCTTGGTCTTGACGACCTTGCCGCTCCCCCACGGCCCGGAGACCGGGGTGGCGGACTTCAGCACCGACTCCAGCAGCTGGGACGGGTCGCCGCCCTTGGCGCGGCCGTCGCCCCCCTTGCCGTTCGCGCTCAGGTCGTCGGGCGAGAACGGCAGTTCGGCGATGGTGCCCCAGCCGCTGCCGAGGAAGCGCCGCGCCGCCGCCCCGGCGGCGTCCTCGGCGTGGTCGCCGGGCCCGCCCGTCCCGTCGAACGTCTGCCGCTTGACCGTGGCCCCGGCGGGCGGGGTGAAGGCGAAGTTCTCCGGCGCGGGCGCGGAGAACGACACCTGCGTGAAGCCGACCTCGAACGCGGGCTCGGCCGCGCCCTTGGCGAAGACCCGCACGCGCAGCGGCACGTAGGTCTCCCCGTCCAGCGCCAGCGTCACCTTGTCGACCAGCGACGCCGGGTCCTTGGGGGCGAGCACGACCTGGTAGGCGGCGCGGCCGGCGACGTGCTCGCCGTTCTCGACACGCACCGCGGTGGTCTGCTCGGCGGCCTTCAGCGCCTGGGCCGCGAAGTCCCGCGGGGTGACGGCCGTGGGCGCGGGCGTGTGGAGAGGCCGCGCCGCGGCGTCGCCGGGCACGGTGAGCTGGGTGGCGGTGTTGGTGGCGCTCTCCCACAGCCACGCCGAGCCCTTGCCGTCCGCGATGACGTCGGTCTCGCTCATCTGGCCGGGCAGCGCCAGCCGGAACCGGCCGTCGCCGCCGTACCAGACCTTGACGGTGTGCGAGCCGGACAGCAGGGACAGCGGCGAGCTGCTCGCGCCCTGCGGCAGCGGCAGCGCGGGCAGGCCCAGCGACGCGGTCTCCACGACGGTGCCGGACATGGCGGGCGGCGCCTGGTCCCGCACGGTCCTCGCGGCCTCGGCGAGCAGTTGCTCGGCGGTGCGGTCGGGCAGGGAGGGCTCTCCCTGGACGGCGGCGATGACGGGGCCCGCGCCGATCGCGGCGCCCACCACGGCGATGGCCGCGACGGGGACGCCCCACCTCACGGCGCGGCTCCTTGTCCATCTGGACTGCATGTCACTCCTCAACGGTATGTCGGATGATCCGTCACCACGCAGACTGCGCCGCGCGCCCTGAGCCGACGCTGAGACGTGCTGAGAACGCTCTCAGCCCGGCCGCCGCGCGCGGGCCTCCGCGCTGGTGGCGGGCGGGAGTGGCCGGGCCGGGATTCTCAGCCGCGTCTCAGGGGGGACGCGCCAAGATGGGGAGGACACAGCGGGAGGTATCGGATGCGCGTGCTCGTCGTCGAGGACGAGAGGCGGATGGCCGCGGCGCTCAGGCGCGGGCTGGTCGCCGAGGGGTTCGCCGTGGACCTGGCCCACGACGGCGAGGAAGGGCTCGGGCTCGCGCGGGCCGGCGACTACGACGTCGTCGTGCTGGACATCATGCTGCCCCGGCTGTCGGGCTACAACGTCTGCAAGCGGCTGCGCGCCGAGGAGAACTGGGTGCCGATCCTCATGCTGTCCGCCAAGGACGGCGAGTACGACATGGCCGACGGCCTGGACCTCGGCGCCGACGACTACCTGACCAAGCCGTTCTCCTACGTCGTGCTGGTCGCGCGGCTGCGGGCGCTCATGCGGCGCGGGGCCCGCCGCCGTCCCGCCGTGCTGCGGGCCGGGGACCTGGCCCTGGACCCGGCCGGGCGGACGGTGACGCGCGGCGGCGCGGCGATCGAGCTCACCCCGCGCGAGTTCGGGCTGCTGGAGTTCCTCATGCGCAGGCCCGGCGAGGTGGTGTCGAAGTCGGAGATCCTGGAGCACGTCTGGGACACCTACGACACCGACCCCAACGTGGTCGAGGTGTACGTCGGGTACCTGCGCAGGAAGATCGACGTCCCGTACGGGCGCAACGCGCTGCAGACGGTGCGGGGCGCGGGCTACCGGCTGGTGGGCGATGGCGGCTGACACCGCCGGGACGCGCGACGGCGCGGGACGCGGGACCGCCGGGGCGCGGGTGCCCCGTATCGCGCGGTCGCCGCTGGTCTGGTGGCGCCGCCAGAGCCTGCGCTTCCGGCTCACCGCGACCGCCTCCGCCGCCCTGGCGGTGGCGCTGGCCGTGGCGGCGTACCTGCTGGTCGGCGTGCTGGGCCGCGCGCTGATGGCCTCCACGGAGTCGATCGCCTACCAGCGGGCCAGGGAGGTGGTCGCGCTCGCCGACGACGAGCGCCTGCCGGACCCGATCGCCGTCACCGACGGCACGATCGTCCAGGTCGTGGACGCCCGGGGGCGCATCACCCACGTCACCGCGGGCGCCGACCGGCTGGTGCCGCTGGCCGACCCGCGCGCGCCCTCCGGCGACCGGGGGCGGATGGTCGACGGCGGGCCGTTCGGCATCCCGGGCCCGCTGCTGGTGGTGGTCCTGCGGGCCGACGAGGGCCGCACGGTGATCACCGCCCGGCCGTTCAAGGACGTCGCCGACAGCCTCACCACGACCGTCCACATGCTGGCCCTGGCCACGCCGGTGCTGCTCGTGCTGCTCGGCGCGGCGACCTGGCTGATCGTCGGCAGGACGCTGCGGCCGATCGCGGCGCTGCGCCGGGGGGCCGCCGAGATCAGCGGGACGGCGCGGGCGCGGCGCCTGCCGGTGCCCGAGGCCCGCGACGAGGTGCACGAGCTGGCCACGACGCTGAACGACATGCTGGCCCGGCTGGAGGCCGCCGAGGCGTCCCAGCGGGCGCTGGTGTCCGACGCCGCGCACGAGCTGCGCAGCCCGCTGGCCAGCATCCGCCTGCAACTGGAGGTGGCGCTCGGCCACCCCGACGGGCAGGACTGGCCCGAGACCGCCGAGGGCGTGCTGGAGGACACCCTGCGGCTCAGCAGGCTCGCCGAGGGCCTGCTCACCCTGGCCCGGCTGGACGAGCGCCGCCGCCCGGCGCGGTGGGAGCCGGTGGAGCTGGCCGACCTGGTCCGCGCCATGGCCGCGCGGTACGACGACGCGGTGGTGACGGTGGGACGCGCCGAACAGGCGGTCGTGCGCGGCGACGCCCTCGACCTCGGGCGGGTGCTGGTCAACCTGCTGGACAACGCCGTGCGGCACGCCGGCGCGCGGGTCCGGCTGGACCTGCGGGCGTCGCGGGAGCACGCGGTGATCACGGTGACCGACGACGGTCCCGGGATCCCGGAGCAGGACAGGGAACGGGTGTTCCACAGGTTCACCCGCCTCGACGGGGCGCGCAGCCGCGACGACGGCGGGGCGGGCCTCGGCCTCGCCATCGTCCGCGAGACCGTCCGCGCGCACGGCGGCGCCGTCCACCTGGAGGACGCCTCCCCGGGCCTGCGCGCGGTCGTCCGCCTGCCGCTCAGCCCCTCCCCGGAGTGACCCTGCCCCCTCTCCGCGGAACGCCCGCGCGGGGCGAGAACCGCGCGCCGACGCGGCCGAGGCCAATGCCGCGCGGGGACACCGAGGCCGCCCACGTCCGCCCGGTTCGCCGGGACAGGCATGGTAATGTCCCTCGCCGATCGTGCGGCGGGCCCGTGCCGTCCGGCAGTGGCGTCCCGCGCCGACCAGTTGAGGGGGAATCGCGTTGCTTCCCGAGAACGGCCGTTCCGCGCAGGACATCCTCGCCGAGCTCGCGCGGCTCAGGACGGACGACCTGGCCGTGCGGGGCGGCACGGTGACCGCCTACGTGTACGACACCGGCCGGCCCGAGGTGCACGACGTGGCCGCGCGTGCCTACCTGGAGATGCTGGAGGTCAACACCCTGGACCCGACCGCGTTCCCGAGCATCGTCGCCCTGGAGCGCCAGGTGGTCGGGTGGGTGGCCGGGGCGCTCGGCGGCGGGCCGCACACCCCGGGCATCTTCACCAGCGGCGGCACCGAGTCGATCATGCTGGCGGTGAAGGCGGCCAGGGACACCCGGCCCGTCGCGGGACGGCCGCGCGTCGTGGCCCCGGTGACCGCCCACCCGGCCTTCCACAAGGCCGCCCACTACCTGGGCGCGCGGGTGGTCCCCGTGGACGTGGACCCCGTGACCTTCCGCGCCGACCCCGCGGCCGTCGCGGCCGCCATCGACGACGACACCGTGCTCGTGGTCGCCTCCGCCCCGTCCTACCCGCAGGGGGTCGTCGACCCGGTGCCCGAGATCGCCGCCCTGGCCGCCGCGCGCGGGGTGCCGTGCCACGTCGACGCGTGCGTGGGCGGGTGGCTGCTGCCGTGGCTGGCCGAGGCCGGGGCCGAGGTGCCGCCCTTCGACCTGTCGGTGCCCGGGGTGACGTCCCTCTCCTGCGACCTGCACAAGTTCGGGTACGCCCCGAAGGGCGCCTCGGTGGTGCTGTTCGCCGACCCGGCGCTGCGCCGCGCCGCGTACTTCGCCTCGGCCGCCTGGCCCGGCTACACGGTGATCAACTCCGGCGTGCAGAGCTCCAAGTCGGCCGGGCCGCTGGCCGGGGCCTGGGCCACGCTCAACGCGGTCGGCCGCGAGGGGTACCTGGCGCTGGCGCGGGACGCGCTGGCCGCGGCCCGCCGGCTCGTCGAGGGCATCGGGGCGATCCCCGGCCTGCGGGTGCTGGGCGCGCCGGACGCCTCGCTGGTGGCGTTCACGGGCGAGGACGGCGCCGGGGACGGTGCCGGGAAGGGGGTGGACGTGTTCGTGCTCGCCGACGAGGCGCGCCGGCGCGGCTGGTTCCTGCAGCCGCAGCTCTCCTACGCGGGCATCCCGGCCAACCTGCACGTCACCGTCACCGGGGTCACGCTGGCGGGGGTGGAGGCGCTGCTCGAGGTGATCGGCGCGTCGGCGGAGGCCGCGCGGCGGCGGGGCCCGGCGCGGCTGCCGGACGGGCTCGCCGAGATCCTGGCCACGCTGGACCTGGACGCGCTGGACGACGCGGCCTTCGCCGAGCTCGCGGCCTCGGTGGGCGTGGACCTGGCCGGGGCGGGCGGGCCGGACATGGCCGTGGTCAACACGGTGCTCGACGCGCTGCCCGCGGCGAACCGGGAGGCGATCCTGATCAGGTTCCTGTCGGTGCTCTACGGCTGAGCGGCCCGCGGCGTCTCAGAGCGTGGGGGCGTCCGCGCGCAGGCGGCGGACGGCGGCGAGCGCGGTCACCGCGGCGGCGGCGTCGTGCACGCGGAAGACGCGCGCGCCCTGCCAGGCGGAGACGGCGAGCGTGGCCAGGGTCCCGGCGTGCCGTTCCTCCACGGGAAGGCCGCCGAGGGTCTCGCCGACGAAGTCCTTGTTGGAGACGGCGACCAGCACGGGCCAGCCCGTGGCGACCATCTCGTCCAGCCTGCGGCCGACCTCCAGGGAGTGCCGCGTGTTCTTGCCGAAGTCGTGCGCGGGGTCGATGAGGATCGCCTCCGGGCGCACCCCGGCGCGCACGGCGCGCTCGGCCAGGGCCGTGGTGTGCGCGATCACGTCGGCGACCACGTCGTCGTAGGCGATGCGGTGGGGCCGCGTCCTCGGGGTCACGCCGCCCGCGTGGGCGCAGACCAGCCCGATGCCGTGCTCGGCGGCCACCTCGGCCAGCCCGGGGTCGGGTCCGCCCCAGGTGTCGTTCAGCAGGTCCGCCCCCGCCCGGGCCACGACGTCGGCGACCTCGGCGCGGTAGGTGTCCACGCTGATGACCAGCGACGGGTGGGCGGCGCGCACGGCGGCCACCAGGTCGGCGACCCTGCGGATCTCCTCGGCGGCGTCGACCGTGTCCCCGGGGCCCGCCTTGACCCCGCCGATGTCGACGATGTCCGCTCCGGCGCGGACGGCGGCGTCCACCGCGGCGAGCGCGGCCTCGAAGCCGTACGTCCTGCCCTGGTCGTAGAAGGAGTCGGGGGTGCGGTTGACGACGGCCATGACGGCGAAGTCGCCCGGCTCGAACTCGCGGTCGCGCAGGCGCAAAGTATGCATCGCCGTCAGCGTACGCCCGCTTCGTCGCGGGCGGCGCCAGGGAGCGCCGTGGGGAAGACCGGCGTCACCAGGAGGCGTTCCGATTTGCCGGGAACGCTCCAAAATCGGCTACAGGGCACGCCCGGTCTCCGCCAGGGTCAGGAAGTCCTGGGCCACGACGGTGAGCCGCCTGCGCGCGTGCACGAGCGCGATGACCCGCCGCAGCGGAGGATCCAGGGAGCGCACCACCAGCCCGGCGCGCACGGCCTGCTCGGCCGTCCCCCGGTACCAGAGCAGGGACGCCGCGGCGGTGCGGACCACCGTGTGCCAGCCGCCCCGCTCGTCGGTCTCGGCGGCGACGATGGGCCGCACGCCGTAGGTGGCGAAGAGCTGGTCGAACTCCCTGCGCCGCGCGCTGCCCACCGGGGGGAGGATCAGGCGCATGCCGTTCAGGCGGATCATCGGCACCGTGTCCGGCAGCTCGAGCCCGGGCGGGGAGATGAGCACGATCTCCTGGCGTTCCAGCGGATGGCTCACCAGGTCGGCGGGCACCGGCAGGTCGGTCAGGCCGAGATCGGCGCGCTGCTCGCGGATGGCGTGCACGACGCCGTCCCTGCCGTCGGACCTGACGATCTGCACGCGCACGCCCGGGTGCTCGGCGACGTAGGCGGGAAGCAAGCGTCCCGCCAGGCCGGACTCCAGGGTCGGGGGCGAGGCGATGCGCAGCTCGCCGCCTCCCGTGTGCGTGCTCGTGGCGAGCGCCTCGATTTCGGATACGGCCTCGAGCGCTTCCTTGGCGAGTTTCACCACGCGCCGGCCTTGCGCGGTCACCACCACTCCACGGCCGGACCTGGCGAAAAGGGTCATCCCCAGTTCCCGTTCCAAGTCGCGAATGGCCCGCGAAAGGGCCGGCTGGGCGATGTACAAGGACCTGGCCGCGTCGGTCATGGTGCGGTGCTCCGCAGTGGCGACCACATAACGGAGCTGCTGCAGATTCATGGAATCGAAGCTAGGGCAGACAGGTCCGGCGATTCCGGAACATCGCGGAGATCACCTTGGATGATTTCAGAATGTAACCATATACGGCTACATCCGTGACTGCTGAGAATTGAGTAGAGTTCTGCCCTAAATCGCATGAATTGCGGAATCGGTGACAGGGGAGCACGGTCTCGGTCCAGCGTGACCGGGAAGGGGGCAGCCGGAATGTCCGCCAACGGGGGCGACAACGGTCGGGGGCCGAAACCACCACAGGGGGCGACTCGTCCCTACGCACAGGGAGGACCTCCTTCCTACCCGGGGCCACCGGGCGCGAGGGACTCTCCCGCGCCTCAGGACGCCGGATACGGCGCGCCGTATCCCGGCCAGGGCCCGATGCGCCCGCCCCCCGGCTACCCGCCCCGGCCCCCGGTCGGCGGCCAGGCGCCGCCGGAGGCGTACGCGGGCCAGGCCCTGGGAAATCCGGCCCACCCGGGGCACGCACCTCGGCCGGGCCACGCCCCGTACCCGGGCCAGGCCCCGCCACCGGGGCAGACGCCGTACCCAGGCCAGGTCCCGTATCCAGGCCAGGTCCCACCACCCGGGCAAGCGCCGTATCCAGGGCAAGCGCCCTACCCGGGCCAGGCCCCGCCGCCGAACCAGGGACCCTACCCGGGGCAGGCTCCGCCGCCGGGCCACGCGCCGTACCCGGGGCAGGGGCCCGCGGGACCGCCTCAGGGCCCGCCGCAGCAGTACGGGCAGCCCTATCCGCCGCCGGGGGCCGGGGCGCCGCAAGGCCCCGCGTACCCGCCTCCGCCTCCGAGTGGACGGCCTTCACCGCCGCCCGGCCGGCCCCCCGCGCCGCAAGGCCCCTACGGCCCGCAGGACGGCTGGGGCGCGCCCGGGTGGCGTCCGCCGCCCCGGCGGCGGTCCAGCGCCGGCGCGGTGATCGGCGGCGTGCTGGGGGCGATCGCGGTGGTGTTCGTGCTGCTGGTGATCGGCGGCGCGCTGCTGGCGAACGCCACGCGGACCAGCACCACCTCACCGGTGGCCGTCCCGACGTACGACTCCGCCACGCCGGAGGCCCGCCCGACGGCCACGGAGGTCCTGCCGCGCCCGACACGCGGGACCACCGGCACGGACCGGGACACCTCCACCCGGCCGGACACGACCACGCGGCCGAGCAGGCCGGCGCGCAACACGACGCTGACCCGCAACTCGCTCTACCTGGCGGGGACGCTGCCGCGCACGAACTGCCGGGGGCGCGCGACCAACGTCTACAACGACGCCCAGCTCAAGGCGCTGATCCTGGCCACGAGCACGTGCATGAACCGGACGTGGTCCTCCGCGCTCGGCAAGGTGGGCATCCCGTTCTCGCCGCCGGGCTACGCGGTCACGGCGCGCGGCGGGCGGGGCGCGTGCGGCGACTTCCCGCACAAGGGCAGCATCGTGCCGTACTACTGCCCGCGCAACGCGACGATCTACGCCTCGACCTCCGCGATGGCGGACGGCACCGGCAGGCAGCGCGGGTACGCCTCGCTGTCGAACTGGCACGGGGCCTTCACGGCGATGTTCGCCCACGAGTACGGCCACCACGTCCAGCACCTGTCGGGGCTGGAGGACTCCTGGTGGTCCAAGACGCTGGCCTCGCGCTCCTCGAGCGGCAAGCTGGGGCTCAGCCGGCGGTACGAGTTGCAGGCGAACTGCCTGAGCGGCCTGTGGATGCGGTCGGTGGCCGCCAGCTACCCGATCACCTCGGCGCGCCGCAACACGTTGTACTACTTCTTCTCCAACGTCGGGGACTGGCCCGGCTACCCGCGTGACCACGGCTCCCCGCCGAACAGCGGCCGCTGGTTCCGGCAGGGCTACGAGCGGGTGAAGACGTTCCAGTGCAACACCTGGCTCGCCTCGGCCTCCAGCACATCCTGATCCGGTCCTGACCCCTGTGGCGGCCCCCGCCGGGAACGGCTTCGCGCCTGACAGCCGTTCCCGGTGGGCTGACTCTCGCGCGTCAGGCGACATCAGTCATTAAGCTGCCAGTTACCAGCTGATTCCCCTATATTGCGCATGCGTCTGTGATGTCCATGTATGGGGGTTAGAATCCTGGGCATCCGTTAACGCGCGGGGGCCCGTCACGGCGTTTCGCCTGCTCGACGGCTTGATCCGGAAACGTCATGGGGAGCGCTTGTGACCACGCCGCTTGACCGAGCAGGTGAGGAGGCGGTGAACGGCCCGGGCGACCCCGAGCCGAAGCGCGCGGCCGCTCCCCGCTACGCCAAGGCGCCCAGCACCGCCGCCGTCATCGGCTGGACGGGCCTGTCGGCCCTCGTCCCCGGCGCCGCGCACCTGCGCGCCGGACGCCGCAGGACCGGTTTCCTGCTCCTCGGGGCCTTCGGCGCCATCCTGGTCGCCGCGATCGCCTTCGCCCTGATCGTGCGGGCCAACCTCGGCCTGGCCCTGAAGGACAGCACGCTCGTGGTGGTGACCGTCGTCGCCGCCGTCGGCGCGCTGGCCTGGTTCGCGCTGGTCCTCACCTCCTACGTCGCCCTGCGCCCCGACCGGCTGCCCCAGAGCGGGCAGGTCGTCTCCGGCGTCGTCGTCGGCGTGCTGTGCGTGACCGTGATGGCGCCGTTCGCGCTGACCGCGAGCAGCATCGTCACCGTGCGGCAGACCGCCAACGCCGTCTTCCCCTCCGACGGCGGCGCGGGCGCCTCGATCGCGCCGGTGCGGCAGGAGGATCCCTGGAACGGCAGGCGCCGGGTCAACTTCCTGCTCATCGGCGGCGACGCCGCGGGCAACAGGACGGGCGTGCGCACCGACAGCATGACCGTGGCCAGCGTCGACGTCGGCACCGGCAACGCGGTCATGTTCAGCCTGCCCCGCAACCTGCAGTACGTGCACTTCCCCAAGGGCGACCCGCTGGCGGCGCGGTTCCCGAACGGGTTCACCGGCGACTCGGGGCAGGGCCTGCTCAACGAGGTGTGGCAGTACGCCGAGGACCACCTCGGCAAGGGCAAGGGTCCCCAGGAGCTCAAGAACGCCATCGGCCACACCCTCGGCTTCAAGATCGACTACTACGCGATCGTCGACATGTACGGCTTCGCCGCGCTCATCGACGCCGTCGGCGGCCTGCGGATCCGGGTCGAGCAGGACATCAAGTGGGGCGGCCACTTCGGCACCGCGGGCACGATCAAGGCCGGCTACCAGCTCCTCGACGGCGAGCACGTGCTCTGGTACGGCCGCTCGCGGGTCGACAGCGACGACTTCTCCCGCATGTCCCGCCAGCGGTGCGTCATGGGCGCGCTGCTCGCCCAGGCCACGCCGAGCGTCGTGCTGGCCAACTTCGGCAAGATCGCCAGCGCGACGCGGCACATGTTCCGCACCGACATCCCGCGCGACCTGCTGGAGCACCTGGTGCCGCTGGCCCTGAAGGTCAAGGACGCCAAGACCACCAGCCTGCAGTTCGTGCCGCCGACGATCTGGCCGGGCGCCGCCGACTGGGTGAAGATCCGCCGTCTGACCGCCAAGGCGCTCAAGGAGTCGGAGCAGTCGCGCCGCCCCACCCTGGCCGCGGGCGCCACCCCCGGCGCCCGGCCGTCCGGCGCCACCCCGGCCACCTCGCCGTCCGGGGCCGAGAACGCCACGCCGAGCCCCACGCGCTCGCGCGCCTCGGCCCCCGCCACCCCGCTGAGGACCCCGACGCCGAACGACCAGGCCTCCGCCAAGACCCTCGCCGACGCCTGCGGCTTCTGATCCCCCTGCCGGGCGAGGACCGGCGGGGCGTCAGAGCGCCCGTGCGGCGCGGGGCATCAGGGCGAAGGCGCCGAGGTAGAGCAGGCCCGCGACGACCAGCAGGCCCTCGTAGCCGATGACCAGGCTGAGGTACTCCAGGCAGCCGCCGAGGATGGCGCCGAGCAGGTTGGCGCCGAAGGACACCGTGGCGTCGGCGGTGTCGGCGAACCGCTTGGCGAACACGACGTTCGCCGCGAAGATCGGCAGGAAGGCGATCACGACCGCGAGCACCGCCCGCAGCGGCACGGGCAGGCCGAGCAGCCACGAGTTCGGGACGACCGCCGCGAGCACCAGCCCGCCGAGCAGCACCGCGTACATCACCGGCAGGGACGGCGTGCGGAAGCGGCGGGTGACCTCGACCGCGGCGAGCACCGCCACGAGCACACCCGCGAACACCACCGCGTTGACCACCCAGGTCGTGCCGAACAGCAGCGCGAACCCGGTGACGTTCTTGGTCTCCAGCAGCAGGAACGACACGCCGAGCAGGAACAGGTCGGCGTAGGGGCGCATGCGGCGGAACGGCCCGGCCACGGCCCGCACGGCGACGATGCTGACCAGCAGGATCAGGCCGAGCGCGATGAGGTAGATGGACGGGATGTCGCGCCCGTGCAGGTACAGGAACGGCCGGTCGTCCACGGCCGGGGGCGGGGTGTCGACCTTGGCCCCCGCCCATTCGGCCGCGCAGCGCTGCGCGGCCGGCGTGACGCCCGAGGTGATCACGGCCTGCCGGCCCGAGCCGACCTCGTCGACGCAGGGCTTGTGGCCGAAGGCGGTCTGCGCGGTGAGCGCGAGCCGGTCCACCAGCCACTGCTCGCGGTAGTAGTTGTACATCGCGAACGCGCCGCCGGGCTTGAGGTGGTCGCGGGCGGCGGCCATGGCCTGCTCGGTGAACAGGTAGCTCTCCAGGCGCAGCGAGCTGGCGCCGGAGACCAGCGTGAGCGAGTCGGGCAGCGCGAACAGGATCAGGTCGTACTTCTTGCCGGTGCGCTCCAGGTAGGCGCGGCCGTCGGTGATGTGGGTGGTGACGCGCGGGTCGCTGTAGGGCCGGTCGGGGTGGTAGGTGGCGCCGAGCTCGCGCAGCTTGGGGTCGATCTCGACGGCGTCGACGTGCTCGGCGCCCTTGGACAGGGCGATCGCGACGTCGGTGCCGCTGCCCGCGCCGACGATGAGCACGTCGTCCAGGGAGGCCGTGGCCGCCCTCTCGTACGGCAGGGCGTACTGGCGCTCCCATTCGAGCCGGTTGGCGGCCGGGATGGCCTGCTGGTGCGGGATTCCGTTGACCGAGATCGTCATGACCGGCACGCCGCCGTACGCCGACCGCTCGTAGGTGACCTTGTAGTACGGCGACCACAGCGCGCCCGCGGTCAGGGTCTCGGAGGCGAGCGCGGCGACGACCACCAGGGAGGGCAGGGTGACCAGCACGAGGTATCGGGTGAGCGAGCGCGGCCACAGCAGCACGCCGTAGGCGACGGCGACGATCACGCCCCAGACGACGGGCGGGGCGCTCGCGAACGACAGCAGCGAGAACAGGGCGATGCCGGTGAGGCTGCCGATCAGGTCGTAACGGTAGGCCTCGAGGCGGGGCAGCTCGGGGAAGCACCGGCCGACGAGCTCGGCGGGGCCCATGAGCACCAGGGCCGCCGCGGCGAACACCACCGGCAGGATCGCCCAGGCGGGCGGGCCGCTGGTGGACAGGCTGGTGAAGTAGAGCACGCCCTCGGTCTCGCGGTCCACGGTGACCGGGAAGATCAGGACGACCAGCACCAGCAGCGCCAGCACGACCGGCGAGTAGTACGGCTGGGCCTTGCTCCGGCCGACGCGCAGGAACCCGAGCCCGATGCCGAGGAAGGAGCCGAGCAGCACGAAGTTCGTGAAGTAGCTGAGGTGGACGATGTTGGAGCCCGTCCAGCGGATCAGCGCCAGTTCGAGGAAGAGCATGAAGGCGCTGGCGACCACCAGCCTCGGGCGCACCGGCAGCCGGTGCCCTTCACCCGTTCCGGATTCTGGACGTGACGGCGTGTCCACCTCGGCGATCATGCGTCACAACGTAGTCATCCTGCGCCGCCGGCGGAAGGGATTACCGAAGACCGGGCGGGGACGACGGGCAGGCGAACAAATTTCGCCCGCGGTTTCGTGGCGGCTCATGGTGAAATGCCAGTCGGCGCGACATTTCTGCAGGTAGACGAGCCGTACACGGATGCAGCACCGTGGTGACATCCGTTCTTCCGTGATCTCAGGTGGTGACCTCATGCGGGTCCTGATCCAGCTCCGTCCCTCTCCCGACATCGTCGCCGCCGTCGCGGCGCCCGATCTCACCGCGACCACCGCCGACGTCACCGGCGAGCTCCCCGGGGTCGCGCTCGACCACGACTTCACCCCCGTGCCGCTCCCCCGCGTCCGCCCCGCCATTCCCGGCGGCGACCCGCTCTCGCTCAACCAGCCGCTCGACTTCTCCATGGCGCCGGAGGATGCGTCCGTGCTGGTCAGGGGCGAGATCTCCGACGACGACCGCGCGGCGCGCACGGCGCTGCTGCCCGGCCGCGGCGGCTCGGTCGTCGGCGTCTACGCCGACCCGGTGATCGAGACCAGCCTCACCTGCGGCGGCACCCCGCCGGTCGGCACCTGGCGGGACGTCGAGCGGCTGCTCGCGGTGCCCCGGCTCACGGCCGACGGGTACGACGGCTCGGGCGTGGCGCTCGCCATCTGCGACACCGGCATCAACGCCGCGCACGTCACCCGCCAGATGGGCAGGAGCTTCACGATCGACGCCGAGCGGAGCTGGAGCCCCTCCGGCGTCTCGGAGACCCCGGGCGAGTTCCCCGTCGACCACGGCAGCATGTGCGCCTTCGACGCGCTCATCGCCGCGCCCAAGGCGTCGTTCATCGACATCCCGGTGCTGCTGTCGCGGCGGCAGGGCGACACGGTCATGGACGGCCTGCTGTCCGACGCGATCGCGGCGTTCTCGCACCTGCGCACCCTGCTCGACGCCCAGCCCGCCGCCTCGCGCGCCCTGGTCGTCAGCAACAGCTGGGGGTCGTTCTCCCCGCTGTGGGACTTCGCGCCCGGCCAGCCGGGCAACTACTCCGACAACCCCGCCCACCCGTTCAACATCATCGTGGGCAGCCTGGAGCGCGCGGGCGCCGACATCCTGTTCGCGGCCGGCAACTGCGGCGCCGAGTGCAAGGACCGCCGGTGCGCCTTCCCCGCGCGCCCGATCGTCGGCGCCAACTCCCACCCGCAGGTGCTGTCGATCGGCGGGGTCGACACCAAGGGCCTGCGCGTCGGCTACTCCTCACAGGGGCCGGGCCGGCTGAGCGACCGCAAGCCCGACGTCTGCTCCTACACCCATTTCGCCGGGTCCAAGGCGTTCGGCCCCGGCACGCCGGACTCCGGCACCTCGGCGGCCTGCCCGGTGGCGGCCGGCCTGGTGGCCGCCGTCCGCACCCACTGGCCCGCCTCGGCGATCAGCCCGGCCCAGCTCCGCACGCTGCTCTACCGCACCGCCGCCGACCGCAGCACCGTCGGGTTCGACTACGACTACGGGTACGGCATCGCCGACACGCCGGCCCTGCTGTCCGCGCTCGAACGGCGCGCCGCCGCGACGGCCAAGGTATGACAAGGACCCGCCGGGCCTCGCGGGACGGAGCGCCGCGGGACGCGTAACGTGGAGGCCATGGTCCTGATCACGGTGCGGCTTCCGCAGGAGGCGACCCTGGAGCAGGCCGTGCGCCGGCTCGGCCTGTCGGAGGACGAGGTCGACACCGGCTACGGCCTGGTCCCCCTCGACCCCGACGAGGGCCTGTACGCCCTGCGCGTCACCGAGGCCGCCGGCCACCGCGTCGCCCCCGACGGCGGCGGCCCGTTCTCCGACCCCCCGATCGAGCCCTTCGGCCCCCCGCGCTGAGGGGCACGGGGCCCGCGCCGGGTCAGGGACAGGCGGGAAGCGCCAGCGTGAAGCGGGCTCCCTCGCCGGGCGAGGTGCGCAGGGCGATGCGGCCCCCGTGCGCCTCGGCCAGCGAGCGGGCGATGGCGAGGCCGAGCCCGGCGCCGCCGGGTCCGGTCCTGCTGCGGGAGGGGTCGGCCCGGTAGAACCGGTCGAACACCTTGGCCGCCTGGCCGGGCGTCATGCCCGGCCCCCGGTCCTCGACCACCAGCACGGCCTCGCCGCCCGCGGTGCCGACCCCGACGCGCACCGGGGTGCCGTCGGGGGTGTGCGCGACGACGTTGCCGACCAGATTGCTCACCACCTGGCGCAGCCGGGCCTCGTCGCCGAGCACCGGCGCCGACCCCGGCGGCCCGCCGTCCGGGCCGGTCAGCGCGACCGGCCGTCCCGGGGCGAGGGCGCGCAGGTCCAGCCGGGCGTCGGCGGCCAGCGTGCGCAGGTCCATGGGCGCGAGGTCCAGGACGGGCGTGTCACCGCCCTCGTCGAGCCGGGCGAGCAGCAGCAGGTCCTCCACGAGGCGGGCCAGCCGCCCGGCCTCGCTCTCGATGCGGGCCATCGCGGGCCCGGCGTCCGGCAGCCCGCCCATGCGGTACAGCTCGGAGAACCCCTTGATGCCGACGAGAGGCGTGCGCAGCTCGTGGCCGACGTCGGCGACGAGCCGCCGCAGCCGCGCCTCGGACTCGGTGCGCGCGGCGAAGGCCCGCTCGATCTGGCCGAGCATGCCGTTCAGCGAGGCCGACAGGCGCCCGACCTCGGTGTCCGGGGCCTCGGGGCCGGGGACCCTGCGGCCGAGGTCGCCGGAGGCGATGGCCGCGGCGGTCTCCTCGATGCGCCGCAGCGGGCCGAGCCCCGCCCTGATCGCGAACCATCCCGCCAGCGTCAGCAGGCCGAGCAGCGCGGCGCCCGTGACCAGGTAGGTGACGCGCAGCCGCCCGATCGTGGCGGCGACCGCGTCCAGGGAGGCGGCCACGACCACGCCGCCGCCCGCGTCCGGGGCGGCCGTCGCGAACGGCGTGGCGCGCGCGGGACGGGGCAGGGCCAGCACCCGCCACGGCCCGGCCCCTTCCTTGTCGGGGACCTCGAACGGACGGCCGTCCAGGCGGGCGATCGCCGCGGCGTCGAGCCTCGGCAGCACGGGGCCGCCCTTCCCGCCGGGGATGCGCGCCTGCGGCCCGAGCGCGCCGTCCGGGGCGAGGTAGGCGACGTACAACCGGTCGATGAGGTCGAGCTTGGCGGCGAGCGCGTTCCCGGCCTCGGCGCCGGAGGGGCCCCGCGACGGCAGCTCCGGCGGGAGGACGGCGATCACCCGTCCGAACGTGGCGAGCTGGGTGTCCACCCGGCCCACGAGGTTGGCCCGCAGGAGGCCGACGACGATGGACCCGCAGAGGACCAGTCCGGTGGCCAGCAGCGCACTGGTGATCAGCAACAGCCGTGCCCGCAGCGACATCCTCCCCCAGCGGCCCGCGATCCCCCGTGCCGGACCCCGCCCCCGCGCGGCCGCGGCGGCCGCGCGGGGGCGGGTCTCGCCGGTCATCGGGGCTCGCGCAGGACGTAGCCGACGCCGTGCACGGTGTGGATCAGCCGGGGCCCGGACGCCTCCAGCTTGCGGCGCAGGTAGCTGACGTAGGTGTCGACGATGCTGGTGTCGCCGGCGAAGTCGTACTGCCAGACGTCCTCGATGATCCGGGTCTTGGACACCACCCGCCCCGCCTGGGATGCCAGGTAGGACAGCAGGCGGAACTCGGTGGGCGACAGCCGCACCGGGACGCCGCCCCGCGCGACCTGGTGGCCCTCGACGTCGACCTCCAGGTCGCCGACCACGAGCGCGGGCGCGTGCGGGCGGCCGGTGCGGCGCAGGACGGCGCGGATGCGGGCGAGCAGTTCCTCCAGGTCGAAGGGCTTGGTGACGTAGTCGTCGCCGCCGAGGGTGAGTCCGGTGACCTTGTCCGCGGGCGAGTCGCGCGCGGTGAGGAACAGCACGGGCACCGGAGGGCGGTCCAGCTCGCGCAGCCGGCGCACGACCTGGAAGCCGTCCAGGTCGGGGAGCATGACGTCGAGCAGGATCAGGTCGGGCCTGCGGGCGCGGGCGGCCTGGACGGCCTCGGCGCCGGTGGCCGCCGAGGTGACGCGGAACCCGGCGAAGCGCAGCGTGGCCGCCAGCAGCTCCCGCACGGTCGGCTCGTCGTCCACGACCAGCAGCCGCTCCCCCGCCCCGCGCTCTCCCCGCCCGTCCTCGCCGGCCCCCCGCCCGTCCTGGTCCATCGTCGCCCACCCCTCTGTGGTCCCCGGCGGCCTCAGGCGTCCCTGCGGCGCAGGGCCACGTAGGCGGCGAGCAGCAGCGCCGCGGCCCACGCGCAGGTCACGGTGATCCCGGCCCAGGGGCCCGGCAGCGCGGGGTCGTCGTCGAGGCTGAGCAGCCGCAGGCCCGCGGTGATCGGCCAGTAGCCGAGGACGAGACGCGCCGGCGCTTCAGGGTACAGCGGGGCCATGGCCGGGATCAGGATGCCCATCGTGGCGAGGACGCTCAGCGCGCCCGCCGTGTTGCGGACCAGGCAGCCGAGCGCGAGCCCGATCAGGCTCACCAGCGCGAGCAGCGCTCCGGTCCCGGCGAGGACGCGGATCATGCCGGGCTCGCCGAGGGCGTTGACCGGCACGTCCTTGGCGGTCAGCACCGCCCGGCCGGCGAACAGGACCGCGCACCCCGACAGCCACCCCGCCACCAGCGTGACGCCGGCGCAGACGATGGCCTTGGCGGCGAGCAGCCGGCCCCGGCGCGGCGACGCGGCGAGCGTCACGGAGATGGTGCGGGTGGCGTACTCGACGGTGAACGCCCGCAGCCCCACGTAGCCGGTGACCAGGTGGACGAAGAGGAACGCGCGGACGTCGGGCACCGGGTGGAAGGCTGCGCGCTCGGCGGCGGTGAGCTTGGCGAAGTCGGTGGCGCCCGCGCCGCCGAACAGCGCCCCGAAGAAGGCGCCGAGCGCGACGGCGACGACGAGGGTGATCCAGGTGGATCGCATCGTGGCGGTCTTGCGCCACTCGGCACGGACGGCGTCGGCCAGGCCGGGCCGCCGGTGCGGGGCGACGCGCGTGCGTCCCGTCTCGGTCGTCGGGCGTTCCGCGCGCGCCGTCGCGGACGCGTTCCCGGTCATCGGACGGCCCCGTTCGCGGCGCCGTACTCGACGGCGTCCCGGGTGAGCTCCATGAAGGCGTCCTCCAGGGATGCGCGGCGGGGTGCCAGCTCGTGCAGGACGACGCGCTCGGCGGCGGCGAGCCGTCCGATCTCCTCGGCGGTCATGCCGCTCACGAGCAGCTCCCCGCCGTCCTGGTCGCCGCGGGCGTCGTGGTCGTGCCGGACGGCGGCGGCCCCGGAGGCGATCAGGGCGCGGGCGAACGCGCGGGCGTGCGGGGTGCGCACGAGGACGCCCTCGGGCCTGGCGAAGGCGTCGACGGTGGTGTCGGCGACGAGCCGCCCTCGCGCGATGACGATGAGCCGGTCGGCGGTGAGGGCCATCTCGGCCATCAGGTGACTGGAGACCAGCAGCGTGCGGCCTTCGGCGGCGAGGTCGCGCAGCATCGTGCGGATCCAGACGATGCCCTCGGGGTCGAGCCCGTTGACCGGTTCGTCGAGCACCAGCACCTCGGGGTCGCCGAGCATGGCGGCGGCGATGCCGAGCCGCTGGAGCATGCCGAGGGAGAACCCGCCCGCGCGGCGGCCGGCCGCCGCGGTGAGGCCGACGAGGTCGAGCACCTCCTCGACCCGGCCGCCGGGCAGCCGGTTGCTCAGCGCGAGCCACCTGAGGTGGTCGCGGGCGGTGCGGCGCGGGTGGACGGCGCCGGCGTCGAGCAGCGCGCCGACCGCCCGCATGGGCGCGGGAAGGTCGGCGGGCCGGAATCCGAGCACCCGGGCGGTTCCCTCGGTGGGTGCGTCCAGTCCGAGGATCATGCGCATGGTGGTGCTCTTGCCGGCCCCGTTAGGACCGAGGAAGCCGGTCACCACCCCTGGCTTGACGTCGAACGTCAGGCCGTCCACCGCCAGGACGTCGCCGTGGCGTTTGCCGAGCCGGCGCACCTCGATCATCGGCCCGTTCCCGGGCGAGGCGTGTGTCGTGTCATGTCCCGAGTGTGCGTGATCTCGCTGGGGGGGTCCTGCGCGCGCCGCGGCGGTTCCTGGGAGGTCTCTGTGAGCCGCGCGGGTGCGCGCCGGGGGTGTCAGCGGCCGGGCCGGATCGTGATCAGTATGGGCTGTTCGGTGATCCGCAGGGTGCGCGGGGCGGGCATGGAGCGTCCGTCCAGGAATCGGATGGTGTCGGCGCCGGGATCGGCCGGCACCGCGGCGGTGCCCGATTCGGTCCAGAGGACGACGGCCTGGACAGGTCTCCGGCCGGCCGCGCCGCCCAGCACGAACCGGCATTGCCAGACCTGTGCCGGTGGCCCGTCGGGCGAGCCGCGACCACAGGAGGTGATCCGGGCGCCGGCCAGCCAGCGCTGGAGCGTGCCGACCGCGAGGGCCGCGCTGGTCGGTGGTCCGCCCACGGCCTGGAGCACGAGCGGGATCTTCGTGCCGCCCCAGTTGTAGAAGTACATGCGGTCGTATCGCACGTACATCCCGATCAGGTAGAAGCGCACCGCGTACGCGATGGCGTGCGCCTCGTCCAGTTTGCGATCCTGAGGGATTCGGTAGACGGTCCCGGTGCTCCACAGCCGCGGATGCACTCCGGCCTCATGGAAGGTGCGCTCGATGACGGCCGCGAGACGGACGAGGCTTTCGGGGGTGTCGCCGTCGTGCTGAGGGGCGAGTTTCACACCCGCGGCATCGCACACCTGGTACCCGCCGGCCGCGGCGAAGTCGCGCAGGAACTGCTGGGAGGCCGGCTCCCACAGGTTCCCGATCGAGGGGCACACGAGGGTCGCGGCCGGGTCGGCGCGGCGGATGACCGCGGCGGCCTGCTGCGTCATGCGGGCCAGCGTCGCGGCGTCGCCGGTGTAGAAGTGCGGTGAGGGGGCGAACGCCCACAGTTCGTAGGCGTCGATCCGGCCCGCGTATCGGGTGGCGACGGCCTTGACGAAGCGGACCCAGTCCTTCAGGTCATCGGGGGGCGCCGTGCGTGACCCGTCGGGGTAGGGGCCGAGCGGCGCGTCCGGCGCCGCCCACTGGGGCGTGCCGCCGAAGGTGTAGAGCACGGGGAGGTTCGCGCGGCGGGCGGAGCCGACGAGGCGGTCCAGGGTGGTCCAGTCGAACCGGTCGCGCGCCGGTTCTAGCAGGGACCAGAGGGTTCCGCTGTCCCATAATCGGACCCCGCCGACCCGGAAGGTCGGCATGGCCCCGCTGCTGCTGTTGATCGTGACGCCGTAGAACCCCGCGGCCACCGCGGTGGGGGGCTGCGACCAGGCCGGGCCGGGAATCCGTTGCGGCGCTGAGCGCCCGGCCGTCCGCCCGGCCGGAGAGGAGGCGGCCACGCTGATGATCACCACGGCGGCCAGGACACAGGCGAGGGCGATGAAGTGCATCGGCCTGCGGCCGCCGAGGGCGGGGCGCCGGCCGTGCACGGCGGATGTCGACGCCGGGTCCTGCGGGCGGGGCACCGCGCCCGCGAGACCCGCCGCCGGATCCGCGGCCGATGGAGGAACCGGCGGCGGATCCGGCACCGGGGTCAAGGGATCGCCGGCGATGGGCTTGCGGCCGGCGTCGAGGCGGGCGGCGTCGGCCTGGGCCCACAACCGGTACAACTCCGCCAACTCCGCCTTGCTCGCCCCGCAGGCCAGCGCTATCCGCTCCACCATCCCGTAGCTGTCCGGCAGGATCTGCCCCCGGCAGTACCGGTGCAATGTGGAAGCGCTCGCGCCACAACGGCCGGCGAGTTCCGCGTAGCTGCGACCGCTGCGCTCCTTCAGCGCGTGCAAGAGCGCGGCCAGTTCCGGCATCTTTTCCCCCACCCGTCAGGCACCCTCGCGCCCCAGCGCGGCAACCCCCCCAGGTCGCACCAATCTTTGCATCTCACTCGCCGGCCGGGACACACATCGCTCACGCCAGTGTCATGTGGCCCGGCGATCTCAAGGCGCCCGGGTCCACGACACCGGCGGTGGGCGCGTCCAGCCCGAGGATCACGCGCATGGTGGCGCTCTGGGCGCTCAGCGGGAGTAGTGCTCGACGACGAGTTGTTCGTCGACCAGGAGCGGGATCTGCTGGCGTTCCGGTCTGGTGAGCAACGTGAACGTCAGGTCCTTGAGGTCCACGTTCAGGTACGGGGCGGTGACCTCGTCGGCGTAGAGGCCCTCGGCGGCGGCGACGAAGGGCTGCATCGCGCGGGACTTCTGGCGTACGGCGATGGTCTGGCCGGGCTTGACCAGGTAGCTGGGGATGTCGACCTTGCGGCCGTCGACGGTGATGTGGCCGTGGGTGACGTACTGGCGGGCCGCGTAGATGGACGGCGCCAGGCCGGCGCGGAGCACCAGGGACGCCAGGCGGCTCTCCAGGATGGCGACGAGCTCGGCGCCGGAGCGGCCGGGCCGGCGCAGGGCCAGGTCCCAGTACCGGCGCATCTGCTTCTCCGAGACGTCGTAGTACCAGCGGAGCTTCTGCTTCTCCAGCCGCCGGAGGCTGTAGTCGCCGGCGGTGCGGCGGCTGGTGGTGCGGCCGTGCTGTCCCGGCGGGTAGGGCCGCCGTTCGAAGTAGCGGACCGCCTTGCGGGTGAGCGGCATCCCCGCCCTGCGGGAAAGCCGCACCTTGGGTCCTGTGTAGCGCACGATGACCTCGCTGTGATTAGGTAAGCCTTACTAAGGTGAGCCTAACCTTAGCGGGAGGCTCGCCACGAACGCGAAAGACCCCAGGAGCCACGCCATGCCCGTGACGGTCCCTCCCATTTCCGAACGTATCCGGAGCCTCGCCACGTCCGCCGCGCCGACCCACGTCTCGCTCGACGGCTCGGCCCACGCGACGCGCGGCGGGGTGGACGGCGACGGACGGCCGTTGCTGCTGGTCAAGCCGGGCGAGCCGTTGCACCTGGTCCCGGCCGCCGAGGACGTCGTGGTCACCGTGGACCTGGCCGCCACCCGCACGCTCGGCGGCGTGGACCACCCGCGCGGCCTGCTCAAGATGCAGGGCTGGGCCCGCCGGGTGCCGGCCGCCGAGGCCAGGGACGCGGCCGTCGCGGTGGCCGCGCGGTGCCCGGACGAGGCGCTGTTCGCGGCGGTGGAGGGCGGTCCGCGCGCTCCGGGGCTGTTCCGTGTGGACGTCGGGTACGTGATCTACCTGACCGGCCAGGAGTCGGGCATGCTGGACGCCGAGGACTACCTGGGCACCGGGCCCGACCCGTTCCTCGACGCCGCCGAGAGCATGCTGGACCACGTGAACGCCGCCCACCGGGACGGGCTGCGCCGGGCCGTCGAGGCGCTCACCGGCGCGCCGGCGCCCGAGGCGTGGCTGTGGGAGCTGGACCGCTACGGCGCGACCGTGCGGACCGGGGCCGAGTCCCCCGCACTGATCAGGATCCCCTGGCCGCGACCGGCCGCCGGGCCGCGTGACCTGGAGCGCGCGCTGGTCCACCTGATGGACTCGTCGCGCTGACGTCCGGGGAGGCGCCGAGGGAGGCGTCGACCGCCTCGGGCGCCAGGATGTGGTCGATGACCATGAGAGCGCAGCCGGTGATGCCCGCGCCGGGCCCGAGACGGCTGCGCTCGATGCGCAGGCTGCGGGTGGACAGGGCCGTCGAGCGCCGGTGCACCGCCTCGCGCACCCCGGAGACCAGCGGCTGGAACTTCTCGGCGACGTCGCCGCCGAGCACCACCACGGCCGGGTTGAGGATGTTGACGGCGCTCGCCACCACCTCGCCGAGCATGCGGCCCGCCCGGCGCACGACCGTCATGGTCTCGGCGTCGCCCGCGCGCACGAGGGTGACGACGTCGGCGAGCGAGGAGACCTCGCGCCCGCGGGCCCGCAGGTCGCGCAGGATGGCGGTGCCGCTCGCCACCGAGTCGACGCAGTCGATGTTGCCGCACCGGCACAGCACCCCTCCCCCGTCGGTGACGGGGATGTGCCCGATCTCGCCCGCCGCGCCGAGCGCGCCGCGCAGGATCTCGCCCCCGGCGATCACCCCGGCGCCGATGCGGGTGGACACCTTCACGAACAGCAGGTCGGAGACCTCGCGGGCGTAGGCGGCGCGGTACTCGCCCATCGCGACGACGTTGACGTCGTTGTCCACGAAGACCGGCACGGGGTAGCGGGCGGCGATCAGCGGCGGGATCGCGACGCCGGTCCAGCTCGCCATGACGCGGGCGCTCTCGGTGCGACCGGCGGCGAACTCGACGGTGGCGGGCACGCCGAGCCCGGCGCCGCGCACCGCCGAGCCGGGCCTGCCGTCGAGCAGGTCCGCCCAAATGTCCATGACCAGGGGCAGCACCACGCCGGGGCCGCGCTCGACGTCGATCTCCAGGTCCGTGCGGGCCAGCTCGGCGCCGGCGAGGTCGCACAGCGCGACCTGGGTGCGGCTCGCGCCGAGCGAGGCGACCAGGACGACGCCGCCGGAGGCGTCGAACGCCAGGCGCGCGGGCGGGCGCCCGCCGGTGGAGGGGCCCTCGGTGTCCTCCACGACCAGGCCGTGGTCGAGCAGCTCGGCCACGCGCAGCGCCACGGCGGGACGCGAGAGGCCGGTCACCCTGCCGATGTCCGCCCGCGTGACGGCCTCGCCGTCGCGGATGAGGCGGAGCACTTCGCCGGTGGTGGCGAGCGCGGGGCCTGATCGTCGAGCCATCGGCCAAGTGTAACCACACACTTTTGTAATGAGAAGTTCCTAAGTTCCACATCCTAAATGTCAAAACTGCGGTTGTGCGCGACCAAAGGTTCGGGCTACTGTCCGATCTGTCCTGGTTGGCAAAGACTTGGCAGATCTTCGGAGCCCCTCCCGTGCCTCAGCCCTCGAGCGCGCCGCCCGCCGCACCACCCGACGGCCGCGAGCGCCCCGTCGCGCACGCGGCCGACCTCGTCGTCTTCGGCGGCACCGGCGACCTCTCCATGCGCAAGCTGCTCCCGGCCCTCTACCACTGCGACCGGGACGGACGGCTCGCGCCGGACGCCCGGATCATCGCCGTCTCCCGCGGCGGGCTGGACGACGCCGACTTCCGCGGCAAGGTCGACGCCGAGGTGCGGCCGGGCCTGCACGCCGGCGACGCCGCCGGCTGGGACCGCTTCCTGCGCCGCCTGCACCACGTGTGCGCGGACGTCCCGGCCGGGCGGGACGCCCCCGCCCACCCCGGGTGGGGGCGGCTCACCCGCATGCTCGCCGGGCGCGAGGACACCGGCAGGGTCTTCTACCTCGCCAGCCCGCCGATGACGTTCGGCCCGTTCTGCCGGGCCGCCGACCGGGCGGGCCTTGTCACCCCGCGCTCGCGCGTGGTGCTCGAGAAGCCCCTCGGCCGCGACCTCGCGGGCGCCCGCCACATCAACGACGAGGTCGGCGCCATCTTCGGCGAGCACCAGATCTTCCGCATCGACCACTACCTCGGCAAGGAGACCGTCCAGAACCTGCTCGTGCTGCGGTTCGCCAACGCCTTCCTCGAGCCGATCTGGAACTCCCTGTGGATCGACCACGTGCAGATCACCGCCGCCGAGTCGGTCGGCACGCCCGGGCGGCGCGGCTACTACGACCACGCGGGCGCGCTGCGCGACATGGTGCAGAACCACCTGTTGCAGCTCCTGTGCCTGGTCGCGATGGAACCGCCGTCGCGCAACGACCGCGAGGCGATCCGGGACGAGAAGCTCAAGGTGCTGCAGTCGCTGCGGCCGATCAGCGGCACCGAGGCGGCGCGGTTCACCGTGCGCGGCCAGTACATAGCCGGGCGGGTGGACGGCCGTGCCGTCCCCGGATACCTGGACGAGCCGGACGACACGCCCCCGACGGACGCCTCGCGGCACGTGGAGACCTTCGCCGCGATCCGCGCCGAGGTGAAGAACTGGCGGTGGGCCGGGGTGCCGTTCTACCTGCGCACGGGCAAGCGCATGCCCGACCGCCGCTCGGAGATCGTCGTCCAGTTCAAGGACGTGCCGCACTCCATCTTCTCCGGGGGCGTCCCCAACCGGCTGGTGCTGCGCCTGCAGCCCGGCGAGGGCATCCACCTGCTGATCATGGCCAAGGAGCCGGGCGCCGGCGAGGTGGTCCCGCGGCCGGTGCCGCTCAGCCTGAGCTTCGCCGACACCTTCCACGCCCGCGTCCCCGACGCCTACGAGCGGCTGCTGGCCGACGTGCTGGCCGGCGACCCGACCCTGTTCATGCGGCGCGACGAGGTCGAGGCGGCCTGGGGCTGGATCGACCCGATCGTCGCCACCTGGGAGTCCGCCGGCGACCTCCCCGAGCCGTACGCCGCCGGGACCGGCGGCCCGGTGGCCGCCCACGAACTGCTCGGCCGCAGCGGCCGCGCCTGGCACGAGGAGGACCTGCCGTGAACCGCACCGTCCAGGAGGTCACCGAGCGCCTCGCCGAACGCAGCGCGGCCACCCGCGGCGCCTATCTGGCCCGCGTCGGCGCCGCGGCGGCCGAGGCCCGGCGGCGCGGCCCGGCGCGCACGGCGCTCGGCTGCGCCAACCTCGCCCACGGCTTCGCCGCCTGCTCCCCCGCCGACAAGCTCGCGCTGCGCGGCGCCGAGCGTCCCGGCGTGGCGATCGTGTCGGCGTACAACGACATGCTGTCGGCGCACCAGCCGTTCGAGACCTACCCGGCGATCCTCAAGCGGGCCGTGCGGGAGGCGGGCGGCGTCGCGCAGTTCGCCGGAGGGGTGCCGGCGATGTGCGACGGCGTCACCCAGGGCCGCGCGGGCATGGAGCTGTCCCTCTACAGCCGCGAGGTGATCGCGATGGCCACCGCGGTCGCGCTGGCGCACGACATGTTCGACGGGGCGCTGCTGCTGGGCGTCTGCGACAAGATCGTGCCGGGCCTGCTCATCGGGGCGCTGCACTTCGGGCACCTGCCCGCCGTCTTCGTCCCCGCGGGTCCCATGCCGTCCGGGCTGCCCAACAAGGTCAAGGCGCGCACGCGCCAGCTGTTCGCCGAGGGCAAGGTGGGGCGCGAGGAGATGCTGGACGCCGAGGCGCGCTCCTACCACTCCCCCGGCACCTGCACCTTCTACGGCACCGCCAACTCCAACCAGGTGCTCATGGAGGTCATGGGCCTGCACCTGCCGGGCGCCACGTTCGTCAACCCCGGCACCGGGCTGCGCGACGCGCTGACCGCGGCCGCGGCCGAGCGGGTCGTGCAGATCACCGCGCACGGCGCCGCCTACACGCCGGTCGCCGAGGTGGTGGACGAGAAGGCGCTGGTCAACGCGGCCGTGGCGCTGCTGGCCACCGGCGGGTCCACCAACCACACCCTGCACCTGGTCGCGATCGCCGCCGCCGCGGGCGTCGAGCTGCTGTGGGACGACCTGGCGGCGCTGTCCGGCGTCGTCCCCCTGCTGACCCGGATGTACCCCAACGGGCAGGCCGACGTGAACCACTTCCAGGCGGCGGGCGGCATGCAGGCGCTGATCGGCGACCTGCTCGACGCCGGGCTGCTGCACGAGGACGTGCTGACCGTCGCCGGGCGCGGCCTCGGCCACTACCGCGGCGCGCCCGCCCTCAAGGAGGGGGCGCTGGTCTGGGAGGAACGGACCACCGGCAGCGGCGACCTCGACGTGCTGCGCCCGGTGTCCGAGCCGTTCTCCGCCGACGGCGGCATCCACATGGTCAGCGGCAACCTGGGCCGCGCGGTGAGCAAGGTGTCGGCCGTCCGGCCCGAGCACCTGGTCGTCGAGGCGCCCGCCCGGGTCTTCGACGACCAGTCCGAGCTGCTGGCCGCGTTCGAGGCCGGGGAGCTGGACGGCGAGGACTTCGTCGCGGTCATCCGCTACCAGGGGCCGCGCGCCAACGGCATGCCCGAGCTGCACAAGCTCACCCCGCCGCTGGCCGTCCTGCTGGACCGGGGACAGCGGGTGGCGCTGGTCACCGACGGCCGCATGTCGGGGGCGTCGGGCAAGGTGCCCGCCGCGATCCACCTGTCGCCCGAGGCCGCCGACGGCGGGCCGATCGCGCTGGTGCGCGACGGCGACCTCCTGCGGCTGGACGCGGCGGCCGGCACGCTGGACCTGCTCGTCCCGGCCGCCGAGCTGGCCGCCCGCACGCCCGCGGGCCGGCCCCTGACGGACGAGGAGTGGGTGGGCACCGGACGCGAGCTGTTCGCCGTCTTCCGCCACGCCGCGGGACCGGCCGAGCGCGGCGGCGGCATCTTCGCGCCGAGCGGCGCGGAGGGCCGGGCGACGCCCACGGCCGGCGAGACCGGCGGCGCGGCGGCGTCCACGGCCCTCGGTGCCGGCGAGGCCGCGGCGTTCGCGGCGAGCGGCGCGTGAGCCCGCCGCCGCCTCCCACGCCGGAGGCTCCCTGGCTGGTCGCCGACGTCGGCGGCACCAACGCCCGCTTCGGGCTGGTGACCCGGCCGGGTGGACGTCCGGAGCGGGTCGTCGTGCTCCCGGGGGCCGAGCACGACGGCCTGCCCGGCGCCGTCCACGCCTACCTCGCCGGCCACGTGGGCGTGCGCGCCGCGGCGGCGTGCCTGGCCGTCGCGGGCCCGGTCAACGCCGACCGCTACCGGTGCACCAACGCGGGCTGGTCGGGCTCGGTCAACGACCTCGGCATCCCGCACGTCGAGCTGCTCAACGACTTCGAGGCGCTCGCCCTGGCCCTGCCCCGCCTGGACGGCGCCGACCTCGCCGCCCTCGGCGGGCCCGACCCGGCGCCCGGCATGGTGAAGGCCGTGCTGGGCCCGGGCACGGGCCTCGGCGTGGCCGGGCTGGTGCCCGCGCGCGGCGGCTGGGTGCCGGTGCCCGGCGAGGGCGGCCACGTCTCCGCGCCCGCCGTCACCGAGCTGGAGTACGAGGTCGTGCGCGCGCTGCGTGCCGACGGGATGCCGTTCGTGGACGCCGAGCACCTGCTGTCCGGGCCGGGCCTGACCCGGCTGCGGCACGGGCTCGCGCTGGTGGAGGGCGTCCGCGCCGCCCCGCTGCCCGCCTCGGAGGTCGTGGCGCGCCTCGACGACTCGCTGTGCGCGCGTACGGTGGAGGTGTTCTGCGGGCTGCTGGGGAGCTTCGCGGCCAACGTCGCGCTCACCTTGGGGGCCAGGGGCGGCGTCTATCTCGGAGGGGGCATCGTGCCGAGGATCGTCGAACGGATCCGCGCGAGCGACTTCCGGCGCCGGTTCGAGGCCAACCTCGTCCTGTCCGGCTACCTGACCGGCATCGCCACCACCGCGATCGTCGCCGAACAGCCCGCGCTGACCGGCGCGGCGGCCTGGCTCGCCCAGCGGGCGGCCCTCCCCTCTCCCACCGCCTCCGGCCCGGCCGCCACCGCGCCGGGCCGGACCGCCCTCACCGCAAGGAGCACCACCCCGTGAGCATCCTCGACCTCGCCCCCGTCATCCCCGTCGTGGTCGTCGACGACGCGCGGGCGGCCGTCCCCCTCGCCCGCGCCCTGGTGGCGGGCGGGCTGCCGGCCATCGAGGTGACGCTGCGCACGCCCGCGGCCCTGGCGGCCATCGCCGCCATCGCCGCCGAGGTGCCGGACGCCGTGGTCGGCGCGGGCACGGTGCGCACGCCGGCCGACGTGACCGCCGCCGCGGGCGTGGGCGCGCGGTTCCTGGTCAGCCCCGGCGCGACGCCCGCCCTGCTCGACGCCATGGACGGCAGCGGCCTGCCGTTCCTGCCGGGCGCGGCGACCGCCTCGGAGGTGCTGGCGCTGGCCGAGCGCGGGCTGACCGAGCTGAAGTTCTTCCCCGCGGGCCCCGCGGGCGGCGTCGCCTACCTCAAGGCCCTGGCCGGGCCGATCCCCGGCGTGCGGTTCTGCCCGACCGGCGGCATCCGCCCGGAGACGGCCCCCGAGTACCTGGCGCTGCCCAACGTCGGCTGCGTCGGCGGCACCTGGCTGACCCCCGCCGACGCGCTCGCCGCCGGGGACTACACCCGCGTCGAGAAGCTCGCCGCGGAGGCCGCCGCGCTGCGCGCCTGACCTGGTGCGCGGGCCGGGTCCGCGCCAGGGTACGGTTAGGCGCCGCGTGATCGGCGAAGCGGCCGGCGTCCGGGCGGGGTGACCGCCCGGTGGCCGGAATGTTCCCGCTTCGCCCCGTCACGCCGGCCATGACCTCGTCCGCGCCCCTCCTCCCTCGGGCGCCGGGCGAACGACCATGGAGGTCGCCGTGACCCGATGCGACGTTCATGGATCACGGGCCCGCGTGCGCCTCACCCGGCGCCCGCGGGCCCGCGCTCAGCCGCGGGCCGCCAGGGGCGGGGTCAGGTCCTCCAGCGACCGGCCCTCGGCGTTCACGGCGAGCGCCAGCGCCACCAGCCCCGCGGCGATCATCATGGCGGCGGCGAACGCGTACCCGTAGAAGAGCCGGTCGGGGTCGGCGTGCCCGGGCTCGCCGATCAGCGCGCCGAAGATCGCCGGGCCGAGCGCGCCGAACCCTTGGGCGATCGAGAAGAACATCGCGATGACCAGCGCCCTGATCTCCAGCGGGAACAGCTCGCTGACGGTCAGGTAACCCGAGCTGGCCGCCGCGGAGGCGAAGAAGAAGATCACCGACCACAGCAGGGTCTGCGTGGTGGCGGTGAGCGCGCCCTGCTTGAACAGCCACCCCGTCCCCGCCAGCAGCGCCCCCGACAGCAGGTAGGTGCCGGAGATCATCGCCCGGCGGCCCAGCGTGTCGAACAGGTGGCCGAGCACGAGCGGCCCGGCGAGGTTGCCGAGCGCGAACGCGAACAGGTACTTGGAGGCGTCGTGCGGGGTGACGCCGTAGTAGGTGCCGAGCACGAGCACGTAGGTGAAGAAGATCGCGTTGTAGAGGAACGACTGGCTGATCATCAGGGTGGCGCCGAGCACCGTGCGCCGGGGGTGCTCGCGGACCAGCACCCGGGCGATCTCGGCGTAGGAGGGCGCGCCGCGCGGGCGGATCTCCAGGGTCTTGCTCGCGTCCACCGGCGGCAGCGGGCGCCCGCTCGCGGCCACCGCGCGCTCCACCGACGCCGCGGCCCGCTCGGCCTCCTCGGGGTGGCCGTGCATGAGCAGCCAGCGCGGGCTCTCGGGCAGGTGGCGGCGCAGCGTCCAGATGGCGGCGCCGAGCGCGGGGCCGATCAGCAGGCCGACGCGCCACCCCACGTTGATCGGCAGGATGTCCGGATTCAGCAGGACATAGGTGCTCGCCGTGCCGATCATCGCGCCGAGCCAGTACGTCCCGCTCACCGCCAGGTCCACCCGACCCCGGTACCGGGCGGGGATCAGCTCGTCGATCGCCGAGTGGATGGCCGCGTACTCGCCGCCGATGCCGGTCCCGGCGAAGAACCGGAAGAACAGCAGGAACGCCAGGTTCGGGGAGAACGCCGTGACGCCGTTGGCCGCCAGGTACAGCCCGAGGGTCAGCACGAACAGCTTGCGCCGGCCGAACCGGTCCGACATCCGCCCGAAGAACAGCGCCCCCGCGACCTGGCCCGCCAGGTACACCGTCGCGGTCAGCCCGACCTGGAACGCCGAAAGGCCCAGCGTGCGCCGGTCCTCCAGCACCGAGCCGATCGCCCCCGCGATCGTGATCTCCATGCCGTCCAGCACCCACGCGACCCCGAGCGCCAGCACCAGCCGGGTGTGGAACCCCGACCACGGCAGACGGTCCAGCCGGGCGGGCACCAGACTCCGGACGACCTCCCCCATGATCACCCAGCGTATCGGCCGATCACCCTGGACGCCCGGTCCCGCACCGGTGCGGGACGGCTCCGGCGCGCGCGGCGCCGGAGCCGTGGCCTGTCCTCAGGTGGTGGCGTGCCGGGCGTCGCGCATGGACAGCGACGGCGCCAGGTCCTCCAGGGAGCGGCGTTCGGCGTTCACCGCGAAGAACCACGCCACCACGCCGCCCGCCACCATCAGCGCCGAGGCGAACAGGTAGCCGTAGAACAGGCGGGTGGGGTCGGGGTGGTCCTGGTCGCCGATCAGCGCGCCGAAGATCGTCGGGCCGAGCGCGCCGAACCCCTGCGCCACCGAGAAGAACAGCGCGATCGCCAGCGCCCTGATCTCCAGCGGGAACAGCTCGCTGACGGTCAGATAGCCCGAACTGGCCGCCGCCGAGGCGATGAAGAAGATCACCGACCACAGGATCGTCTGGGTGGTCGCGGTGAGCATGCCCTCCTTGAACATCCAGCCCGTGATCGCCAGCAGCACCCCCGACGTGACATAGGTACTGGTGATCATCACCCGGCGTCCCACCGTGTCGAACAGGTGGCCGAGCACGAACGGGCCCGCCAGGTTGCCGACGGCGAAGGCCAGCATGAACTTGGAGGCGTCGCTCGCCGAGACGCCGTAGAAGGCGCCGAGCACGATGACGTAGGTGAAGAAGATGGCGTTGTAGAGGAACGACTGGCTGATCATCATGGTCAGGCCGAGGATCGTACGGGTCGGGTACTCGCGGAAGACGACCTTGAGGATCTCCCGGTACGTCGGCGAGCCGTGCGGGCGCAGTTCCATCGCCTTGCTCTCGTCCACCGGCGGGAGCGGCCTGCCGCTCTCGGCCACCGCGCGCTCGACCATCTCGGCCGCCTGCTCGGCCTCCTCGTGCCTGCCGTGCATGAGCAGCCAGCGCGGGCTCTCGGGCAGGTGGCGGCGCAGCACCCAGATCATCGCGCCCAGCACCGGGCCGATCAGCAGGCCCAGGCGCCAGCCGAGGTCGATGGGCAGGAGGTCGGGGTTCAGCAGGATGTAGGTGCTCGCCGTGCCGATGATCGCGCCGAGCCAGTACGTGCCGCTCACGGCCAGGTCCACCCGGCCCCGGTAGCGGGACGGGATCAGCTCGTCGATCGCCGAGTGGATGGCCGCGTACTCGCCGCCGATGCCGGCTCCGGCGAAGAACCGGAAGAACAGCAGGAACGCCAGGTTCGGGGAGAACGCCGTGATGCCGTTGGCCGCCAGGTAGAGGGCCAGGGTGATGATGAACAGCTTCCGCCTGCCGAAACGGTCCGACAGCCGCCCGAACACCAGGGCGCCGGCCACCTGGCCGATCAGGTAGACGGTCGCCGTGAAGCCCACCTCCACGGCCGTCAGCCCCAGCGTCTGCCGCTCCTGCAGCACCGACCCGATCGCGCTGGCGATCGTGATCTCCATGCCGTCCAGCACCCACGCGACCCCGAGCGCCAGCACCAGCCGGGTATGGAACCCCGACCACGGCAACCGATCCAGCCGCGCCGGCACCAGCGTGCGCACACTATCCATGGCGACCCGCCTCACGTCCAGGCATGCCGGAACAGACCCCCGACAGGCCCGCCCCGGCAGCGATGATGGCGAACCCACTGCCCGTCCGATCCCCGCCCTAACCAGCGGTTCCCCGCCGCAGCGGCGGGCGGCGGGCCCAGGTGGCCCAGCGCCAGAGCCACTCCAGGGGGCCTTGGCGGTGGCGGCGCAGCCACCGCGTGGACGCCGCCCACTGGGCGAGGAGGATCGCCGCGGCGAGCAGGAGCACCGTCGCCGTGGACCAGCCGTCCGGGTCGCCGCCGGCGAGGCGGGCGGCCAGCAGGACCAGGACCGTGGCGGACAGGTAGTTGGTGAGCGCCATCCGGCCGAGCGGCGCGAAGACGCCCACGAGCGCCGGCCGGAGCGGCGTCCGCAGCAGGAGCAGCAGCGCGCACACGTAGACGCCGGCCGTCAGCAGCCCGGCGAGGCCGAACCAGGAGCTGAAACCGTCCGCCCCCGAGGCCCCGGACCGGATCTGCAGCCACGTGACGGGCACCGCGCCCGCCACGAGGAGCAGGCCCAGCGCGGCCGGGACGCGGGTGGAGCGCTCGATCCGGTCGACCACGCCGTACCTGGTCAGCGCCGAGCCCAGCAGGAACAGGCCCGGCACCAGCGGGATGCCGTTGGCGCCGAGGATCGGCGGCGCCGCGATGAGCACCACGGCCAGCACCGCGACGGCCCGGCGCGGCAGCCACGTCGAGGGCAGCAGCACCAGCAGGCCGGCGACGGCGTAGATCGTCAGGATGTCGCCCCGCCACAGCAGGAACATGTGCGCCAGACCGACGGCGAGCAGCGCCAGCAGCCGGCGCACCAGGATGAGCCGCGGCCGCGCGGCACGATCCCGCGCGGACTCCAGCAGCAGCGAGAACCCGACGCCGAACAGCAACGAGAAGATCGGAAAGAAGCGCTGGTCGACGAACAGCCCCAGCCCGAGCCACCCGTCGTCCGCGCGCGCCGCCACCACCGGCTCGGCGGCCGACCCGACGTGGACCATGTGCGCGATCGGCTTCACGTTGGCCACGAGAATCCCGCACAGCGCGACCCCTCGGACGACGTCCAGCGCCACGATCCGGGCACGCCCACCCGGACGCGGCTCTCCCGCGACGGCGGCCGGTCGTTCCGCGTCGGGGACGACACCGAACGCTCCCGCCCTGGGAGCGGCAGAACCGGACGCCCCTGACACAGGAGCAGCGGCACCGGGCGACCCCGGCACGGGACCGGCGGACGTGGGCGGATCCGGCACGGGAGTGGCGGGGTCGTCGGGCCGGGGCCCATCGGGGCGTCGCCGGAGCCGGTGGTCCGGAGGGAGTTCTTCACGGGACATGGGCATCCATGGTGCGGGCCGGGAACGGCGGCGGCACCGGCCGGAAGCAGGGTTCACGGCGGGCGAGATCGTACTTCTGGCCGCTTCCGGAGCAGGAGCCGACGGCCTGGCCCGAGGCGGATGAAAGGCCGGAATCGACGAGCCGGCGGCGTAGAGAGCGAGACGACCGCGCCGGTGACACCGAGGCCGGCTCGGTGTCACCGGCGCGGAGACATGGCGCCGACGCTGGAAGTCCGTGATCACGGAGCCGACATGGACCAACGGGTGATCTTCTACCTCCGCCGTGCGGGTGCCTTCGTGGCACGTGTTCGCAGGCGAGGGCCAAAGCAGTCAGCACCATGGTGATGGATCAGGTCGCCGGCAGGTCCTGGGCTCGGGCGCGGTTCGTTCGTGAGCACCATCCCTGACAACGATCCTCATCCGGCTCTACCTTCCTGGGTTGAGCGGGAGGTCCTCCTCACGCCAGAGGCGGCGGCGGTACCCGGCTGGCACCGTGAATGAGGTGAAACGCGCACTCATCATCACCGCCCTGGTCCTCGCTCTGGCCGGATGCGGCTCCATCCCGCCGCAGCGCCTGACGGTGCCAAAGCCGACGGGACCGCATCCGGTGGGGACCGTCTCGGTCCACCTGGTCGATCAGTCCCGCCCGGATCCCTGGAACGGCTCCGGCAGGAAGCGGGAGCTGATGGTCAGCCTGTGGTACCCGGCCCGGGACGTGCAGGCCCACCCGGTCGCCCCCTGGATGCCGAAGGCGGCGGCGGAGCGGTACCTGGAGATGAACGACCTGGAGCCGGGCTCGGTGTTACTGGACAGGACCGACGGCCACGAAGGCGCGCCCGCCGACACGAGCCTGGGCAGACTGCCGGTCGTCCTGTACTCGCCGGGCGCCAACGCCTCGCGCGCGTACGGGACCGGCGTCGTCGAGGAGCTGGCCAGCCGGGGATACGCGGTGGTCACCGTCGATCACCCCTATGACGCGGCGGTGGTGGAGTTCCCCGGCGGCCGGGTGGAGGCGGGCGTCGAGCTGACCGACTTCGCCAAGGCGGTCGACGTCCGGGTGGCCGACGTGCGTTTCGTCCTGGACAGCCTGCCCTCCCTGGAGGAGAAGCTGCCCGGCCGTGACGGGAAGCCGCTCTTCGACCTGGCGCGGATCGGAATGTTCGGGCATTCGCTCGGCGGCGCGGCCACCTCCTCCGCCATGTACGCCGACCCTCGGATCAAGGCCGGGCTCGGCCTGGACGGCGCCGTCTTCGGCAAGGTCGCGCAGTCCGGTCTCGACCGGCCGTACATGGTGGTCGACACCGACGGGAAAGGCGGCATGGCGACCAATCCGACGCTGCGCACCTTCTGGGATGGATTGCGGGGCTGGCGGCTCAACGTGACGCTCAAGGGGGCGGCGCACAACTCCTTCGGCGACGACGCCCTGCTCATCCCCATGGCGGCCGAGCCGCTGGGGCTGGGAAAGGAGCAGCTCAAGGAGGTCGTCGGCACGATCCCGGCCGAGCGGGCGCTGGCCTTCCAGCGCGCCTACCCGCCGGCCTTCTTCGAGCAGAACCTGCGCGGCCGTCCGCAGGCGTTGCTGCGGGGCCCGTCAGCCGCCTTCCCCGAGGTCTCTTACCGCCGCTGACGGCACCTGCCTGTCGGCCGTGACCACGCCGCCCTCGTAGGCGGCGATGACGAGTTGCGCCCGGTCGTGCGCGGCGAGCTTGGCCAGGAGGCTGCGGACATGGGTCTTGACCGTCGCCTGCCCGATGCCGAGTCGCTCGGCGATCTGCGGGTTGGTCAGCCCTCGAGCCACCAGCGAGAGCACCTCCCGCTCCCGGCCGGACAGCCGGGTCAGCCTCGCCGCCAGCCGGGCCGGGATTCCGGTGGGCTCGCGCCGGGCGAACTCGCCGATCAGTCGCGTGGTGACCGACGGGGCCAGCAGCGCCTGTCCTTCCGCCACGATGCGCAGCGCCTCCAGCAGGTCGCCCGGCCGGGTGTCCTTCAGCAGGAATCCGCTGGCTCCGGCCCGCAACGCCCCATAGACGTACTCGTCGAGATCGAACGTGGTCAGCATCACCACCCGCGTCCCGGCGGTCACCGGGTCGGCCCGGATCAGCTCGGTGGCCTTGATCCCGTCGAGGCCGGGCATGCGGACGTCCATGAGCACCAGGTCGGGCCGGAGGCGCAGGGCCGCCTCCACAGCCTGCTCCCCCGTCCCGGCCTCGCCGACGGTCTCCAGGTCGGGGGCGGTGTCGATCAGCCTGCGCAGCCCCGCGCGCAGCAACGCCTGGTCCTCGGCGACCAGCACCGTGAACGTGCTCACCTCTCGGCCTCCCCGGAACCGCCTGGCAACGGCAGCCTCGCGCGAACGCCGAAGCCACCTCCGGGCTCCGGTCCCGCCGAGAACGTTCCCCCGTAAAGGATCACCCGCTCCTCCAGCCCGGCCAGCCCGTGACCCCCCGCACGCGGCGCACCCCCGCGACCGTCGTCGACGACCTCGACCACCAGCTCACGCTCCGCCCGGATGCCGACGGCCACCCGGCATCGGGCCGGGCCGGCGTGTCTGAGCACGTTGGTCAGCGACTCCTGCACGAGGCGATAGACGACGAGGGCCGCCTCGTCGCCGAGCGTGAGACCGGGCTCGATGTCGAGCTCCACCCGTACGTCGCCGGCCGGAATCGCCGCGACCAGCTCGCGCAGCGAGTCCGGCGTGTACGGCGGACCGTCACGGTCCCCTGAGGCGTCCCGGAGCAGACCGAGGAGGCTGCGCAGGTCCGCCAGCGCCTTCCTGCTGGTCTCCTCGATGATCGCCAGGGCCTCACCCGCCTCCTCGGGATGCGTGGCGGCGACGTGGTTGGCGATGCCGGCCCGCATGGAGATCAGGCCCATGCTGTGGGCGACGACGTCGTGCACGTCACGAGCCATGCGCAGCCGTTCCGCCGTAACCGCGGCCTGCGCCGACCGTGCGACGGCCTGCGCGGCGTACGCGCGCTGCTCCCGTACGGCAAGCCCGACGGTCCACGCCAGACCGAGCGCCAGCCAGGCGAATCCGCACCCCGGCACCGCCTCCGTCCACGAGGGCGAGCCGATCGCGGCGCCGGCGGCGGTCACCGCCAGCGCGGCCACCAGCGCCGCCACCGCCGTCCGGCGTGCCTCCAGCAGCGCCACCGCGTGCAGCGCGACCGCCAAGGGCACGAACGCCTCCTCCCACCCGGCGAACGGCGCGAACATCGCCGCCCCCAGGACCAGCGCGCAGACCGGCACCGGCCACCGGCGCCGCCCTGCCAGGGGCAGGCAGGCCAGCGCGATCACCGGCACGGCCGGATACGGCGGCACCCGGGCGGACTCCGGCACCAGCACCGCCGACACCGAGAACCCGGCGGCCAGGACAACCGCCGCGAACGCGTCGACGGCGACCCAGTGTCCCGGTCGCAGCCTGCGCGCGATCAAGGGACGCCGTTCGGCCATGCGCCCACCCTAGACGGGCAGGCCATGGGGCCGGGGCCGACGGCGTACGCGGACCGCGCTCGGGGTATGGGTCATGAAATGTGCCGGGCTGACCACGCTGCCGGTCGCGGCCAACACCCTCTACCCGCTGCTGCGCCGACTGGAGAGCCAGGGTCTGCTCACCAGCGAGTGGGACACCACCGAGTCGCGGCCCCGCAAGTTCTACCGGACCAGCCGCGACGGCATCCGGCCGGCTCGGGCGCCGCGCCGCGAGTGGACGGGGTCGACGCCGCCCATCGGGGATCTCCCTGCTCGGCGTGCGTTCGCGACGCCGTCCAGCATGTCGCCGGGGAGCGGTTCGTGATCGATCCCGCACGCTGGAGCCGGCCGGTACAGCCGGCACCACCACCGCGCCGGGCCCTGTGGCGGCGTTCAGGGCGCGTGGTGCGCCCGCCGGCAGGGCGCTCAGTCGCGGTAGGCGGCCGTCGCGATCTGGACGAACGAGCGGATCAGGGGGTTGGCGTCGCCCGCCTTCCACGCCACCACCACGCGGCTCGGCGCCATGTCGGCCAGCGGCACCACGGTCAGCAGGTCGGGGGGTTCGTGGCCGAGCGGGCTCATGCCGACCGTGCCGTTCCAGAGCACCGCCTGCAGGCACTCCTGGACGGCGCGCACCACCGGGCCCTCGCGAGGCTCGCCGCCGTTCCAGTACGACCGCCAGAGCGGGTCGGTGCCGTCCGGGAACTGGAACCAGCGCCGGCCGGCCAGGTCGGCCACCCTCAGGCGGTCGCGGCGGGCCAGCGGGTCGTCGGCGCGCAGCACCGCGCCCACCGGGTCGGCGCGCAGCTCGCGCACCGTCAGGCCGGTCTCCTCGAACGGCCCGCGGGTCAGGGCGACGTCGACGAGCCCGGCGCGCAGCCCGCACGTCGGGTCGGTCAGGTCGGTCTCGCGGACGCGGACCTCGACGCCCGGATGCCGCCGGCGGTACGCGGCGGCCAGCCGTGCCGCGCCCGGGTCGGAGCCGTCGCCCAGGATGCCGACGGTGATGGTCGCGGCCCCGGCCGCCACCGCCACTCGCACGCGTATCCGATCGGCCTGGTCGAGCAGGGTGCGGGCCTCGTCCAGCAGCACCGTCCCGGCGGGGGTGAGCGTGACGCCGGCGGCGGAGCGGTGCAGCAGGACGGCGCCGACGTCGGCCTCCAGCCGCCTGATCGCCCGGCTCAGCGGCGGCTGGCTCATGTACAGCCGGGCGGCGGCCCGGCCGAAGTGGAGTTCCTCTGCGACGGCCACGAAATAGCGCAGCGTGCGTAGCTCCATGACCGGCGACGATACCCGTACGGTATCGCCGCCACCTAACGGGACTTGGACGACCGGGCCGGGCCGGCGGTCGAATCGGAGCATGACCCACGACCCCATGACCAACGTGCCGGCGACCGGCGAAGCGGTGCCCGATCCTGGCGCGGAGATCGCCGGTTCACCGATACCCGACCCCGCCGTGCGGGTCGCCGGCGCGCGGGAGATCGCCCCCGGCCTGCTGGTGATCCCGGACCATCGGGCCGGGCTGGTGCCCAACATCGGCGTCATCGGCGGCGCGGAGGCCGTCCTGGTCGTCGAGACGGGCATCGGCGTCGCCAACGCCGAACAGGTCCTCGCCTTCGCGGCCGAGGTCGCCAAGGGCCGCCGCCTGTACCTGACCACGACGCACTTCCACCCCGAACACGCCGGCGGCGCCCAGGTCTTCGCCGGCGAGGCCACGTACCTGGTCAATCGCGCGCAGGCGGACGACCTGCGGACGAAAGGGCCGGGCTACCTGGAAATGTTCCGGGGTTTCGGCGGGCCGATCGCCCGCCGCCTCGACGGCGTCCACGTGCCCACCCCCGACGTGGTCTACGACGACGGGTACGACCTGGACCTCGGCGGCCGGACCGTGCGGCTGCGGCCCACCGGCCGGGGCCACACGAAGGGCGACCAGGTGATCGAGGTGCCGGACGCCGGCGTGCTGTTCACCGGGGACCTCGCCGAGACGGGCCGGTTCGCCATCTTCCCGTGGTTCCCCCCGCACGACACGGACGTCTCCGGCGTGCGCTGGCTGTCGGTGATGGACCGGCTGGCCGCCTCCGCCCCCCGGGTGGTCGTCCCCGGCCACGGCGATGTCGGCGGCCCGGAGATCCTCACAACCGTCCGCGACTACCTCCGCGAACTCCGCGACGAGACCTGGCTCCGCCGCGACTCCGCGATGGCCGTCACCGAGATCGCCGCCGAGGTCCACGCCCTCCTCCTCGAACGACACCCCGACTGGACCGGCCAGGAGTGGATCACGCCGAGCATTCACTGCCTGTGCGCCGAGCATGCCGCATGACCGCCCGCCCGTCGCCTCGGATCTCGGCGGGGCCGCGGGGTCAGTCGGTGGCGGGCTCAATGGACGAGAGGGCGTCGGCCAGGGTTCTTATGAGGGTGAGGTATTCGGCGAGGACCTGGTCGGTGACGGTGGACTTGACCAGGCTCACCGCGACGGCCGCCGTGGTCGCTCCGGAGTCCGTCATGGAGATGGGGACGCCCAGGCACACCATGCCCGGGGCGGTCTGCTCGTCGTCGATGGCGTAGCCGCGCCGCCTGGTCTCGTGGAGGTCTTCGATCAGCGCGTCGACGTCGGGCCACTGAACGCCGTCCCGCGCGGTCGCCGAGGAGGCGACCGTGTAGATCTTCCGCACTTCGCCGTCCGGCACGGTGCTCAGGGAGGCTTTCCCGCTCGCGGTGGTGTGCGCGGGCAATCGCATCCCGAGGTGGTAATTAACGGCCAATGGCCGATTTCCAGGACGTTGCGCAACATAGACGACTTCATGCCACTCGCGTACGGCGAGGACGACGGTTTCCCGGTTGTCGGGCAAAACGTCCCGGCAGACCCGCATGAAGAACGAGGGAAGGCCGCCGCGCATATATTTGTCGGCCAGCCCGAGGATGCCGGGACCGAGCGTGTAGCGCCGTTCCCTGGTCCTGGTGACGAGCCTTTCCTGCCGTAGCGTCGTGCAAATGGCCAGGGCACTGCTCGGCGGCATCTCCAGCGCGCGCGCCACCTCTGTCAGGCTCAGTCCGTCCGGCGCGGAGCCCAGTAACTCCAGGACACGCACCGCGCGGGCCACGGAAGGGACGATGGCGCTGCTCTCTCGGGGAACGGCCATCTTTCGCACCTTTCATGGCATGACGCTCTGCTCGCGCGGGACGTCTAACGATAGCGTTCACCAAGACGTGCTCGGCCGACGCGTGAGCATGGCGCCGGCCTCCGGCCACGTGGCCGGAGGCCGGCTCCGTCACTTACGTAACCGGCGGAGAATCCACCGCCGAAGCCCTAGGAGTTCTGCGGGAAGCCCAGGTTCAGCTCGTCGCCGTCGGGAACGGGATCGGGCCAGCGAGAGGTCACCGCCTTCTCCTGGGTGAAGAAGTGCACGCCCTGGGCGCCGTACGCCTTCGTGTCACCGAAGAACGACTGCTTCCAGCCGCCGAAGGAATAGTACGAGACGGGCACGGGGATGGGAATGTTGATGCCGATCATGCCGACCTGGACCTCGCGCTGGAACCGGCGTGCGGCCCCGCCGTTCGTGGTGAAGATCGCCGTGCCGTTGCCGTACGCGTTGCCGTTGATGAGGCCGATGCCCTCCTCCAGGTCGCGGACGCGCACCACCGACAGCACCGGCCCGAAGATCTCGTCGGTGTAGAGCCGGGAGCCGGCCTCGACCCGGTCGACCAGCGTGGGCCCGAGCCAGAAGCCTGCCTCGTCGCCGTCGGCCTTGACGCCGCGCCCGTCGACCACCAGCCGCGAACCGTCGCGCTCGGCGTCCTCGATGTAGGAGGTCACCTTGTCGCGGTGTTCCCGGGTCACCAGCGGCCCCATGTCACAGCCGCGGCGCCCGTCGCCGACCGTGATGCCGTCCATCCGGGCCGCGATCCTCCCGATCAGATCGTCGGCGACGGAGTCGGCGACGGCCAGCACGCTGATCGCCATGCAGCGCTCGCCCGCCGAGCCGAAGGCGGCGTTGATCGCGGCGTCGGCGGCCAGGTTCAGGTCCGCGTCGGCCAGGACGAGCATGTGGTTCTTCGCGCCGCCGAGGGCCTGCACCCGCTTCCCGGCCCGTGTCGCCCGCTCGTACACGTACCGGGCGATGGGCGTCGAGCCGACGAACGAGATCGCCCGGACCTCCTCGTGGTCGAGCAGTCCGTCGACGGCGACCTTGTCCCCGTGCAGCACGTTGAAGACCCCGTCCGGCAGGCCGGCCTCCTTCAGGAGATCCGCGATCCAGTTCGCCGCCGAGGGATCCTTCTCGCTGGGCTTCAGCACGACCGTGTTCCCGGTGGCGAGGGCGATCGGCAGGAACCACATGGGCACCATGACCGGGAAGTTGAACGGGCTGACGATCCCGACCACGCCGAGGGGCTGGAGCAGGGAGTAGGCGTCCACTCCGGTGCTGACGTTCTCCGAGTAACCGCCCTTGGCGAGCTGGGGCATCGCCAGCGCGAACTCCAGCACCTCCTGGCCGCGGGAGATCTCGGCGAGCGCGTCCGAGAGCACCTTCCCGTGCTCGGACGTGATGATCTCCGCGAGCTCGTTCTTGCGCCTGTTGAGCGACTCGCGGAAGTTGAACAGGATCGTCTGCCTGCGCGCCCAGGACATGTCGCGCCACCGGGGGAACGCGGCGGCGGCGGCGCCGACCGCGGCGTCCACGTCGGCGGGCGCGGCCAGGCGGACCTTCTTCGTCTCGACCCCCAGGGCGGGATCGTAGACGGGTCCCAGCCGCTCCCCCACACCGGTCATGGGATCGCCGGCGACGACGTGCTCAACGATGTCGATCCGCGGATCGGTCATAAGGGTCTCCTACTCTCTTTTCATGAAACTGAGGACGCGGCCGGCCGGTCAGCGAGCCGGATGAGCGGCAAGGTCACGAGGAACGCGGCGAAGGCGACGAGCGCCCCGATCAGGAACATGTGCTCGAACGCCTGCCGATAGTGGTGCACGGCCTCCCCGGCGGTCCGTGCCGTCGCCGCGGCGAGCACCGCCGCCAGCACCGCGCTCGACATGGACGTCCCGATCGACCGGAGCAGGTTGTTGAACCCGTTGGCCGAGGAGATCTGCCACGGCGGCACCGCCCGCATGATGACGACGGGGAGGGCCGCGTAGGCGAACGCCGAGCCCGCCGACACGGCGATGGAGGCCACGATGATCTGCCAGAGGCCGTCGCTGAGGAAGATCCTTCCGACGTACGCGACGGACAGGAGCAGGGCGCCGGCGACCAGGGTCGCCTGTGCTCCGAAGCGGCGGGTGACGGGCGAGGAGGCCGACGCGAACAGGCCGAACGACAGCGCTATCGGCGTCATCCAGAGCCCGGCCCGCATGGAGTCCATCCCGAGTCCGGCGTCGGTGGAGGCGGGGAGCTGGAGGAGCTGCGAGGTCACCAGCAGGTTCATGAACATGACGAACCCGATGAGCAGCGATCCGGCGTTGGCCAGCAGCACCACCGGCCGGACCGAGACCCGGACATCGACGAGAGGGTGCCGCACCCTCAACTCCAGCGTGATCCACACCGCGGTCGCCAGCGCCGATCCGGCGGCGAGCGCGATCACGGCCCCGCTGGTCCAGCCCCAGGCGCCCGCCTGGGTGATCACCAGGAGCAGGGCCGCCACCGCCGCGGCGAGCACCACGGCGCCGGGGACGTCGAACCGGCCGGGGGCCCGCCCTTTCGACGCGGGAACGAGCCGGACCACCGCGGCGATCATCGCCAGGCCCGCGAGCCCGGAGAACCAGAAGACCGCGCGCCAGCTCAGCGCCTCGGCCATGACGCCGGCCAGGGGCATGCCCACGGCGGTGCCCACGGCGAGCGTGGAGCTGAGCAGGGCGACCCTGGCCGGCAGCCTGCCGTCCGGCAGCTCCTCCTGGAGGATCGCGACGCTGATCGGGATGAGCGGGACCCCGGCGCCCGCGACGGCGCGGGCGACGATGGCCCCGGGTAAGGAGGAGGCGACGGCGCCGAGCACGCCGCCGGCGGCCACCGCGGCGAGGCAGACCAGGACGACGCGCCTCTTGCCCACCATGTCGGCCAGGCGGGTGAGCACCGGCGTGCACACCGCCCCGGTCAGGAGCGTCGCGGTGACCAGCCAGGAGGCGCCCTGGACGCTGGTGTCCAGCAGGCGGGGGAAGTCGGGCAGCAGGGGGATGACGAGCGTCTGCTGAAGGGCGACGACCATACCGGCTGAGCAGAGGCAGGCGACGAGCAGCCTGTCTCTCACCACGATCTCTCCTTCTGGCGCACGTGGACTCCGTTCAGGTCGTACGGCGGGGGCCCGCCCGGGGGCGCGGCCCCCGGGCGGGTCGTCTCGCGGGGCGGCTCAGGACAGCCGCGGGTCTCCGCTCTCCAGTTCGGCGAAGAGCCCGTAGCGCAGGCCGTTGGTGTCCTTCGGGTCGAGGACGACGAAGCCGTCGCCGCGGGCCTCCAGGCCGATGTTCTCCCGTTCGAGGTGGCGCACCGCGGCGTCCAGGTCGTGGACCTTGAAGTCGAGACGGTGGTAGATGCTGCCGTTGCGCTCCAGGTCCCGCGCCGCGCCTCCCGGCCCGATCGGCTCGGCCACCTCGACGGTGAACGGCCGGACGCCGAGGGTGAGGAAGGTGCTCCGCGTGCCGAGCTCCTTGTTCTCCGACTCGGAGAACACCGTCGCGCCGAGCCCGTCCACCAGGAACCGCAGGGTCTTGGCGGGGTCGTCGGTCACCACCGCGTGCTGGGCGTGCCGTTCGACGCTGACGACGTCGTCGCGCGGCGCGGCGGGCGTGTAGGAGCCCACGAGCTCGAACGGGTCGACGTTCTGGTAGGTCCGCTGGGTGTCGGCCTTCTCCGGGTCCATCTCGTACAGGCCCCAGTCGACGCCCGTCTGGAAGGGGTTGGAGTAGACCTGGATGGCGTGCTCGGGCCGGTTGTCCGGCACGCCCTCCACCGGCCGGCCGTCGAACAGGTGGGTGAAGCGGTAGCCGTGCCGTACGTCGAAGCCGTGCAGGCCGTCCTGGAGGTCGTCGGTCCAGAAGACGGCGGGGCTCCAGTGGTTGCCTGCGAGCTGGAGGAACGTCCGCTTGGCGGTGGCGAAGGCGAGGTTGGGGCTGGTCGCCTCGATCGGGACGTCTCCGATGAAGGCGAAGTGGGCGTACCGGTTCATCGCGTAGGGGATGGTCGTCGTCTCAACGCCGAACACGCGCCGGTGGAACTCGGCGATCGGGCGCATGTCGCGGACGACGCTGGTCGCGTGGAAGAACGACCGCACCCGGAAACCACTGCCGAACAGGAATGACATGGATAACTACCCTTCGCTGAGGAGATGCGCCGCCCGAGGGGACGGCCTGCGTTGACGTCGGCGGACGCGCCGGCGGATAGGGGGTGGACCGTCACGCGGTGACGTTGTGGCATGCGATGTACTGGCCCGGCGCCACCTCCCTCAGCCGCGGTTCGTCGGTGGCGCACCGTTCGGTGGCCATCGGGCAGCGGGTGCGGAACCGGCAGCCCGACGGAGGGTTCAGCGGGGAGGGCAGCTCGGCGGTCTCCGACGCCGTGCCCCTGTCCCGGACGGCGGGCGAGGCGCCCTTCAGGGCGGCGTCGAGCGCGGCCTCGGGCACCGAGGCCAGCAGCAGCCGCGTGTAGGGGTGCAGCGCCGCGCCGGCGAGGTCCGCGGAGCGGATCACCTCGCACACCTTGCCGAGATACATGATCAGGATGCGGTCGCTGATGTTCTTGACCACCGCGAGGTCGTGCGCGATGAAGATCATGCTGAGCTGGAAGCGCTTCTTGCTCTCCTCGAGGAGGTTGAGGATCTGCGCCTGCACGGAGACGTCGAGGCTGGACACCGGCTCGTCGCAGATGAGCACCTCCGGGCTGAGCATCAGCGCCCTGGCGATGCACACCCGCTGGCACTGCCCGCCGGACAGTTCGTGCGGGCGGCGGTCCCAGACGACGTCGGGCGGCAGGCCCACGGCCGTCAGGATCGCCGCGATGTCGTCGCGCGCGGGCTTGGCGCCCCAGATCTCCAGCCCTTCCGCCACCAGGTCCTTGACCTTGCGCCGCGGGTTGAGCGCCGACACCGGGTCCTGGAGGATCATCTGCAGGTGCCTGCGGTGCCGGCGCATGTCCCGCTGCGACACCCCGGTGAGCTCGTTGCCGCCCATCCGGACGGTCCCCGACGTGGGCGGGGGCAGCTGCATGATCGCGCGGCCCGCGCTGGACTTGCCGCAGCCGGACTCCCCCAGGATGCCCAGGGTCTCGCCGTTCAGCAGGTCGAAGCTGACGCCGGAGACGGCGTGGACCTTGCCGCCCCCTCCGACGGGGAACTCGACGACGAGGTCCTCCACGACCAGGACGCGGTCGCCGTCCGGGCGCATGTGCACGGTGCCGGTGCCGGCCATCACTTTCCTCCTGTGCTGACGGGGTGGTGGCAGGCGAACGCGTGCGGCGTCCCGGCGCCGCCGTCCGGCGTCATCGGGGGCGCCTCTTCCCGGCAGTCCTGCGCGGCGTACCGGCACCGGGGCGCGAACCTGCATCCGGGCGGCGGCGCGGTCATGTCCGGCGGCGAGCCGGCGATGGCGCGCAGGCGCATGTGCGGCAGGTCCTCCAGCCTCGGGATGGACGACAGCAGCGCCTCGGTGTAGGGGTGACGCGGCCGGCCGAACAGCTCACCGGAGGAGCCGGTCTCGACCAGCCGGCCGGCGTACATGACGGCGACCCGGTCGGCGCGTCCCGCCACGACGCCCAGGTTGTGGCTGATCAGGATGATCGCCATCCCCATCTCGGACTGGAGCCGGTCGAGCAGGTCGAGGATCTGCTTCTGCACGGTCACGTCCAGCGCCGTCGTCGGCTCGTCGGCGATGAGCAGCTTGGGGTCGTTGGCCAGCGCCATCGCGATGACCACGCGCTGGCGCATGCCGCCGGAGAGCTCGTGCGGATACTGGCCGAGGCGGCGCTTCGGCTCGGGGATGCCGACGAGGTTCAGCAGTTCGGCCGCCCGCGCCATGGCGTCGGCGCGGGACAGCCCGCGGTGCTTGCGCAGGCTCTCGACCAGGTGCGACGCGATCTTCCTGACCGGGTTGAGCGCGGTCATCGGGTCCTGGAAGACCATGGCGATGTCCGCGCCCCACAGGCCGCGCAGCGCCTGCGGCGCCAGCGCGTGGACGTCGTGGTCGCCGAACCCGACCCGGCCGGAGACCGTCATCTCGGGCCCGGTGCGGTACAGGCCCATGATGGTACGGCCCAGCACCGATTTCCCCGACCCCGACTCCCCCACGATGCCGAGCGTCTCGCCGCCCCGCAGCGTGAGGGACACGCCGTCGACGGCGTTCATGGCCCCGCGAGGGGTGTGGATCACCGTGCGCAGGTCGTCCACGACGAGCAGGGGCCGGTCGTTGGCCGAACCCGCCCGGGGGGCCGCCGTCAGAGAGGTTGTGTTCATGGTCGCCATCTCCTAGACCTTCGCGTTCCGGGAGTCCCACCGTTTCCTGGCCTTCTCGCCGAGCAGGTTCAGGGAGAAGACGGTGAGGAAGAGGGTGAGGCCGGGCATCAGCACCACGTGCGGGTGCTCGGCGAACACGCCGCCCTCTCCCTCGGCGATGAGGTTGCCCCAGGAGGGCGCCGGCGGCCTGATGCCGAGCCCGAGGAAGCTCAGGGACGCCTCCGCCACGATCAGGACCGACACGATGACCATCCCGTAGGAGGCCAGCGGCAGGAACACGTTCGGCAGCAGTTCCTTGGCCATGACGCGGATCCGGCTCGCGCCCATCGTCTTGGCCGCCAGGACGAAGTCACGCTGGGCGAAGGCGAGGGTGCTCGCCCTGGCCATCCGGATCATGCTGGGCAGCGCCAGCAGGGAGAGTCCTATCGTGATGTTCCGCAGGCTCGGCTCCAGGACGGTCGCCAGCGCGATCAGCAGGATGAGCGGCGGCATCGACAGCAGGGAGTTGGTGAGGACGCCCACCACGGTGTCGGCGGTCCTGCGGAAGAATCCGGCGAGGATGCCGATCCCGCCGCCGATGACCATGCCGATGGCGACGGCCGCCAGGGAGACCACGAGGGAGGCGCGGGCGCCGTAGACGATGCGGGCGAGGATGTCCAGACCGAAGTTGTTGGTGCCGAGCGGATGGTCCGAGAAGACGTTCGGCGTCGCCATGGCCGGTTCCTCGATCGTCTTGGCGATGTCCTCGTGCTCACCGAGCGGAAGCAGGGGCGCGAGCAGCGCCGCCGCGACGATCAGCACCACCCACACGGTGCACAGCACGGCCGCCAGGTCGAACCGCGCCCCGCGGAGCGCCCGGCCCAGCCGGGCGAGGGCGAGATACGCCCCGGCGCAGGAGACGGCGAGGGCCGGCAGTTGCGCGGGCGATCCCTGGAGCACGCTGAGGGAGAGCAGCACCGCGGCCAGGCCCGCCGCGCTCAGCACGGCGGCGAGCAGCGGACCCGATCCGATGGGCCGGGGCCGCGGCAGGACGGCTTTGAGCTCAGACATGCGCCCTCCTGATGCGGGGGTCGAGGTAGCCGTAGGAGGCGTCGATCAGGGCGTTCGCGGCCACGTAGATCAGCGCGATGACCATCACGGCCCCCTGGACCATCGTGAAGTCGCCGTTGGAGGCGGCGCCGACGACCAGCGACCCCATTCCGGGGAGGGCGAAGAGGTACTCCACGATCACCGTGCTGCCGATGAGCCGCCCCAGGCTGATGCCGAGCACGGTGATCATCGAGAAGGAGGAGGGCCTGAGGGCGTCGCTGACCAGGACGTGCAGGGTGGACATGCCCCTGGCCTTGGCCGCCAGGATGAAGTCCTCCCGCAGCGTGGTGATCAGGTCGCCGCGCAGGATCCGGGTGAACATCGCGGTCTCGGTGAGCGCGATCACGAGGGCCGGCAGCAGGGCGTGGTACAGGTTCGCGCCGAGACCGTCGCTCAGCCGCACCCACTCGTTGCGGGGGAACCAGCCGAGCTGGTTGACCATGACCATGATGATGAGCAGGCCGGCCAGGAAGCTCGGCACCGACAGGACGGCGAACGTGCCGGCGCTGATGAACCGGTCCACCCGCTTGCCCTCGTGGGTGGCCGACCACATCGCCAGCGGCACGGCCAGGATCAGGGCCAGGACGACGCCGAGCAGCGCCAGCTCGACGCTGACCGGCAGCGCCGCGGCGATCCTCGCGGTCACCTCGGTGTGGGGCGGGACCACCGACTGGCCGAGGTCGCCGGTGACCGCCGACGACAGCCAGTGCCAGTAGCGGCTCAGGAACGGGTCGTCGAGCCCGAGGTCCTGCCGTACGGCGGCGTACTCGGCCGGGGTGCGGCCCTCGCCGAGGATGGCGATCGCCGGGTCGCCCGGCATCAGCGACATCAGGCTGAAGGTGCCCATGCTGACGACCAGCAGGACGGCCAGCAGTTCGGCGGCCTTCTTGAGTATCGTGCGCGTCACGGCGACTCCGCGTTCCCGATCGCGCCGTGACCCGCCGGGGCCGCGCTCACGCGACCCACGCCTTGCCGAGCAGGACCACGCTGGTGGCGGTGTCGACGACCCCGTGGACCCGCTTGGCCCAGGTCACGTACTCGGGGATCGGCCCGAAGCAGAGGGCGGGCACGTCCTTGTTCCACTGCTCCTGGAAGCGGGCCATGACCTTGAGCTGCTCCTCCTTGGTCTCCGCGCCCTGGAGGTCCTCGATGATCGCGTCCATCTCGGGGCCGGTGTGCACGCCGTGGGTGAGCGTGCCCTTGCTGTGCAGCGCCGCGTACATCCGGCTGTAGGGGTCGGACTCGCGCAGCGTGATCCCCCACGTGGCGACGTCGTAGTCCCGCTCGACCGCGACCTTGCCGATGATGTCCTGGACGGTGCGGGCGCCCACCAGTTCGACGGTGAAGCCCACGGCGTCGAGCGCCGCCTTGAGGGTCAGGCCCATGGCGCGCGAGGTGGGGTCCTGGCCGTGCAGGTACTTGATCTTCCCGTCGAAGCCGGCGGCCTTGGCCTCCTGGACGAGTCGCTTGGCCTTCGCGGGGTCGTAGCCGAGGGGTTTCGCGTCGGTGTGCCAGCGCGAGTAGGTCGAGAAGATCTCGGCGGTCGGCGTGCCCGCTCCCTTGTAGACCCGCTGGTAGATCAGCTTGGGGTCGATCGCGAGCTGCATGGCCTGGTGTACCCGCGCGTCGTGCCCCGGCCGTCCCTCCGCCGCGTTGATGATCGGCAGGCTGGTGAGGGTGAGCAGGTTCATGTATCCGGGCAGGCCGTCGGCGAGCGCCGCGTCGACGTGGTCGGGCTGGCGCAGGATCGTCATGTCGACGCTGCCCGCGTCGAGGGACTCCCGGGACGCCTGCGCGTCGTTGAGGAAGACCATCCGCACGCGGTCGAGGTTGGGCCGGCCGTCCCAGTAGGCCTCGTTGGCCTTGAGGACCAGCTCCTCCTGCGGCGCGTAGCGCTCGAAGACGAACGGCCCGGCCCCGATCGGCGTGAACGTCCCCTTGTCGGACGCCTTGGCGACGATCAGCCCGGGACCGCTGGTGAGCAGGTTGTCGAACCCGGGCCACCTCTTCTTCAGCTTGAACACGACGGTCGAGTCGCCGGACGCCTCCGTCGAGGTGACGTTCAGGTTCCACAGGGCCGACTCGGTGCCCTTCCTGTCCAGGTAGCGGTCGATGCTCCACACCACCGCGCCGGCGTCCAGCGGCGTGCCGTCGCTGAACTTCACGCCGTCGCGCAGCGTGAGGGTCCAGGTCTTGTAGTCGCCGGACGCCTTCAGCTCCTTCGCGAGCTGGGGGACGATCTCGCCGGACTCGCTGTCCCAGCGCATCAGCACGTCGAAGACCGCGCTCATCTCGATGGCGCCGGTCGTCGCGGAGTAGATGTTCTTGGCCGGGTCCAGCACGGGGGTCTCGGCCGTGGCCGCGAACGTCAGCGTGCCGCCCTTGACCGGAGAGCCTCCGTCCGTCACCCCGACGAGGCCGTTCTTGTAGTTCTTGGTGTTGTCGACCCGCGACGCCTTCGTTTCCGAGGGCGCCGCCGCGGGCGAGCACGCCGCGAGGGCACCCGCAGTGATCAGGGCCACCCCGGCCTGTAGCCAGCGCGACCGGCGCGCATACCTGTGAGCCATCGTTACTCCATGTGGGGGTCCCGGCGCATGTTGTGTCCGGACGGGAGCGGTGGAAGTCGAGTCGACGGGCGTACCGCCGAGATCGAGCGGCGTGCAGCGGTCGACGTTTTTCAGATGCTTGATGTGTTTTTCATATTTCTGTAACACGCATCATGTGATCGACCCTGCCCGCTGTCAAGGGTCAACCGATATCGACCCGTCCAGCACTTCTCGTCAGTGCGCGGACACGGTGGGTGACCATGAACGGCCGCGGCGCCGCCGATCGAGCGGCGGCTCGGGCACCCACCGGCCGGCCGGGAAAGCCGTCAATTCGGGCCGAGGACTTGACCGGCGCCGAAACAGGCCCCGTTCACCCGCGGCCCGGCCGGCCCCACCATCCCCGCCGCCCGCACTTGGCATGATTCGCACACGGAACCGGCACCGGAAGCGAATTCGCCCCTTATGAGTTGTATGCAGAATTTCGCGATGACTGCCCGGGTCACGCGGCGCGCCGCCCACCGGCGAATGGCCGCCACCTCGGAGAACCGTACGAGCAGGGGTGACGCATTCGCCGTCATCGCAACGGACGGTTCCCAGTTCCGCCGAGGCGGGAGAAACACGGCAGGATTTCCCCTGGCTTCACGTCTTCTCCCGGCCTTGTCGTCCACGACCGTCGAAAACACCGGTTCTGACGGCACGGCCGCCGCACCCCCCGATCGACGGGCGGCCCTCATTGGGGGTGGAGGGGGCCGGCAGCCCCAATACCGCTTGGTCAAGAGGCCGGTCAGGGCCGATGTGCGCTACCGCGGTGCTACGACCCGCTGGCGCTGGGTGCCGAGGCCGTCGATGCCGAGTTCCATGACGTCGCCGGGCTGGAGCCAGATGGGCGGGTTGTGGCCCATGCCGACGCCGGGCGGGGTGCCGGTGTTGACGAGGTCGCCGGGCTCCAGCACCATGAACCGGCTCAGGTGGTGCACGATCACGTACGGGTCGAAGACCATGGTCGCGGTGGTGCCGGTCTGGCGGCGCACCCCGTTGACCTCCAGCCACATGCCGAGGTTCCCGACATCGGGAATCTCGTCCGGGGTGACCAGCCACGGCCCGGCCGGGTTGAACGTCTCGGCCGACTTGCCTTTGCTCCACTGGCCGCCGCGCTCCATCTGGAAGGCGCGCTCGCTGACGTCGTTGACCACGCAGTACCCGGCGATCACATCGGCGGCCTCCTCCGGCGAGTCCAGGTAGGAGGCGCGGCGGCCGATGACGATGCCCAGCTCCACCTCCCAGTCGGTCTTGGACGCGCCGCGCGGGATGCGCACGTCGTCGTACGGGCCGACCAGGGTGTTGGGCGACTTGGTGAAAAGGATCGGCTCGGCCGGGACGGCCTGGCCGGTCTCGGCGGCGTGGTCACTGTAGTTCAGGCCGATGCACAGGATCTGGTGCGGCCGGGCGATCGGCGCGCCGACCCGCTCACCGGCGAACGCCCGCACGTCGCCCCGGGTGACCCGCTCGTCCAGCAGCGCGGTGCCACCCGCGGCGAAGAATCGCTCGTCGAAATCGGGGGTGACGTCCGAGACGTCGATGTAGTGGGACTCGCCGACGCGGACGACGGGCTTCTCGGCGCCGGGTTCGCCGATGCGCATGAGGTACAAGACTTCTCCTGATCAGAAGGGACTCCAGTGGCGGCCGACCGGCCGGGGAACTTCCGGGCGGTGGTCACGCGATACGACGAACGTGCCGGGGTCCGCCTCGGGACCGCCGACTTCGCCGCTTCGGTCCTCCGGCTCACCTGCGGGCTCAGCGGTAGACGAGACCGGCGCCGACCTCGATCACCTGGCCGGTGACTCCGGCGGCGCCGTCACCGGCCAGGAAACGCGCCGCCGCGACCAGGTCCTCCGGCACCAGCCGGCGGCGCATCGCCTGCCGGGCGATCACGTCGTCGTCCAGGTCGGCCTGGTCACGGCCGCCGGCGAGTTCGACCTCGCTCTCCGTCCTGATAGCGCCGGGCGAGATCGCGTTGACCGTGACGCCGTCCGGGCCCCACGCCCGCGCCAGCGACCGGGTGAGCCCGACCAGCGCCGCCTTGCTGGCGACGTAGGCCGGTCCGGAGGGGCCCGCCAGCCGTACCGTGGCCGAGGTGATGTTGATCACTCGCCCCCAGCCCCGCGCCCGCATCCCGCCGGCCAGCGCCTGCGCCAGCAGCATCGGGGCGGTCACGTTCACCGCGAAGGTCGCCTGCCACTCGGCGGGCGACAGTTCGCCGATCGCCACGTTCGAGGCCCTGGCCGCGTTGTTGACCAGGATGTCGACCGCTCCGGCCCGGTCCGCCAGCGCCGACGTCGCGGCCGGGTCGGCCAGGTCGGCCTCGGCGATCCGCACCGTCGCGCCCGCCTCCGCGCAGCGCCGCGCGACCTCGGCGGTCTCCTGCTCGGCGGCCAGGTGGTGGAGTACCAGTGTGGTGCCCGGCTCCGCCAGGCCCTCGGCGAGTGCCGCTCCGATGCCCCGGCGGGCTCCGGTGATCAGGATCGTCCGCCCGGTCACCGCCCCGCCTCCGGGGTGAGCACGGTCTTGACGGTCCGCCCGGACCGTACCAGGGCCAGCGCGTCCTCGATCCTGTCCAGGCCGAAGCCGTCGGTGATCAGCGGCGCCAGCCGGGCCGCGTGGCGGCGGATGACGTCGATGGCCGGGGGGAAGCTGTTCAGGATGGCCATCGACCCCACGATGGTCAGCTCGTCGGCGTAGATCCGGTACGGCGACACGGTGGCCGTGGCCTGGGGCGAGGCGACGCCGAAGACCAGCAGGTGCCCGGCGCGCGCCACGCTGTCGAGGGCCTGGGCGAACGCCCGCGGGCTGCCGGTGGCCTCGATCACCCACGGCGCCCGGAGGTGAGCGGCTTCCTCGGGGTCGCAGGCGCGTGCCCCGGTGAGCCGTTCGGCGAGTTCCCGCCTGGCCGGATTGACGTCGACCACGGTCACCGGCCCGACGCCCCGCAGGTCCAGCATGATCGCCAGGATGAGCCCCATCGTGCCGGCCCCGAAGACGATCGCGGGCTCGTCGGGCCGGGGGTTCAGCCGGTGCAGGCCGCGGACCGCGCAGGCCACCGGCTCGGCCAGTGGGGCCGCCTCCAGGGGGAACGACTCCGGCAGCCGGTACAGGTTGGCCTCGGGCACGGCGGTGAACTGCGCCCACGCCCCGGGCCTGGTGGCGCCGATCGCGCCCCACCGCAGGCACATGTTGCCCTGACCGCGCCGGCACGGGACGCACCGGCCGCAGTGCAGCGACGGGTCGACGGCGACGAGGTCGCCCACCGCGTACCCGCCGACCTCGGCGCCGACCGCGACCACCTCGCCGTACGGCTCGTGCCCGGGGATCAGCGGCAGCCGGTCCGCCCCCAGGTCGCCGGCGACCAGGTGCAGGTCGGTGCCGCAGATGCCGCACGCACGGACGGCGATCACCACGCCGCCGGACGCCGGCGCCGGATCGGGCACCTGGGTCACGGCGAGCCGGTCCGGCGCCTCTACCACCACCGCGTGCATGGGTTCCTCCTCGTCCGGGTCACTCGAAGACGATCAGGCCGCGGGTCTGCGTGCCGGAGGCGAGGGCCTCGTAGGCCTCGTCCACCTGATCGATCCGCCATCTTCCTGAGACCAGTTCGTCCAGGCGCAGCCGTCCGGCGAGATAGAGGCCCGCCAGATCGGGAAAGTCGACCGGCGGGTTCGACGATCCGTACTTGGAGGCGATGATCCGGCGTTCCCCGTTGAGCAGATGTCCCGGGTCGAAGGAGAGCGTCGCGCCGTCCGGGTAGCCGGCGATCAGCACACAGGTGCCCTGGGCGGCCAGCACGCGGATCGCGAGCGGGAACGCGGACGGCGCGCTGCTGGTGACGAACGCGTGGTCGGCGCCACCGCGGGTGATCTCGAGGACGCGCGCGGCGGCGTCGCCGGCTCTCGCGTCCACACAGTGCGTGGCGCCGAGTGCCGTGAGCGCGGGGAACTTCTCCGGCACCACGTCGACGGCCACGATCGGGTACGCGCCGGCCAGCGCGCCCGCGTGCAGGGCGCTGACGCCGACCCCGCCGCAGCCGACCACGACCATGCTCTCGCCGGTCCGCACCCGCGCGGTGTTGCGCACCGCGCCCACCCCGGTCGCGGCGGCGCAGCCGATCAGCGCGGCCAGGTCCAGCGGGATCCGCGGGTCGACGGGGACCACGGCGCGTTCGTTCAGCACGGTGAGCGGCGCGTTGGTGGCCGGGCCGTAGTGGAAGACCCGCGCGCCGTCGAGGTGGAACCGGGTGGTGTGGTCGGCCATCCGGCCGAGGGGCGGCTGGGCGGCGCACAGGGCGGGGGCTCCCCGCAGGCAGGTGCGGCACCGGCCGCAGCCGGGCGCCCAGGAGACGATGACGTGGTCGCCTTCGGTGACCGACGTGACGCCGGGGCCGACCGACTCGACCACCCCGGCCCCCTCGTCGCCCAGCACGATCGGCATCGGGATCCCCGCGTGCCGGCCGTTCATCGCGTACAGGCAGCTATGGCAGACCCCGGAGGCCGCCATCCGTACCCGCACCTCACCCGCGCGGGGTTCGTCGACGTCGAGTTCGACGACGCGGTGCGGAGCGCCCGCCCGGAACAGCACCGGCGTGGCTACGCGCATCGGGTTCCTCCTCCTACGATGCCTGCGATCGGCCCGCGGCCGGGCCGGACAGGTGGATCTTGACTTCGGCGCCGGTGGCGGCCGTGCGCAGCGCGTCCGGCGCGTCGCCGACCGGACGTACCGAGGTGACGAGCCGGTCGACCGGCGCCCCCGCGGCGATGAGCCGCTCCGCCGCGGTGAAGTCGCCGGGCACGTACATGGCCGAGCCGGCGATGCGGATCTCCTGGTCCTGAACGGCCTCGATGGCGACCTCCAGCGGGCCGTGGCCGACGCCGACGACGATCACGCTGCCGCCGCGGATCGACAGCGAGATCGCGACACCCAGCGAGCCGGCGGTCGCCACGCAGTCGAAGACCACGTCCGGACGGCCGCCGAGGGCATCGGCGATGCCGGCTTCTAGCGCCGGGCCGGCCGCGTCCAGGGCCGCCACCGCGCCCAGCCGGGTGGCCAGCTCCCGCTTGGCCGCGACGGGGTCGGTGACCGCCACCGCGCCGGCGCCCGCGTCGAGCGCCGCGAGCAGCACGCACTGCCCGATCGTGCCGCCGCCGAGCACGGCGGCCGTGCACCCGTCGAGCCGCCCGCCGCGCCCGGCCGCCAGGGCGACCGCGTGCACCGCGGTGGCCAGCGGCTCGGTCATCGCCGCCGCCCCCAGACCGACACCGGCGGGGACCGGGGCGAGCGCGGCGTACGGCACCGCGAAGTGGTCCGCGAACGCGCCGGGCCGGTGCGAGCCGATCCCGACCAGGTCGGCGCACAGGTTCTCCCGGCCGCGCCGGCAGTAGAAGCACCGTCCGCAGTGCAGGGCCGGGCGCAGGTAGACGGCGTCGCCCACCGCGAACCCGGACGTGCCGGGACCGATCTCGGCCACCACGCCGGACGCCTCGTGGCCCGGCGCGATCGGATAGGGCAGCCACGGGTGCCCGCGCCGCAGGGTGTGCAGGTCCGAGCCGCAGATGCCGGCGTAGGCCATGCGTACCAGGACCTCGCCCTCCCCCGGCCGGGGGATCGGCACGTCGCGCACCTCGACCCGCTCGGGCCCGTTGATCCATACCTGTCGCATGCTCATTGGCCACCGCTCCTTTCCGCGGTCGCGCCGAACAGATATCCGGGGACGCCGCGCCGGCCGACGTCGAGCAGGTAGACCGATCCCCCGCCGCCGGCCGGGCCGGCGTCGTCCTCGGCGGTGGTCACCGCGAGCAGGCCGAGGTCGCGGCCGGCGAAGGCGCACGAGGTGACGTTCCGGTCGGGCAGGTCGACCCGTCCGACCGGCGTGCCGTCGGCGCGCAGCCGTACCAGACATCCGCCGCCCCAGACGGCGAGCCACAGGTCGGCCTGGGCGTCCACGGTCAGGCCGTCGGGGATGCCGCCGGGGATCCGGGCGATGACCTCGCGTGCCCCGAGCGCCGGGGAGAACGCGGCGCGGGACACGGTGCGTTCGCCGCTGTCGACGAAGAACATCGTGTCGCCGGACGGGCTCCAGGCGATGCCGTTGCCGTGGCCGATCCCGGACCAGTGCCGGACGGTCTCGCCGGTGGGGCCGATCGACCACAGGGCGGCGGCGCCCGGCCGTCCCGGGTGGACCGTGCCCGCCCAGAGCCTGCCGTCCGGGCCCGCCTTCGCGTCGTTGAACCGTATCCCGGGGGGCTGGTCGGGGATCCGCGCGAGCACGGTCGCCGGTCCGTCCGGCCCGGCCGTGCGAAGGACCCGCCGGTCGGCGGTGAGCACCAGGCCGCCGCCCGTGTCGGCGGCGACCGCGCTGAGCACCCCGGTCACGACGGGCCGCCGTTCGTGCCCGCCCGGGCCCAGCGCGTGCAGCTCGCCGCGTACCGCGTCGACCCAGCGCAGTTCCGCGGCGGCGGGCAGCCACAGCGGGCTCTCCCCCAGCGCGCACCGGCTGTCGACGACCTGGACGGTACGCGCGGGGAGGCGGGGCAGGCGGCCGAGGTCCATCAGCACTCCGGGGGCAGGCAGGCGATCACCCGGACCGTGCCCCTCAGGCGCGGCGGTCCGGCCGCGGCGGGCACCACCAGCGTCTGGCCGCGCGCGATGGGGGTTTCTCCGCCGTTCCAGACCAGGGTGCCCGCGCCGCCGGTGACGACGAGGACGGCGAAACCGGCCGGCAGGGCCAGCTCCTCGGTGCACTCCGCCTGCCAGGCACGGAAGTAGGCGTCCGCGCCGGCGGGGAAGAGGCTGCGCAGCCGGCCGCCGGAGGACGACCGCAGGTCACGGGGCGCGGGCATCAGCTCGCCCAGCCGGTCGGCGTAGCCGTTCAGGTCGAAGCAGGTCAGCGCGAGATCCCAGCCCAGTCCGAGCGTCGCCGCCTCCGGGCCCAGCCCGAACGCGTCGTGCTCGGCGAGCACCGAGAACGAGGTCGGCTCCTGCAGCTCGGTCACCATCACGCCGGCGCCGATGGCGTGCGGCAGCCCGGCGGGGACGTAGAACACCTGGCCGCCGGTGACCGGGATCCGGTTCATCGCGGCGAGCATGGCGGCGCCGTCCTGGGCGGTGATCCAGCTCCGCAGTTCCCCGGCGGTGATCCGGTCGCGCATGCCGAGCCAGACCTGGGCCCCGGGCGCGGCGGCCAGCACGATCCAGCCCTCGGTCTTGCCGAACCGGCTGCCCAGGTGGGCGCGGGCGAAGTCGCGGGTCGGGTGGCAGTGCACCGGCAGCCGTTCGCCCGCGTCGAGCAGCTTGACCAGCAGCCCGCTTTCCGTGCCGTGGGCGGCGGCGAGCTCCTCCCCCAGCCAGGCCTGTGGGTCGGCTTCCACCAGGTCGCGCAGCGAGCCGCGGCCGGTGCGCGAGACGCCCGTGTCCGGGGGGTACCCGGGGGGCAGGATGGCGGCGGGCAGGGCGGTGAGCGAGCCGACCCAGTCCTCCGGGCCGGTCGGGCCGTCGCCGCCGCCCCGGAACTCGCTGATCCGCTCGCCGCCCGAGTAGTAGACCGGTATCCGGTTGTCCGCCAGGAACAGCGGAGCCGGGGTGGAGCTCATCGGCTGCCTCCCACCAGATCGAGGGGATGAAGCGGTCGGGGGGCGTGCCGGAACTCGAGGTAGTCGAGCCGGGGGGTGCTGGCGCCGGGCAGGTCGAGCAGGATCGCGCCGGCGTGGACGCCGCGGAACCCGGCCCGGTACATGGTGGCCGAGCGGACCACGACGGTGTCCGCGTCGGCGGGTTCGAGCCCGGCATGCCGGTACCCGGCGGGATCGAAGGTCGGCGCCGGGCGCTCGGTCACCAGGACCACCAGGCCCTCGCCGGTGTCCACGGTCGCCCAGCGGCCCATGGAGATGGGCTGGCCGGTCATCGCGTCGCCGGTCAGGATGACCGGCGACGCGCCTGTCCGCCGTACGGCCCCGGAAAGCGGCACCGGTCCCGACCACCGCGGATCCAGGGTCGCGCCGACCATGGTGTCGACCGTGGCCCCTGGTCCCGCGGCGAAGCACGCGGCGACCGCCGGGGCGTCCACCACCGTCGCGTACGCCCGCAGGCCCCGGCCGTGCTCCCGCAGTGCGGCGATCACGGCGGCGCTGTCGGCGGTGGCCCCCGCCGTGGGCGAGTCGGCGGACTGGACCAGCAGCACCGGCCCGAGCCCGGTACCCGGGTGGATCCGGCGGACGGCCTCGGCGACCGGCACCGGGTCGACGGAGAACCCGGCCCTGCCGGCCCATGCCTCGCCGGCGATCCGCTCGGCGACCGCTTCCGCCGCCGCCTGCGCGCCCGGCGCTCCGGTGTGGGTGACCGTCACGCCGAACCCCAGCTCCGGCACGTCCAGCCAGGGCTGCACCGGGAACAGCGACACGTCGAGGATCGGCCCGCCGGTCGCCGCGTCGGCGAGCGCGCGCAGCCGCGCCATCGGCGGGTCGGCCAGGGCCTGCGCCTCGGCCGGTACCAGCATGGGCCGCTTGGCCAGCGCCGTGCCCGGCGGCGGCCCGCCGTCCGCCGCGCGCAGCGCGAGGCCGGCGCCGCGGCGCCCGGTGTCGCCCTGGTCCACGTGCGGGTAGGTGTGGAAGCCGATCAGCGCGTCGGCGGCGCGCACGATCCGCCGCGTCACGTTGGCGTGCAGGTCGTGGGTCACGATCACCGGCACGCCGGGGGCGAGCACCGCGCGGGCGGCTTCGACGAGCACGGCGTCGGCGTCGGCCGCGCCGTCCGCGACCAGCGCGCCGTGCAGGCAGAGCACCAGCGCGTCGACGGGGCCCGCGGCGGCCAGGCCGTCGGCCAGCAGGCTTCGCAGGGTGGTGAAGCCGTGCCGGTCGAGGACACCGCCGGACATCGCCCAGGCGCGCATGATCGGCACCGGCCGGGCCCCGGCCTCCTCGATCCGCTCGACCGCGCCGGCGAACTCGGTGTTGGTGCCGGCGGACCTGGCCATGGCCTCGGCGCCGGTCCACAACCCCTGCGCCCGGAAGTCGTCCAGGGTGGACGGTCGCGGGGAGAAGGTGTTGGTCTCCTGGACGAGACTCGCGACGGCGATTTTGACCGTCATCAGTGCATCACCCATCCACCGTCGACGACCAGCAGTTGCCCGGTCACGAACGAGGCGTCCTCGCTCAGCAGGAAGCTCGCCGCCGCCGCCACGTCCTCCGGTTCTCCGCGCCGGCGCAGCGACTGCACCGCCGCCATGGCCGCGGCGAGCTCGGCCTCGCCGCCGTACGCCGACTCGGCCGGGGTGCGGATCGCGCCGGGAGCGATGGCGTTGACGCGTACGCCGTCCGGTCCGGACTCCCGGGCCAGCGCCCGGGTCAGCCCGATCAGCGCGGCCTTGGAGGTCACGTAGTGCAGGTTCCCGGTCCGGCCGAGCAGCGGCGTGACCGACGACATCACCACCACCGCGCCATGGCCGCCGGCCGCCAGGTCGGGATAGGCCGCCTGGACGCAGAGGAAGGCGCCGGTGACGTTGACCGCGAGCACCTTCGACCAGTCCTCGGCGGTGAGCCGCCGCCAGTCGCCCTGCGCGGCCACCGACGTCGCCGCGTTGCACACCAGCGCCGAGACCGGTCCCAGCCGGTCGCGTGCCGTGCTCATCAGTTCCGCGACCTGGTCCGGGTCGGACACGTCGGCGGGGATCGCGGTGGCCCGGCCGGCGCCGATCCGGCGGACCAGCTCCTCGGCGGTGGCCTGCTCGCCCGTCGCCGGGTGGTAGTTGACCGCGACCGCCGCGCCGTCGGCGGCCAGTCGCCGCGCGATGCGCCGGCCGATGCCGCCCGCCGCCCCGGTCACCACGGCGACCCGGCCGGCCAACGGCCCCGCTGACCTCGTCATCAGAACCTCGGGAACTTCGCGCGGAACCCGGGTCGCGCGGCGTCGGCGAACTCGCTGCCCTCACCGTTCCTGCGGTGGTGGTCGGCGTAGAAGCGCAGCTTGTCCTGGTCGATCTCGACGCCGAGCCCGGGGCCGGTGGGCACCTGGAGCCGCCCGTTCTCGAAGGTGAACGGCTCGGTGATGATGTCGTCGGCCTGTTCGGGCAGGTGGGAGTCGACGGCGTGGCTGACCATCGTCTCGGCGGCGGCCACGTGCAGCACCGCCGCGGTGGAGATGCCCAGTTCACGGTCGCTGTGCATGCTCAGCCCGAGGTTGAAGGTCTCGCACACCTTCGCCAGTTGCAGCACCGAGCTGGGGCCGCCCCAGAAGTGCACGTCGCCGAGGATCACGTCGACCGCGCGCAGCCGTACCGAAAGGGGGATCTGCTCGAAGGTGACGCAGCACATGTTGGTGGCGAGCGGGACCGGGGTGCGTTCCCTGACCAGGGACATTCCCTCGATCCCCCAGGTCGGGTCCTCGCAGAACTCCAGGCCGTAGTCGGCCAGTTCGTTGAGCACCCGGATACCGGTCTCCACCGACCAGACCGCGTTGGGGTCGATCCGCAGGTACCGCAGCCGCGAGCCGAGCCGCTCCCGCATCATGCGGACCGAGGCGATCTCCCGCTCCGGCGGCAGGACCCCGTTCTTGAACTTGATGTCGGTGAACCCGTAGGTGTCGAACAGCTCTTCGGCGTGGTCGGCGGCGTCCTCGGGACGGTCGCCGTTGCCGATGTCGCCGGCGGAGGCGTAGCGGTAGAAGACGTAGGCGGCGAACTCCACCTGTTCGGTCTCGATGCCGCCCCACAGGTCCCCGCAGCGTTTGCCGAGCGCCTTGCCGGCCAGGTCCCAGCAGGCCATCTCCACGGCGGCGCCGGCCAGCTTCGCGGCGCCGACCAGTGCCAGTTGCTCGCTGGTCATCCGGAACACGCTGAAGCGGCGGGTGATCCGCCACACCTCCATCGGGTCGACGCCGATGTAGAGGTCGCGGTGGAGCATGAGGGCGCGCACGACCTCGTCGCCGCCCCGGGTCTCGCCGACGCCGACGAGTCCCTCGTCGGTGATCAGTTCGACGATGGTGCGGGTGGTGGACACCTCGACGCCGAAGGACCAGCGCAGCGGGCGGCGGAGCGGCACCGTCACGGGGGTGGCGCGAATGTCGATGATCTTCAAGAGACGCTCCCTTACGACCGGGTCTCGGCGAGTACCGCGCGCACCGCGGCGAGGGTGGCGTCGACGTGGCCGTCCTCGTGCGCGGCGGACACGAACCAGGTGCCTCGGGGCAGCACCCGCACCCCGTGGCGCAGCAGCGCCGCCGCGAAGTCGGCGTACCGCGCGTTGTCCGCCCGCTGCGCCTCGCGGAAGTCGCTCGGGCGCACGGCGCCGAACCGCACCTGGAACACGGCCGGATAGCCGACGATCCGGGCCTCGACGCCCGCCGCCGCGAACTCCTCCAGCAGGCCTTCCATCAGCCGGGCGCCGACCTTGTCGATCCGCCGGTAGGGGGCGCCGTCCCGGATCTCGGTCAGGGTGGCGAGCGTGGCGGCCATCGCGACGGACTGGGTGTTGTAGGTGCCGCCGTGCAACACCTGCCGGTCGGCGATCAGATCCATGTACCGCCGCAGGCCCACCACCGCGGCCACCGGGAATCCGTTGGCCAGCGCCTTGCCGAGGACGGTCAGGTCCGGCACCACGCCGAACCGCTGCTGCGCGCCGCCCGGGGCCACCCGGAAACCGGTGATCACCTCGTCGAAGACGAGCAGGGTCCCGGCGGCGTCGCAGGCCTCGCGGACCGCTTCGAGGTAGCCCGGTACCGGAAGGATGCCGGCGCTGTTGAACATGACCGGCTCCATGATGACGGCGGCCACGTCACCCGCGGCGAGCCGCTCGCGCAGGGCCCCGGCGTCGTTCCAGGGCAGGACGGAGATGTTCGGGTCGGGCATCTGGCCCCCCGATCCGGGGAGCGGCACCGGCGCCTCGCGCGGGCCGGCCTTGGCGAGGTCGGGTGCCACGCTCCACAGGACGTTGTCGAACCACCCGTGGTAGTGGCCCTCGAACTTGACCACCGCCGACCGGCCGGTGGCCGCCCGAGCCACCCGCAGCGCGGCCTGCACCGCCTCGCTGCCGGAGACGGAGAAGCGCACCAGCTCCGCCGAGGGCACCAGTTCGACCAGCAACCGCGCGGCGGCGTACTCCAGTTCGGTCTGCCCGGCGACGAGGATGCTGCGGTCGAGTTGCGCCCGCGCGGCCTCGACGACGGCCGGTGGCCGGTGGCCGAGCAGCATCGGCCCCATGCCGAGGAAGTAGTCGATCAACCGGTTGCCGTCGACATCGGTGAGGATCGCGCCGTCCGCCGAGGCGAAGACCAGCGGATGGGGGCGTATGCCGAGCCGGAAGGCGCTGTTCACCCCGCCCGCGACCACCGCGGCGGCATGGTCGATCCGTGCCCGTGACGCGTCGAATTCCATCGGATAGGTCTCCTTCACCAGATCGTCCATCCGCCGTCGACCACCAGGCTCTGACCGGTGACGAAGGAGGAGGAGGGTGCCGCGAGGAACAGCACGGCCGAGCGGAGTTCCCGGTCGGTGCCCAGCCGGCCCATCGGGGTGCCGCCGGAGAGCGCCGCGATCACCTCGGGCCGTAGCGCGTCGTCGTTGGCCGGGCTGGGGAACATGCCGGGGCAGAGCGCGTTGACCGTCACCCCGGTCGGCCCGAGCTGGGCGGCGAGGAACCTGGTCATCCCGATGACGGCGTGCTTGCTGGCGAAGTAGGAGGCGATGTCCAGGCCGAGGCCGGGATAGCGACCGGCGTCGCCGGCGACCAGCCCGTACACCGAGGAGACGTTGATCACCCGGCCCCAGCCGCGCTCGACCATGCCGGGCACGAAACGCTGGCAGAGCCAGAACGGCGCCTCCACGTTGAGGGTCATGATCCGCCGCCACTCCGCGGACTCGACCTCCTGCCAGGGCGTCCGGTGGGCGAGTCCGGCGTTGTTGACCAGCACGTCGATCCCGCCGGCGGCGGCGACCAGCGCGTCCACCTCGGCGGGGACCGTCACGTCGGCCCGGACCGGCCGGACGTCGCCGCGCCCGGCCAGCTCGGCCGCGGTCCTCTCCAGCGGTTCCGTGCGGCGCCCGCAGATGACCACGGTCGCGCCGGCGTCCACGAACGCCTCGGTCATCTGGCGGCCGAGCCCGTCCCCGCCGCCGGTGACCAGCACCCGGCGGCCGGTCAGGTCGAAGTCGTCCATGTCACTGCCCCGTCCTGGTCGTGGCGTCGTCTTCGGTCGTGGCGTCGTCGAGGGCTTCCAGGCCGGCCATCAGGTGCAGCAGCCTGGTGTGGGTGATGCGGTGAACGGAGTCGTCGTACACGACCCGGCCCAGCCGCAGGACCACGACCCGGTCCGCGACGGCGAAGACGGTGCGGATGTCGTGGCTGATCAGGATCACGCCGGCGCCGTTCTCCGCGGCCTGCCGGGCGATGCGCAGCACGTTCCGGGTCTGCGCGACGCCCAGCGCCGCGGTGGGCTCGTCGAGGATGACCAGCTTGACGTCTTCCTTCATGGCCCGGGCGATCGCGACCGACTGGCGCTGGCCGCCGGACAGCCGCCCCACCGACCGGTTCAGGTCGGTGAGCGTGATGCCCAGCGACGCCAGCCGCGTCCTGGCGCGGGCGACGGCGGCGGCGTCATCCCGTACCGGGATCAGGCCGAACATCCGGCGCCGCGGTTCGTCCCCCAGGATCAGGTTGTGGGCCACCCCGAGGTTCGGGCAGACCGCCAGATCCTGGTGGACCGTCTCGATGCCGGCCCGCCGGGCGTCGATCGGGCCGCCGAACTCGACCGGCCGGCCGTCCAGCTCGATGCGGCCGGCGTCCGGCCTGTAGACCCCCGAGATCAGTTTGATCAGCGTCGACTTGCCGGCGCCGTTGTCGCCGACGACGCAGACGACCTCGCCGGCGCGTACCGAGAAGGTGCCGTCGCGCAGGGCGAAGACCGCTCCGAACCGTCGGGCCAGGCCGGTCGCGGCGAGCACCACCTCGCCGGGCTCGCGGGCGCGCCGCACGCCCAGGCCGTACTCGTCGTCGGCGTCCGGTGGCGGCGACCCGCCCGCCGCCACCGGTTCACCTGCCTCGGTGGACGGGTCGGCGGGCGGGTCGTCGCGCGCCGAGCGGGCCCGCCGGTGCTCGGCGATCTGGTCGGCGCCGAGGGCCAGCAGCAGCACCAGGCCCTTGAAGATCTGCTGCCACCAGTCCGCCAGCCCCGCGAAGATCAGGCCCGAGCCGAGGATGCCGATGGTGGCGACGCCGACGAAGACTCCGGCGGGGTGCCCGCTGCCGCCGGCGAACCCGACGCCGCCGAGGATGACGGCGGTGAGCACGTCCAGTTCGAAGGCGGTGCCGATCTGCGGGGTGCCGCTGCCCAGCCGGGCGGTGGTCAGGATCGCGACCACGCCCATCAGCAGGCCGTTGAGCACGTAGAGCCGGACGACCACCCGGTCGACGTTGATCCCGGTCAGCCTGGCCGCCTGCTGGTTACCGCCGATGGCGAACAGCCGCAGGCCGGCGGACGTGCGCAGCAGCCAGAAGCCGCCGGCCACGAAGACGACCGCGGCGATGATGACCGGCAGCGGCACGTTGTTGACGCGGGCCCGGCCCAGGAAGATGAACGCGTCGGAGAAGCCGAACACCGACTTGCCCTCACTGACCAGGTAGGCCAGTCCCTTGAAGACGGCCATGGTGCCCAACGTGACGATGAGCGGTGAGATCTTCATGTACTTCACGAGGATCCCGTTGGTCAGGCCGAGGACCAGCCCGGCGACCAGCCCGGCGAGCACCGCGACCACGAGGCCGCCCTGGTCCCGGGCGAAGCTCGCGACGATCACCGAGATGAGCGCGTACTGGCCGCCGATCGACAGGTCCACGTTGCCGGAGACGACCAGGAACATCGCGCCCACCGCCGCGATCGCGATCGCCGAGACGTTCATCAGGATGGACAGACCGTTGGAGACGGTGAAGAAGTTGTCGTAGGCGAACCCGAAGTAGGCCACCAGGACGGCGCAGAGCAAGGCCAGCCCGGTACGCCGGCTGGGCTCGCCGGGAACCAGGTGGCGGCGGTTCGCCGGCGTGGAACTGATCGGCACAGCAACCCCTAAGAGGCGGTTCAGGCGGCGTAGTTGATGAACTGGTCTCGTTCCTGGTAGCGGACGGAGCCCAGCAGGGTGAAGTAGGTGGCGGCGTTCTTCCAGGTCTCGGCCACCGCCTTCATGTCGGCCTGGTACCTGTCGATGATCTCGGCGGAGTTGAGCTCGACGGCGTTGAACTGCATGACCTGGGGGATCGGCTTGCCCTCCAGCCAGTCCGCCGCGAACTGTCCCCAGGCGTAGCCCATCAGCGGGTAGGCGAAGGCGAAGCTGGCCTTGTAGGCCCCGCCCTTGCGGATCTCGGCCAGGGCCTGCTCGTCACCGTCGATCCCGGACAGGTACATCTCCGGCCGGTCCTTGCCGGCGGCCTTCAGTGCCGACAGCGCGCCCAGGCAGTGCGTGTCGCCGCCCACGACGACGTTGACGTCGGGGTGGGCCTGCAGGATGGTGTTCATCGCCTTGAAGCCGCCGTCCTGGGTGAGGGCCGACGGCTGCACGTCGGAGACGATCTTCACACCCGATCCGGCGGACTTCAGGCCGTCCAGCACGCCCTGGTGCCGGGCCTTGAGCACCTCGATGGTGTCGATGTTGAAGTAGACGGCCTTGGCCTTGCCGCCCAGTTTCTCGGTGATGTACTTGGCGGCGGCCAGCCCCTGGGTGTTCCCGACCTTGTACTGGTCGGCGACGGCCTGTGAGGTGCTCGGCGGGGTCACCAGCGACATCACGGCGGCGCCCGCCTCGATCGCGCGCTTCATCAGCGGAGCCTGGGCGTTGGCGTCCAGCGGCTGGATGCACAGCGCGCCGATGCCGCGCTGCAGGAAGGTCTCGATCTGCTCGACGTTCTTGGCCGAGTCGTCGTTGGCGATCGCCGTCACGAACTCCAGCCCGCGGGCGGTGGCGGCCAGCTCGATGGATCGGGTGATCTGCAGGAAGAACTCGGCGTCGGAGGTGTTGGCCCAGGCGATCCGCTTGGGGATGCCGGGCTTCTCGCCGGCCGGGCCGCCGAACTGGAAGGGCGCCAGTTCCTTCTTCTCGGTGATGCCGTTGCCGATCGCCTTCCGGGTGGCGCCGGGCGTGGAGCTCTGCTCCGCGCCGCCGCTCGTCCCGCTGTCGACCGAACACGCGCTGAGCAGCGGGGCGCCGACGGCGAGCCCGGCTCCGGTGATGACGCTGAGGCGCAGGAGATCGCGCCGGTTGAATCCGCCCAGGCCCTTCGACGAGTCAGGCATTGCCACCCCTTAGGGTTAGTCCGCTATGCGGACTACATTTCTGCTATGCGGACTAAGCTAGAAATGCCGGAACGCTGTGTCAATCACCCGACATGTCCGATCTTTGACTGGTACCGAGTTGTGACCAGGCGCGTTACGGACGGTTCCCCGAGGTCAGCCGGGCGGCCACCGCGGACTCCCAGGCGGGGTCCCGTTCCAGCGGGTAGAGCGGCGCCGGGCGGGACCGGTAGTCGAGCTGGTCGAGCGCGGCCGGGCAGTACCCCGGAGTGCGGACGTAGAGGGTCCGCGCGGCGTAGCCGGCGAACGCGGCCTTCCACGCGATGGCCCCCTTGGCGACGATCACGCGGGCGCCGCGCGGCTCCAGGCCCACGGCGCGCAGATGATCGTCATCGAAGGGGACCACCCGGTTCTCGGTCAGGACGATCGCGCCGATCGGCGTCTCGATCACCGCCACCCGGCCCATCTCCACCCGCTGGCCGCGCATGTACGAGCCCGTACGCAGGTACGACACGGAGTCGAAGCGGCGGACCGGCCCTGAGGCGCGGAACGGCGGTCCCATCGCCGGGTCGCTGTGGCCGCCCACCCACAGGTCGATCCGGTCGGCGGACCCCGCGTGCGCGGCGGCCACCGCGGCCGGATCCCAGATGACCGCGATGGCGCCCGCCACCCCGGCCTGGGCCAGCGCGTGGAGCAGCGCCGTACCGTCGCCCGGCGAGCCGCCGCCCACGTTGTCCGCGACGTCGACCAGCACGGTGGGCCTCCTCCCCCGGGCGCCGGCCACCTCGGCCACCGCCTCGGCGGGACCGGCCAGCGGCGCGGAGAACGCGTCGCGCTCGCGCCACACGTGGGCGGCCAGTTCCCGGGCGCGCGCCACCGCATGGGTCTCCGCCGCCAGGTACACCGCGAACCCGAGCCTGCCGCTCTCGGCGTAGGCGAACCCGGGCAGCGCGCTGGCGGCCCAGACGCCGGGCTCGGCGCGTATCCGCTCGGCCGCGGCGAGGATGGACCGCATCGGCTCGGCCACGTCCTCCTGGGCCGGGGGCACGGTGAGCAGCGGAAGCCTCTCCAGGTGCCGGGCCGGGCGGCGTCCCCGCCACGGCGGGCGCAGCAGGCGCAGCACCGCCTCCATCGCCTCCGCGCCGCGTTCGGCCATGTCGACGTGGGGATAGGTGCGGTAGCCGACCAGGATGTCGGTGACCTCGGGCAGGGTCGCGCCGACGTTGGCGTGGTAGTCCAGCGTGGCGGCGATCGGGATGTCGCCGACGACGGCACGCAGGGTCGTGACGATCTCCGCCTCGGGGTCCGGATGACCGTCGACCACCATCGCGCCGTGCAGCGACAGCACCAGCCCGTCGAGGGGAAGCCGCGCCCGGGTGAGGGCTGCCAGCCGGCGCAGCATCGACTCGAACGCCCGCGCCCGGACCATGCCGGAGGGAAGCGCGGCGCCGAAGAACAGCCCCACCGGGTAGGCCGACCGCTGCCGGGCGGCGTCGATGGCCCCGCCCAGCTCGGTGCCCGTCCCGCGCAGCGAGGCCACGAGCTCCGGCCCCTCGAAGAACTGGTACCGGCGGAAGTCCGCCAGTGTGGTGGGTTCGACCGCGAAGGTGTTCGTCTCCTGCCAGATGCCCCCCAGCCCGATCCGCACCGTCATCGCTTTGCCCTTCCGATCCGGCCGTTGTACGATAAGCGAAATCTAGTTCCGCATATCGGACTTCGCAATGAGTGGGTATCCACCCGAAAGGAGCAATTGGTACCGGTGAGCAGCGAACGGCGGTCCGACGAGGTCGGGGTCCTCGTCAAGGCACTCGACATCCTCGACCGGATGGCGACGGACGCACCCTGCACCGTGGCACAGCTCTGCCAGCACACCGGGATCACCAAGCCCGCGGCGTACCGGATACTCAAGACCCTCGACCAGCGGGGCTACGTGGTGCGCGACGAGGCGCGCAAGGAGTACTCGCTCGGCCCCGCCCTCTACGGCCTGAGCCGGGCGGCGCGGAACTCCACCGACCTGGTCCGGCTGACCCGCCCGGCCATGCAGTCGCTCAACGAGGAGTTCGGCGAGACCGTCAACCTCGGAGTGGTCAGCCACGGCCAGGTCGTCTACCTCGACGCGGTGGAGAGCGCGCAGCGGCTGCGCACGACGGTGCAGATCGCGCTGCGCGACCCGGTGCACACCACGGCGCTGGGCAAGGCGGTCCTCGCGGCGCTCCCCGAGGAGCACGCCCGCGAGCAGCTCGCCCAGGCCGACTGGTCGCGGCACACCCCCAACGCGGTCGCCTCGGTCGACGAGCTGCTCGCGGCCCTCGGGACCTTCCGCCGGCTCGGCTACGCCATCGACGACGAGGAGAACGAGGTGGGCTCCCGCTGCGTGGCCGCGTCGATCCTGGACGGCGAGGGCCGGCCGGTGGCCGCGATCAGCGTCGCCGCGCCCACCTCGCGCATGCCCGACGAGACCATGGCCATGGTCGGGCGGCGCCTGGCCGAGGTGTGCGCGGAGCTCGGCAACGCACTCACCTGATCCTGGAAGGGAGTCCCGATGGCCTACGACCTGTGGCTGCACGGGGCCACCGTGCTGGACGGCACCGGTGCGCCGGAGCGCCGGCTCGACATCGGGGTGACCTCGGACCGGATCACCCATCTGGCGGCGCCAGGGGCCTCCCCGGGCGACGGCGTGACGGCGGCCGAGACCGTCGACCTGACCGGGCTCACCCTCGCTCCCGGATTCATCGACGTCCACACCCATTCCGACGTCAGCCTGCTGCTCGACCCGCGCGGCGAGAGCAAGGCCCTGCAGGGCGTGACCACCGAGGTGGTCGGCAACTGCGGGTACTCGGCGTTCCCGGTGCATCCGGCCCGCCACCACCTGCTGACCGACCACCTCGCCCGCCTGGGCGACGGCCCCGCCCCGGTCACCTGGACCGGCTTCGACGGGTACGCCGAGGCCCTGACCGGCGCGCGACCGGCCATCAACGTGGCCGCCCTCGCCGGTCACGGCGCGCTGCGGATCGCCGCGATGGACGACCCGTACGGCCCGGCCACCGCCGACGACGTCGCCCGCATGCGGCGCCTGCTCGACGACGCGCTCGCGGCCGGCGCGTTCGGCCTGTCCACCGGGCTCACCCACACGCCGTCCTCACTCGGCGGGCCCGGCGAGGTGACCGCGCTCGCCGAGATCTGCGCCGCGCACGACGCCGTCTACGCCACCCACGCCCGGGCCTCGGCCGGCCGGGAACTCGCGGCCGTCGACGAAGCCGTCGACACAGCCAGGCGTACCGGCGGGCGGCTGCAGTTCTCCCACCTCGCGCTGAACGATCCCGCCTCCTGGGGCCGCGCCGCCGACGCGCTCGCCCGCTTCGACGCCGCCGAGGCGCGGGGCCTCGACGTGGCCTTCGACGTCTACCCCTACGACGCCTCGTCCTCGGCGCTGGTGCAGTACCTCCCCGAGTGGGTGCAGCGGGACGGCAGCGCCGGCCTGCGGCGGAACTCCGGCGACGCCGCATGGCGGCGGCGCGCGCTCGGCGACATCCGCGCCGGCTTCTTCGGCGGCATTCCCTGGCACTGGGACCGGGTCGTGATCACCGCCGCCGGGCCGTACGAGGACCTGCCCGGCAGCTCCATCGCCGAGGTGGCCCGGCTCCGGCGGCGGCCGCCCGAGGAGGTCCTGCTCGACCTGTGCGTCGAACTGGGCAGCGCGGCCCAGGTGGTGCTGCACTATCGCACCGAGGCCGACATGACCGCGTTCCTCGCCCATCGCCTTTCGATCGTGGGCTCGGACGGCAACGCGCTGCCGTTACGCGCCGGCGCCGGCCAGCCGCACCCACGCGCCTACGGCGCCAACGCCCGGGTCCTCGGGCGCTACGTGCGCGAACTCGGCGTCCTGACCTGGCCCGACGCGGTGCACAAGATGACCGCCGCCCCGGCGGCCCGGCTCGGCCTGCGCGATCGCGGGCGGATCCGTCCGGGATTCGTCGCCGACCTGGTCGCCTTCGACCGCTCCGTGGTCGCCGACCGGGCCACCTTCGAACGGCCCCGGCAGGCGCCGGTGGGGATCGCGCTGACCGTGGTCGGCGGTCGAATCGTCGTACGGGACGGCGTGCTCGGCACCGCCCGCCCGGGAAAGGTGCTGCGCCATGTGGGCTGAGCCCGCTGTCACACTCGCGAAAGGGTTGCCCGACGTCGCCGACCCGCGCGGCGCACAGCTCTTCGACGGCACGTTCCCGCTGCCCACCGCCGTGCTGCTCCGGGACGAACTCGAGCACAACGTCGCCACGATGGCCGCGTACTGCGCGGCCCATGGCGTGCTGCTGGCCCCGCACGGCAAGACGACGATGTGCCCGCAGATCATCGAACGGCAGCTGGCGGCCGGGGCGTGGGCGATCAGCGTGGCGACCGCGTGGCAGGCCCGGACGGTGGCCGACATGGGCGTGCGCCGCCTGGTGCTGGCCAACTGCATCGTCGACCCCGGCTCGCTCCGGCTCCTCAACGGCGTGCTGGCGGCCTACGACGACCTGGAAATCTACTGCCACACCGATTCGCCGGCCGCGCTGCACGCTCTGGAGAACGGCATCGACGCGGGCCTGCGCGGCCGGGCACGGGTTCTCGTCGAGATCGGCGTGACCGGCGGACGGACCGGCCTGCGCGACGACCGCGACGCGCTCGCCCTGGCGGCCAGGATCGCGGACGGCCCGATGGTGCTGGCCGGGTTCTCCGCTTTCGAGGGCATCCTGCACGGCGCCGACCTCGCCGATACCCTGACGCTGGTCGACCGGCTCCTCGACCGGCTCTCCGGCGTGGCGCGCACCGCGCACGCGGACGGGCTGATCGGCGCCGGGCCCGCGCCGATCGTCACGGTGGGCGGCAGCGCCTACTTCGACCGGGTGGCACGGCGACTGCCCCCGGCCCTGGCCGGCACGCCGTACCGGACCGTCCTGCGCAGCGGGTGCTACGTCACCCACGACGCCGGTGGCTATGAGGCGCTCTCCCCCTTCGGCGCCCGGCCACGCGCCCCGTACCGGCTCCGCGAGGCGCTGCGGATCTGGGCGCCGGTGCTGTCCCGCCCCGAGCCGACGCTGGCGCTGGCCGGGCTGGGCCGCCGGGACGCCTCCGCCGACGACGGGCTGCCGGTGCCCCGCATGGTGCGCGACCGCACCGGCCGGATCACCCCGTTCGACGGCGAGGTACGGGTGACCGCCGTCAACGACCAGCACGCGTATCTCGCCCTGCCCGCGGACCTGCCGCTCACGGTGGGCGACGTCGTCGCGTTCGGCATCTCCCACCCGTGTACGACCTTCGACAAGTGGCGGGTCATCCCGGTGGTCGACGCCGACTGCACGGTGACCGAGCTGGCGTACACCCACTTCTGATCATCTCCTGCTCCCTCCTCGGCGGCCGGCCCGGCCCCGGCGGCGGCATCCGCCGGTGATCTCGGCGGAGGCGCCCCGGCCGCCTGTACCGGCCACCGGGGCGACACAGGCCACCGAACGCCTCAAGCGGGAACGGCGCGAAGCCGGTGATGGGCCTGGGCCGCGACTTCTCACTCCCTGTCGCCAGGGATCACGACCAGTGGTAGAGCAGGCTCGCGCCCAGTGCGGCCACCGCGGTGGCGAAGAAGAGGGCCCAGTTTCCCAGCTTGCGTGACCCTACTCGCAGGTGCGCGAGGAGCGCGCCGGTGAAGTACAGCACGAGGCTGTAGGCGGCCAGAGTCCCCAGCAGGGGGATGGCGAATCCGCCCGGCAATCCCAACGCGCCCAGCGCCAGCATCGCGCCCAGGACGGGTGCCCATGAGCGCGGCAGGCCCTTCATGTCCAGTTGGGCCTTCGGGAATTCGTGTCCGATCAGGTAGATGACCGCCGCGCTGCCGAACAGCAGCGAGGCGAAGATGGTGATCGTCGCGTAGGCGGCGAACATGAGTCCTCCACGGTGGTCGTCGCATCAGGTCTTGCGCCCGGTGCTACTGGTCCGACAACGCAGCCGCCGAAAAGGTGAGGTGACATCACCAGCCGAGGGGCCCGAGGCGATCGAGGAAGATCCCGGCCGGCCCGCCGGCGTCGATCATCGCGAGCTCGACGATCGGGTCGGTGCCTTCGGTGACCGTCAGCCGGCCGGGGTGACGGTTCATGTCGGTGGCGGCGAACTGGCGGCTTCTCCGGGAGTGACCAGGTTGAGTGTGATCTCCGGGAGCGCCTGGGCGTACCGGATCGCGATCATGTTCAGCGCCGCCTTCGACGAGCTGTAGGCGAGCTCACGCATTGCCGACCTGGACCGCTTCACCTTTCTCCTCGGCGGCAGCCACGGTGAGCACCTTTTCGGGCCCTGGCCACAATGAAGCCCATGAGCTTCACCGCAGCCCGGACCGGGCAGGTCCTCTTTCTCAACGGGACGTCCAGCTCGGGCAAGTCGAGCATCGCCGACCAGCTCCTGCACGTCCTGGATCGTCCCTTCTTCCACCTGTCCGTCGATGCCATCAACGCGATGCGCGCCCGCCGGCGCACGCTGGAGCTGGATCCCGGCGAGCTGGACGCCGTCCTGGCCCGGACCCGGGCCGGCTTCCACCGCGCGGTCGCGGGCATGGCCCAGGCCGGCAACGACCTCGTCGTCGACCACGTCCTCAGCGAGCGGTGGCGCCTGCTGGACTGCCTCACCGTCCTCAGCGGCCTGGACGTCGTCTTCATCGGCGTCCACTGCTCACCACAGGAATTGGCACGCCGGGAAATGGCACGCGGCGACCGGCAGCCCGGACAGGCGGCCGCCCAGCTCGGGCAGGTCCACTCCCACGGCGCTTACGACATCGAATGCGACACCACCGCGACCAGCCCCCGTGACTGCGCTCTGACCATCAAGCGGCTAGCGGGGGGCCGGGGCGGTGGAGCGGCGGACTATGAGTTCGGGCTGGAAGACGAGTTCCAGGTTCTTGGGCGGCGCGCCGGCGATGCCCTCCAGGAGGGTTTGGACGGCGGCGACCGCCATGGGGCCGATGGGCTTGCGGATGGTGGTGAGGGGTGGGTCGGTGAAGGGGATCAGGGGGCTGTCGTCGAAGCCGACCACCGAGACCTCGCCGGGGACGGACAGGCCGCGGTCGCGGGCCGCGCGGATCGCGCCGAGGGCCATGAGGTCGCTGGCGCAGACGATGGCGGTGCAGCCGGCCTCGATCAGGGCGGACGCGGCGGCCTGCCCGCCTTCGACGGAGAACAGGGAGTGCCGGACGAACGGCTCGCAGTCGGCGACGCCGAGCAGGTCGGCCAGGGCCGCGGCGAAGCCCTCGATCTTCCGGATGACGGGCACGAAGCGCCGCTGCCCCACGGCGAGGCCGATGCGCCGGTGGCCGAGGTCGACGAGGTGGCGGACGGCGAGGCGGGCCGCCAGCCGGTCGTCGGGCGAGATGAACGGCGCCTCGACGCGCTCGCTGTAGCCGTCGATGAGGACGATCGGCAGCCCGCGGTCGACGAGCCGGGTGTAACGGTCCATACGCGCGGTGGTGTCGGCGTGCAGGCCGGAGACGTAGACGATGCCGCTGACGTCGCGTTCGAGCAGCAGCTCGGTGAACTCGTCCTCGGGGGCGCCGCCGGGGCTCTGGGTGCACAGCACGGGGGTGTAGCCGTGCTGGGTGAGCGACCGCTCGACGGCCTGGGCGAACGCGGGGAAGATGGGGTTGTCCAGCTCGGGGGTGACCAGGCCGATCAGGCCGTTGCTGCGCTGGCGCAGGCGCTGGGGGCGTTCGTAGCCCATCAGGTCCAGCGCGGTGAGGACGAGCCGGCGGGTGTTCGCCGACACCCCGGACCTGCCGTTCAGCACCCGGCTGACGGTCGCCTCGCTGACGCCCGCCTGGGCCGCGATGTCGGCGAGCCGGGCATTACCGTTCATGGCGCTACTTTACGCATCACCGGGCTCCCACCACGCGCAGGAGTCGGACGGGAGCCGGACGACGCCGCCCTCCTCCATGGGGGCGCTGCCGAGCAGGAGGCGGCCGGGGCGGGGCAGCGCGACGGGGGCGGGGCCGGTGTTGACCGTGCAGAGGAAGCCGTCGCCCCGGGAGAAGACCAGGGTGCCGGGAGGCGAGGCGTGCCAGGTGAGGCCGCCGTCCCCGAGGCCGGGGTGTTCGCGCCGCAGCCGCAGCGCGGCCCGGTACAGCGCCAGGGTGGAGCCGGGGTCGGCGAGCTGGGATTCCACGGTGAGCGGGCCCCAGGTGGCGGGGACGGGGAGCCAGGTGTCGGCGATGCCGGGCGGGCTGAACCCGAACGGCGGCTCGGCGTGGGCCCAGGGCATGGGCACGCGGCAGCCGTCGCGGCCGTCGCCGGGGGCGCGCAGCCGCTGCGGGTCCTGGCAGACCTCCTCCGGCAGGTCGAGCACCTCCGGGAGGCCGAGCTCCTCGCCCTGGTAGACGTAGGCGGAGCCGGGCAGGGCGAGCATCAGCAGCGCCGCCGCGCGGGCCCTGCGCAGGCCGAGGTCGCCGTCCCCGTAGCGGGTGACGTGCCGCTTGACGTCGTGGTTGGACAGCACCCACGTGCTCGGCGCGCCGACGAGGGCGGCCCCGGCCAGGGACTCGTCGATGACGGCGCGCAGCGCCACCGCGTCCCAGGGGGTCTTCAGGAAGTGGAAGTTGAACGCCTGGTGCAGCTCGTCCGGACGGACGTAGAGGGCGAGGCGCTCCTGGGTGGGCGCCCACGCCTCGGCGACGCCGATGCGCTCCCCGTCGTAGGAGTCGAGGAGGCGGCGCCAGCGGCGGTGGATCTCGTGGACGCCGTCCTGGTCGAAGTAGGGCAGCACGGCGGTGCCGAGCATCTCGGTCTGCCCGCTCACCCCGATGTCGGGCAGCCCGGGGGCCTTGACCATGCCGTGGGCCACGTCGACGCGGAAGCCGTCCACGCCGAGGTCGAGCCAGAAGCGCATGATCGCCTCGAACTCGGCGTGGACCTCGGGGTGGTCCCAGTTGAGGTCGGGCTGCTCGGCGGCGAACAGGTGCAGGTACCACTCGCCGTCGGGCAGCCGCGTCCAGGCGGGTCCCCCGAAGACCGACTCCCAGTCGTTGGGCGGCAGCCCGCCGTCCCGGCCGCGGCCCGGCCGGAAGACGTACCGGTCCCGCGCGGCGGCGCCGGGGCCGGCCCGCAGCGCCTCCTGGAACCAGGCGTGCCGGTCGGAGGTGTGGTTGGGCACGACGTCGGTGATGATGCGCAGGCCGTGCCGGTGGGCGTCCTCGATGAGGGCGCGGGCGTCGGCGAGCGTGCCGAAGACCGGGTCGACGTCGCGGTAGTCGGCGACGTCGTACCCGAAGTCGGCCATCGGCGAGGTGTAGAACGGCGTGAGCCAGACGGCGTCCACGCCGAGCCCGGCCAGGTAGGCGAGCCGGCCGCGCACCCCGAGCAGGTCGCCGATCCCGTCGCCGTTGCCGTCGGCGAAGCTGCGGACGTAGACCTGGTAGATCACCGCGTCGCGCCACCAGCGGGTGGCCTCGCGGACCTCACCGGTCTCGGCGTGGGTCACGGCGTCGGTCATGGGAACCCCCGATCGGCGGGAAGGGCTGGGACGGTCACCACCGGAGTATCACGCCTTGGTGGCGCCGGCGGTGAGGCCGGTGACGAGGTGGCGCTGCACGAGGAGGAACACCACGGCGGCGGGCACGGCGATCAGCACCGAGGACGCGGTGAGCAGGCCCCACTCCGCCTTGTGCTGGCCGACGAACTGCCCGAGCCCGACGGCGAGAGTGTACTTGTCGTCGCCGGTCATGAACGCGGTCGCGTACGCCACCTCCGCCCACGCGGTGATGAAGGAGTAGAACGCGGCGACGGCGAGGCCGGGCCTGGACAGCGGCAGGATCAGCCGCCAGAACGTGCCGAACGGCGTGAGCCCGTCCACCCGCCCGGCCTCGTCGATCTCGACGGGGACGGTGTCGAAGTAGCCCTTCATCATCCAGGCGCAGAAGGGGACGGTGGTGGTGAGGTAGGCGATGACCAGCCCGGGGAACTGGTTGACCAGCCCGAGCGCGGCCAGCAGGTTGTAGATCGGCACGATCAGGGTGGCCACGGGGAACATCTGCGTGACCAGCAGCATCCACATGATCGAGCGGAAGCCGGGGAAGCGGAAGCGGCTGACGGCGTACCCGGTGGTGGCCGCGAGCAGCACGCCGAGCACGGTGGTCAGCGCCGCGACGAACAGCGAGTTGACCAGCCAGCGCGGGAAGGCGGTGTCCCCGAGCACCTGCGCGTAGTTGGCCAGGGTGGGGTCGTGGAACATTTCCACCCGGCTGGACTGCCAGGCGTCGCGCGGCTTGATGGAGGTCAGCACGAGCCACGCGACGGGGAAGACCGCCACGAGGCTCGCCACGACCAGCGTGGCGTGCAGGGCCAGGGACGCGCCGGCCCCGCGCGAACCTCCGCGACCTGCCGTCACCACGCCTCCCCTCGCGTGCGCAGGGCCCGCCGGTAGACGACGGCCATGACGACGAGCAGCGCGAGGATCAGCACGCCCCACGCCGCCGAGCCCGAATAGTTGCGGATGCCCTCGAACGCCTGCCGGTAGGCGTAGGTCACCAGGATCTCGCTGGAGCCTCCGGGGCCGCCCCGGGTGACCAGGTAGATGACGGGGAACTGGTTGAAGGTCCAGATCGTGCCGAGCAGCACGACCGTGCCGGCGACCGGCCGCAGGCCCGGCAGGGTGATGTGCCGGAAGCGCCGCCACGGGGTCGCGCCGTCGACCTCGGCCGCCTCGTACAGCTCGCGCGGGATGGCCTGCAGGCCGCCCAGCAGGGCGAGCATCATGAACGGCACGCCGAGCCACACGTTGACCGCGATCACCGACACCTTCGCCCAGAGCGGGTCGTCGAGCCAGTCGACACCGCCGAGCCCGGCGGCGCGGAGCATCGCGTTGACGACGCCGAACTCGCCGTTGAGCAGGTACCGCCAGACGAACGCCGAGACGAACGCCGGGACGGCCCACGGCAGCACGAGCAGCACCCGGTAGAGCGAGCGCAGCCGCAGCGGCCGGTTCAGCAGCATCGCCAGGCCCAGGCCGAGGCCGTAGTGCAGGGCGACGCACACCACCGTCCAGGTGACCGTCCAGCCGAGCCGGGTCAGGAACTCGGCGGAGGTGACGATGCCGGCGTAGTTGGACAGGCCGACGAACTCGTAGGTCGAGGGGATGGTGTTCATCCCGATCGTCCGGCCCATGTTCGCCTCGGTCGCGTCGGTGAGCGACAGGTAGACGCCGCGCGCCAGGGGGTAGCCGACCAGCACCAGCGTGACGATCACGACGGGCGCGCACATGGCCCACGCGTACCAGTGCCGGGTGCCGCCGCGGGCGCGGGGGCGGCGGCCGCGGGCGCCGGGGCCCGGGGCCGCCGCGTCAACGACCTGGGTCGTCATGGGTCACAGGCTCCAGCCCTTGAGCAGCCCCTGGTACGCCTTGGCGACGTCCTTCAGCATCGGCTCGGCGGGCCGCTGCCCGGCGGCGAGCTTCTGGTAGCCCTCCAGCAGCGGCTGGAAGAGCTGGCCGCCCTCGGGGATCCAGGGGCGCTCGACCGCGGCGGCCATCGGCTCCTGCCACTTGGCGATCATGGGGTTGGCCTGCGCCTCCGGCAGGGTGTAGGCGGGGCGGCGGGTGGGGAGCAGGCCGAGCTTCCCGGCGATCCTCGCCTGGGTCTCCGCGGAGGCCATGTACCGGACGAACAGGTAGGAGGCGTCGAGATCGCCGGAGCCCGCGTAGACCGCGTAGTCGTGGCCGCCGGTCGGGGAGCCCGCCTTCGCCGATCCGGCGGGGACGGGCGCGATCCCGAAGTCGTGCGGCTTGTCCTTGAAGACGGCGCCGCCGAGGTTGTCGGTGTTCGACCACGGGCCGTTGAAGATCATCGCGACCTTGCCTTCCTTGAAGGCGGTCTCGGCGTTGGTGTAGCTGTCCTGGATGGCGGGCTTGGCCGCCGCGCCGGAGGCGATCAGGTCCTCGACGACCTTGACGCCCGCCAGCGACGCGGGCGCGGCCACGGTGATCTTCTTGCCGGCGACGTCCAGCAGGTCGCCGCCCTCGCCGTAGATGAACGGCAGCAGGAAGTAGGCGTCGACGTTGAGCGCGAGGCCGTCGGCGCCGGCCTTGGTCTTGACGTCCAGGGCGGTCTGCTTGAGCTCGGCGAAGGTCTTCGGCGGGGCGTCGTGCCCGGCCTTCTTCAGCAGCTCCTTGTTGTAGAGGAGGCCGAGCGTGTCGGTGACCTGGGGCACGGCATAGGTCTTGCCGGCGTACTTCCCGCTGCCCGCCGGGCTCGGCAGGAACTCCTCGGGCTTGTCGAGGGCCTGGGTGCCGTCCAGGGGCGCCAGGTAGCCGAGGGAGGCGAACTCGGCCACCCAGCCGACCTCGGCGCGCAGCACGTCGGGGGCGCCGGAGCCGCTCTGCGCGGCGGTCTTGAACTTGTTCTGCGCGTCGGCGAAGGGGACGTTGACGTAGTTGACCTTGATCTTGGGGTACTTCGCCGTGAAGTCCTTCAGCACTTCCTGGAAGACCGGCGCCTCGTTGGTGGCGTCGGAGGTGTCCCACCATGTCACCTGGCCGGAGACGGCGGCCGGGTCGGAGGCCGGTGCGGCCTGCCGGGGGGATTCCTCGCCGCCGCAGGCGGAGACCGCCAGCGCGAGCGCCGCGGCGACCGCCGCGGCCGAGATGCCTCGCCGCATGTTCGTGCACTCTCCTCGCTCAGCTTCATCGCTCAGTGGATCGGCGCACGCCGCCCCGTGTTCCTCCCCGAGCGGGCGGCATCACCGGGGTAGGCGGAACGTAACAGTCGTGTGAACGACTCTGAAAGACCTTTCAGAAACTTTCCGCAAACTGTGGCAAGTACCCGGCCCGCGCGCCCTTAGATGCTCCGTGCGAGCGACCCGCGACCCGTTTCGCGCACACGCTCCCGGCGACGGTCGCAGGAGGACGTTTGCGCCTGTCCTGACGTCGACGGAGAGGCGACGGTCAAGTAACCGGCGGATGAGCGTTTTCTCACCCCATGTATGGACACGGCGCCCCGCAACGCGATGTACTACCTCATCAATCACAATGACGGCTGGGATCCGGGCGAGACGCCCGGGAGGAACGAGTGACGATGAGTACCGTCGTTCTCGACAGCGTGACGAAGGTGTACCCGGGGGGGCATCTCGCGGTCGATCGAATGAGCCTGCGCGCGGAAGAGGGGGAACTTCTCGTCCTGCTCGGGCCATCCGGCTGTGGCAAGTCGACGCTGCTGCGCATGATCGCCGGGCTTGAGGAGATCACGTCCGGCGATCTCTATCTCGACGGTCGGCACGCCAACGATCTCGTCCCACGGGACCGCGACGTCGCGATGGTCTTCCAGAACGGCGCGCTCTACCCGCACAGGACCGTGCGCCGCAACCTCTCGTTCCCCCTGGAGATCGCCAAGGCCGACCCCGCGCTGGTCAGGGAGCGGGTGGTCGAGCTCTCTCGCGCGCTGCACATCGACGAGACCCTCGACCGCCGTCCTGGAACGCTCTCCGGCGGCCAGCGGCAGCGCGTGGCCATGGGCAGGGCCATCGTGCGCCAGCCGTCGCTGTTCCTGATGGACGAGCCGCTGTCGAACCTCGACGCCGGCATGCGCACCGAGCTGCGCATGGAGATCTCCTCGCTCGTGCGCGCCCTCGGCGTGACGACGATCTACGTGACGCACGACCAGGTCGAGGCCCTGACGCTGGCCGACCGCATCGCGATCATGAACCGCGGCGTGCTGCAGGACGTCGGCACCCCCGGCCAGATCTACAACGACCCGGCGACGGCGTTCGTGGCCTCCTTCCTCAGCTCCCAGCAGCTCAACCTGCTCTCGGCCACGGTGCGCACCCCGCAGAACCAGTACATCATGCTGGACTTCGGCCTCCACCAGATCACGATGCCGTGGACCGACCCCCGCGCCTACGCCGTCTCCCAGCACACCGGCAGCCAGATCATCGTCGGGATCCGCCCGGACGGCCTGACGCCGATCGGCGAGGGCGTGGACGGCCCCTTCTTCAGCGGGCGGGTCAGGACGCTGGAGTACCACGGCCACGAGTGGCTGGCCTACCTGGAGGTCGGCATCCCCGCGGTGCCCGCGCCGGAGCCGCCGCACCGCCAGAACGGCAACGGCGGCGGCGACGGCAACGGCCACGGCGACGCGGGCGGCGGGAGGATCCGCTCGATGATGCGGCGCCTGCTGGCCACCGGCGACGAGCGCCCCGATCAGGAGATCGCCGTGGGCAGCGGCCACCACCGCAGGGCCGACCTGGTCGTGCGGCTCGGCGCCCGCCCGGCCTGGCGGGCCGGGGAGCACGGCAGGGTGTCGGTGGACCTCAGCAGGCTCATGCTGTTCACCGTGGAGGGCAACAGGATCGACCCGCCCCGCCGCTGAGCACCCTCCGCCGCCGGGCGCGGCTCAGGCCACGGTGCGGTCGGCGTCCGAGGCGGCGAGCAGCGAGACGATCTCCACGACGCGGACGATCTTGTCCAGCTCGACCTGGTGGAAGGCGGGCCCCTGGGCGCGGGCCACCACCAGGTGCAGGCCCGCGCCGTGCACGGGCAGGCTCACCAGGTGGAGCGGGCCCTCGCTGAAGGCCGAGGGCCGCAGCGGCGTGAGCTCGGGCAGCCCGGCCACGCCCGGCGCCTGCCAGCTCCCGTGCACCACCGCGCCGGTGCGGGAGTCCACCGCGACCGCCCACTCGCCGCCGACCAGGTCGGGGGCGGCGTCCACCAGCGTGACGAAGGCCCGGGCGGCGTCGGAGGCGACGTGGCCGAGCAGGTCGTAGTCGGGGCTCACGCCGGGCGACTCGCGCGTCGGCCACACGCCCTCGATGCGCACGCCCGGCACGACCGCGAGGCGCTCGCGCAGCTCGTCGGCACCGGCCCCGCCCTGCCAGGACAGCGTGAAGTCGTCCACCGCCCGGCCGCCCTCCCGCTCCAGGACCGTGACCTGGAGGATGTCCGCCCCGAGTACGCCGAAGGCCCGGGCCACCTGCCCGAGCACGCCCGGACGGTCGGGCAGCGAGACTCGTACCCGTAGCATCATCGTGACCACCTCTGTTCGCGCGTGCCGCCGTGAGCGAGCCGCCCCGCGTACGGGCCGACCTGGTATTTCTTTCATCTACTGCACCACGCCACACAGCATGCCGAACCGAGGTTTCGCGGATGTTCCACGAAAATGTCCGAAATAAGACGAAATCAGTATTGATACGCGCCTGAGTCTGGATTCTTCAGCGGGATTCGCCGCCCCGCCGCGTCGTACGCCAGCGCCGCGCCGCCGTACCAGGATGGCCCGATCGGCACTCCCCTGCCGATCGCCGGCGAACCCGGCCGCAGCCGCAGGTCGTCGTGCCCCCGGAAGCGCGGGTCGGCGCGCACCGAGCGGGCGCCAGGGGTGAACCGGCCCCGCCTGCCGTCGTAGACGCCGCCCGCGTCGTCGGCGCCCGAGCCGTCCTCGAACCCCACGAGCCCGCCGACCTTGACGACGTTGTTGCGCAGCCTGAGGATCTTCGCCGAGCAGCCGTCGGCGCACGAGACGCCGATCGTGTGCCGTCCCGGCAGGTAGACCGAGTTCCCGGCGGCCAGAGTGCCGGTGACCGGCCCGACGCCGTGACCCCGGCCGCGCGTGATGAGGAACGATCCACGATCGTGGGAGGAGGTCACCACGTTGGTGGCGAACACGTTGCCGCGGGCGGTGCCGCCGGGCTCGTGGCCGAGCTCGGTGAAGGTCTCGTTGTCGCGGGCGACGTTGCGCGCGACGAGGTTGCGGTCGCCGCCGTAGATCTCCACGGCCGCGCCGTCGTAGACGTAGTCGTGGCTCGGCGCGTAGCTGCCGGTGATCACGTTGCCGATCACCCGGTTGTCGTCGCCGTTCAGCAGCACCCCGAACGCGCCGGAGTCGTTGTCGGGCACGTCGTCGTCGACGCTCATGCGGTTGTTCTCGGCGATGTGGCTGTCACGGATCAGGTTGTGCGCGCCGGTCTCGGTCACCCACACCCCCGCCACGTTGTGGTCGGCGAGGACGTCCCACAGGTCGTTGTGGCGGCCCTCGAGGCGGAACCCCGCCCAGCCGCACGAGGTGGCCCGCAGGTCCGACACGCGCCAGCGCGCGCCGCCGAGCACCACGCACGCCTCCTCCCCGCCGGTGATCACCGGCCGCGGGCCCTCGCCGTAGGAGCCGGCCGTGATGGGCCGCGCGGCGGTGCCCTCGCCCGACAGCGTCAGCGTCCCCTTCCACCGGCCGCCGCGCCGGAACAGCAGCGCGTCCCCCGGCCGCAGCCGTGCCCTGCCCGCCCGCTCCAGCGACCGCCACGCCTTGCCCGGCGCGGTGCCCGGCGCGTCGTCGTCGCCCTCGCGGGCGTCCACGTAGAAGATCCGCGCCGCCCCCGCCGCCGGCACGGCCCCCGACGCGGCGGCCCGCCCCGAGGGGACCGCCACGGGGACGGCGAGCAGCACGAGGGCAAGCGGGGACGGCAGAAAGCGGAGGAACCGCGCCATGTGACCACACCCAGTAATCGATCGCTGCCGCACACCGTAGCGGCCGTGGGGCCCCGGCGGGAGACCTCGGACCGCCGGGGACCGGAATCGTGATCCGGCACGCGGGACGGTAGGCCGCGCCCGGGACCCGGCAGCGGCGCGGCCGGAGGAGTTTGCCAGGCCTTGGACACCTCTTTCCCGCCGCGCGGATCTCGGCGGAGATCCGCGCGGTTAGCCTTTGCCAATGTCCCTCCGCCGGGCCGCCGTCTGGCCTCGTTCGATCCGGGGGCGGGTCACCCTTGTCGCCCTGGGCGTGGCCGGCCTGTTCCTGATCCCTCTGGCGGTCGCGGCCGACACGGTCATCCGGCACGCCGTGGCCACGTCGCTGGCCCGGGAGACAAGGGAGGCCGCCTCCCGCGCCGCCTCGGCCATTCGCGCCTCGACGCTGCGCAATCCCATCTCTCCCGTGCCCGCGGGGGCCGACCTGATCCAGGTGATCGGGCCGGGCGGCCACGTGCTCGCCGCCAGCGACGGCGCGGCGGACCTGGCCCCGATCAGCACCACGCGCCCGGCCGCGCACCGCCGCGTCGCGCAGTTCACCGCCTGCCCGGGCGCCGCGGCGCGCTGCTACGAGGTCACCGCGATGCTCGCCGGAACCGCTCCCGGAGCGCCGCTGGTGTACGCGGCCAAGCGGGCGCCGCTGCTGGTCTCCACCCCCGCCCTGGAGGCCGCCATCGGCCTGCAGACGGCGGCCCTGGCCGCGCTGGTCGGCTGGGTGGCCTGGAAGGCGTCCGACCGGGGGCTGCGCACGATCGACAACATCAAGGCCGAGCTGGCGCACATCACGGTGAGCGACCTGTCGCGGCGCGTCGCCGAGCCGCGCGGCGACGACGAGATCGCCCGGCTCGCCAGGACCGTCAACACCACGCTGGCGCGCCTGGAGAACTCGGTGGAGCAGCAGCGCAGGTTCGCCGCCGACGCCTCCCACGAGCTGCGCACGCCGATCGCCGGGCTGCGCGCCCAGCTGGAGGAGGCGCGGCTGCACCCCGAGCACACCGACCTGGCCGTCCTGGTCGGCGGCGCGCTGCGCGACACCGACCGCCTGCAGAACATCATCACCGACCTGCTGTTCATGGCCAGGCTCGGCTCCGGGGGCCCGGCGGCGCAGGAGCGGGTGGACCTGGCCCGGCTGGCGGCCGAGGAGATCGAGCGGCGGCGCGGGCGCGTCCCGGTGGAGGCGGTCCTGCACGAGGAGGTGGCCGTGCTCGGCGTCAGCACGCAGCTCTCCCGCGTGATCGGCAACCTGCTGGACAACGCGCAGCGGCACGCCGACGCCATGGTCAGGGTCGAGGCGCGCGCCCGCGACGGCACCGCCGTCCTCACCGTCACCAACGACGGCGACCGCATCCCCGAGGCCGACCGCGAACGGGTCTTCCAGCGGTTCGCCCGGCTCGACGACTCCCGCAGCAGGGACCGCGGCGGCACCGGGCTGGGCCTGGCCATCGCCCGCGACGTCGCCATCGCCCACGGCGGGACGCTGCACGCCGAGGACGTCCCCGAGGGCACCAGGTTCGTGCTGCGGCTTCCGACGGCCGGGTGAACGCGCGCGTCTCCAGGTGAACGCGCGCGGGCCCCGGTGAACCCGCGCCGACCAGGGGCTTACCGCCGGATGACCGCAGTTCATACGGCCCCCAAGAGTTAACAGGAGCGACGTCAGGCGTTCAGCTCCGCCACCCCTTTCCGGGCAGTACCGGTGGTTAGCGTGCTCGACATCCTCACGCGCCGTGCCCGTTCCGGCGGGCGCCGCCTCGTCGCACACCAAGGAGTCATCTTGCGAGTCCTGGCCGTCGTTCCCGCCCGCGGAGGTTCTGCGGGCGTCCCGCTCAAGAACCTGGCCAAGGTGGGCGGCACGCCCCTGGTCACCCGCGCGGTGGCCTCCTGCGCGGCAGCCGGGCTCATCGACGAGGTCGTCGTCAGCACCGACCACGAGGGCATCGCCGCCGCCGCCGAGACCGCGGGCGCCCGGGTCGTCCGCCGCCCCGACGAGCTGAGCGGCGCGACGGCCTCCAGCGAGTCGGCCGTGCTGCACGCCCTCGACCAGCTCGGCGCCGACCCCGAGGTCGTCGTCCTGGTGCAGTGCACCAGCGCGTTCATCGACCCCGCCGACCTCGACGCCGCGGTGTCCAAGGTGCTGGACGGCGCCGCCGACGTGGTCTTCTCCGGCCTGCGGACCCACGAGTTCGTCTGGGCGGTCCGCGACGGCGCGGCCCAGGGCGTCAACCACGACCCCGTCCACCGGCCCCGCCGCCAGGACCGCGAGCCCGACTTCCGCGAGACCGGCGCGTTCTACGTCATCCGCGCCGCCGGCCTGCGCGAGCACGGGCACCGCTTCTTCGGCGCCGTCGCCGTCCAGCCCGTGCCGTCCCTCACCGCGGTCGAGGTGGACTCCCCCGAGGACCTGGAGATCGTCCGGGCGCTGGCGCCGCTGGCCGACCGTCCCGGGCCGATCGACGTGGACGCCGTGGTCACCGACTTCGACGGCGTGCACACCGACGACTCGGTCCAGGTGGACCAGGACGGCCACGAGACCGTCACCGTCAGCCGCTCCGACGGCCTCGGGATCTCCCTGCTCCGGCGCGCCGGGGTCAAGGTGCTGATCCTGTCCACCGAGCGGAACCCGGTCGTGGCGGCCCGCGCGCGCAAGCTCGGCGTCCCCGTGCTGCAGGGCCTGGCCTCCAAGCACACCGCGCTCAGCGAGTGGCTGCGCGTGGAGGGCCTGGACCCGGCCCGCGTCGCCTACCTGGGCAACGACCTCAACGACCTCGGCTGCATGGACCTGGTGGGCTGGCCGGTGACCGTGGCGGCCGCCGAGCCCCGCGTGCGGGCGGCGGCGCGGGCCGTGCTGACCCGCCCGGGCGGCGCCGGCGCCGTCCGCGAGCTGGCCGACCGGGTGCTCCAGGCCCGGCCGGTCCCCGAGGAGCCGGCCGTGACGTCCCGGGCCACCCTGCGGGCCAAGGGCGCGCCGGTCCGCATCGGCGAGTCGCTGGTCGGCCCCGGCCAGCCGGTGTACTTCATCGGCGAGATCGGCATCAACCACAACGGCGACCTGGACATCGCGCGCCGCCTCATCGACGTGGCCGCCGACGCCGGCTGCCAGGCCGTGAAGTTCCAGAAGCGCACCCCCGAGATCGCCGTCCCGGTCCACCAGCGCGACCAGATCCGGCAGACGCCGTGGGGCGAGATGACCTACCTGGAGTACAAGCACCGGGTGGAGTTCGGCCTCGACGAGTACACCCAGATCGCCAAGTACTGCGCCGAGCGCGGCCTGGACTGGTTCGCCTCGCCGTGGGACGTCCCCTCGGTGGACTTCCTGGAGGAGCTGGACGTCGTCTGCCACAAGGTGGCCTCGGCCAGCGTGACCGACCGCGAGCTGCTGCGCCGCCTCGCCGCCACCGGCAAGCCGGTCATCCTGTCGACGGGCATGTCCACGCTGGAGGAGATCGACGCGGCCGTGGACGTCCTCGGCACCTCCAAGCTGGTGATCATGCACGCGACCTCGACCTACCCGCTGCCTCCCGAGGAGGCCAACCTGCGCACGATCCTCACGCTGCAGGACAGGTACGGCGTGCCGGTCGGCTACTCCGGGCACGAGCGGGGCCTGCAGATCTCGCTCGCCGCCGTTACACTCGGCGCGGTGACCGTGGAGCGCCACATCACGCTCGACCGCACGATGTGGGGCTCCGACCACGCCGCCTCGCTGGAGCCGAGCGGCCTGGAGCACCTGGTCCGCGACATCCGCATCATCGAGTCGGCCCTCGGCGACGGGGTCAAGCGGGTGTTCCCGGGCGAGGAGGCCCCGAAGTCGCGCCTCCGCCGCGTCACCGCCTGACCCCCGCGCCGCCCTCCCCCTCCCGCACGACCAGGAGAAGCCCCGCAGTGACGCACGCCGAGGACCGCCCGTGATCACGCTGTCCGTCGTGGTCCCCGTACGGGACGCCGAGCCGTACATCGCCGACGCGCTCACCTCGCTCCGGCTCAACGCCCGGCCCGACTTCGAGTTCATCGTCGTCGACGACGGCTCGGTGGACGCGACCCCGCGGATCATCGAGGACTTCCGCGCCGAGCTGCCGGGGCTGACCGTCCTGCGCAACGCCACCGCCGTGGGGCTGGCCGACGCCCGCAACCACGGCCTGTCCCTCGCCTCCGGCCGGTACGTCACCTTCCTCGACGGCGACGACTGGGTGGGGCGGGGGTACCTGGCCGCCCTGGTGGCCGCCATCGAGGGGCTCGGCTGCGACTTCGTCCGGGTGGACCACGTCCAGGTGGAGGGGCGCAAGCGCGTCGTGCACCGCGCGCCGGAGGCGCGGCGCGGCGTGGTGCTGAAGCCGCGCGACCGCATCCTGCCGGCCGGGGCCAAGACCATGGTCGACTACCCCTACGCCTGGGCGGGCGTCTACCGGCGCGAGCTCGGCGACCTGCTCACCTTCCCCGGCCACCTGCACACCGCCGAGGACCGGCCCTGGATCTGGCGGCTGCACCGCGAGGCCAGGTCCTTCGCGGTGGTCTCGCTGGCCGGGGTGTTCTACCGGCGGCTCGTGTCCACGTCGCTGACGCAGATCGGCGACGAACGCCAGCTGCACTTCTTCAACGCGTTCGAGCTGGTCTTCGAGCAGGTCGAGAACGAGCCCGACCTGCTGCCCAAGGCCGTGCGCACCTTCTGCGCGCTGCTCGCGCACCACCTGGAGCTGAGCGAGCGCTTCTCCCCCGACCTGCTGGCCCGTTTCACGGCCCGCGCGCGGGAGGTCCTCGCCACGCTGCCGCCGGGCATGGTGGACGAGACGGGCATGGAGCCCGAGCGCGCCGAGCTGCTGCGCCCGCTGCTACCCCCCACGCATCGCGGATGACCCCAAGGAGCGCCCCGTCGTGACCCAGGTCTTCTACAGCTCCACGCTCTTCGGGGCGATGACGCTCGCCGCCGCGATGGACGCCGGGAGGTTCGGCGGCCACGACGGCCGCAGGGTCCTGCTGGTGTCCAACAACGCCGCGATCCCCGAGGTCACCCCGTCGCTGGACGAGGCGCCCGGCTTCGCGGCGCTGCGGTCCCGGTTCGACGAGGTCCGCTCGTGGAACGAGATCATCGCGCCGCTGCACCCGTCGGACTGGAAGGCGCGGATCATCGAGGTGCCGATGCTGTCGCGCCTGATCACCGCGGCGCTGCGGCTGGAGGACGGCCCGGCCGAGCTGGTCGTGGAGTCGGTGGCCGTGCCGCCCGCCCGGACGGTGGCGGCCCTGGTCCGCGACTGCCCGATGACCGTCTACTCCGACGGCCTGATGAGCTACGGGCCCACCCGTGACCCGCTGCCGCAGGAGATCTCCGGCCGCATCACCCGCCTGCTGCACCTGGACCTGGTCCCGGAGCTGACCCCGCTGCTGCTGGCGGAGGTCGGCGTCCAGCCCGACCCGCTGCCGGACGCCGCGTTCCTCGGCGTGCTGGAGCGCATGCCCCTCCCGGAGGGCCTGTCCGGCCGCGCGGTGATCCTCGGCCAGTACCTGTCGGCCCTGGACATCGTCACGGCCGAGGAGGAGGCCGGGCTGCACGCCGCGATGCTGCGGGGGCTGGCCGCGCGCGGGATCACCGACGTGCTGTTCAAGCCGCACCCGGCGGCGGGCCGCCGCCACGGCCAGGAGATGCGCGAGGCCGCCGACGCGCTCGGCGTGAAGCTCTCGGTGGCGGGCGAGACCGTGCCCGCCGAGCTGTGCTTCCTGGCGGCGCGTCCCGAGCTGGTGGTGGGCTGCTTCTCCACGGCGCTGATGACCGCCCGCCGCCTGTTCGGGATCCCGGTCGCCACGATGGGCTGCGATCTGGTCCTGCAGCGGCTGACGCCGTACGAGAACAGCAACCGGGTGCCCGTCACGATCGTGGACGCCACCGTGCCGCGGCTGGACGAGGACGGCTCCATCTCCGACCCGCCCCCGGTGGACCTGTCCGCGCTGGTCCAGGCGGTCGGCTTCTGCATGCAGAGCGAGCACTACCCGCAGCTGCGCGAGGTCGCCGCGGACTACATCGCGGCCAACGGCGCGCAGGCCCGCTACTTCAAGAACCGCCGCCTGGCCTCGGTGGGCCTGACCCCCGCGGCCCCGTCCCAGAAGCGCTCGCCCCTCGGCCGGCTACGCCGCGTCCTGTCACGCTGACCCGCGACGCCACGGTGGCGTCAGGCGGCGCGGACGCGGCTGATGTGGCGGGCGTAGCGGGGGCGGCCGATGATGTGCCAGATGCCGCGTACCGGAGCGGGAAGGGCGGACAGGAGCGTGGCGCGCTCGGCCGGGTTCGCGTCCTCCAGGACGAGGCCGAAGAGGGTGAACAGGGTGAGCTTGGGCGTGTGGGCCACCAGGTGGTCGCCCAGGGAGGCCCATTCCTTCTCGGTGATGTGCTCGGCCGCGAGTGGAAGGAGGGTGGCCTCCTCGTCGTCGAGGTGTTCGAGGAGCACGGCCCGGTGGTCGGCCAGGGCGGCCACGAGCGTGTCGCGCTCGTCCGCCCCCGCGGCGGCCTCCCAGGCGGGGACCGCCGCGTCCAGCCTGGTCAGCGTGGCCGCGACGCGCGCGTGCTGGGCCTCCATGCGCAGCACGATGTCGGCCTCCAGATCGACCCGGGACAGCAGCGGCGGCCACAGCAGCTCGTCCTCGCCCTCGTGGTGGTTCTTCAGTCCCAGCCGGTAGTCGCGGAAGTGGCCGGCGATCACCTTGGCGCGCGCGGTGTCACCGGGGGCGACCGCCGCGACGAGCTCCATCAGCAGCCGCGACTCGCGACGGAAGGCGCGGTGGACGATCTCCATGTCCTGGGTGTCGACGCTCATTTCGTTCCTGCCCTTCATCGGTTGGACGTGTCAAGCCTGCTCCCGGCGTTTGGAAGGCACTTGGAACCGGCATGGAGGCCGCGCGTAGGATGTGCCACGTCATGGTCTTGATCCGGGTTCTGGGCTCTTTCGGTGCCGAAAGCAACGGCGAGTCCGTCCCCCTGGGCGGGCCGCGGCAGCGCGGCGTCCTGGCCCTCCTGGTCGCGGCGCGCGGACAGGTCGTGTCGGTCGACCGGATGATCGAGGACCTCTGGCGCGGTGAGCCGCCGTCCCGCGCGCTGGCCTCCCTGCAGGCGTACGTCTCCAACCTGCGCCGGCTGCTGGAGCCCGGCCGCCCGCCCCGGACCCCGGCCCGCCTCCTGGTGAGCGCCTCCCCCGGCTACGCGCTGCGGCTGCCGCCGGAGTCGGTGGACGCCTGGCGTTTCGAGGACCTGCTCGACGAGGCCCGCACGCTCACCGACCCTCGGGCCGCCCGCGCCCGGCTGGCCGAGGCGCTGCGCCTATGGCAGGGACCCGCGTTCGCCGAGGTCGCCGACGAGCCGTGGGCCGCCGCCGAGACCGCCCGCCTGAACGAGCTGCGCCTGGTCGCCCGCGAGCTCCACGTCGCGGCGGGCCTGCGGTCGGGCGACCCGGCCTTGGTGGTCCCCGAGGCCGAGCGCCTCACCCGCGACGAACCCCTGCGCGAAGAGGGCTGGCGCCTGCACGCCCTGGCGCTGTGGAGCAGCGCCCGCCGCGGCGACGCCCTGGCGGCGCTCCGCCGCGCCCGCGCCACCTTCGCCGACGAACTCGGCCTCGACCCCGGCCCCGACCTGGTCGCCCTGGAAGAGGCGATCCTCAACCAGCGCCTCGACGTCCTGCGCACGGCCGTCCCCCCACCCATGGCCGCCAAGCCTCCACACGCCAGGCCCGCACCGGCGCGCCTGCACGACGCGATCCCGCGTCGCGCCGCCTCTTTCGTGGGGCGGGAGGGCGAGCTCGCCGCGCTGGTCTCGGCCGCCGGGGAGGCCGCCCACGACGGGGCGCGCGTCGCCCTTGTCACCGGGGAGGCGGGGCTGGGCAAGTCGACGCTCTTGGAGCACCTCGGCGCGCGGTTGGAGCGCGACGGCTGGCTCGTCGCCGCCGGGCGTTGTCCCGAGGTCGACGGCGCGCCGCCCGCGTGGGCGTGGGTCGAGGCGCTGCGCGCCGTCGCCGCGGCCGTTGCTCCGGGGGAGTTCGCGGGGGACCTGGCGCCGCTGCTCTCCGACTCCATACCGGTGGACGGCGACGCCGCCGCCGGGCGGTTCCGGCTGCGCCGGGCCGTGTGGGGCTGGCTCGCGGCGGCCGCCACGGATCGGCCGGTCGCCGTCGTGCTGGACGACCTGCACTGGGCGGACACGACCACGCTGGGGCTGCTCGGCGGCGGCGTCGGCGTGCGGGCCCCGATCCTGGTCGTCGCGGCGTACCGCCAGGACGAGAGCGAGCACCTCACCGAGACGCTGGGCGCGCTCGCCCGCACCGCGCCGCTCCGGATCGCGCTGCCCGGGCTCGACGGCGCGGCGGTGGCCGCGCTCGTGCGGGCCGAGAGCGAGGCCGACGACGCGACGGTGGCGGGGATCGCCGAGCGCACCGGCGGCAACCCGTTCTACGTGCGGGAGAGCGCGCGGCTGCTGAACGGCGAGGGCGCGCTGGTCGCGCTCTCCGAGGTCCCCGAGGGCGTACGGGACGTGCTGCGGCGCCGGCTGGCACGGCTTCCCGAGAGCGGGGTGTCCGTCCTGCGGCTGGCGGCGGTGGCCGGCAGGGAGAGTTCGGTGGACGTGCTCGTGCGGGCCGCCGACTCCGACGGGGACGGCGTGCTGGACGCGCTGGACGCGGGCGTCATCGCCGGGTTGCTCGACGAGCCGGCGCCGGGGCGCGTCCGGTTCGTTCACGCGCTGGTCAGGGACACGCTGGTCGCCGACGTCAGCCGGTTGCGCGCCGCGAGGATGCACGCCAGGATCGCCGCCGCCCTGGAGGGCACCGGCGACGTCGCGGCGCTCGCCCATCACTACGCGCGGGCGGGATCGCCGAAGGCCGCCGGCTACTGCGTGCGGGCCGCCGAGCTGGCCGAGGCGCGCTACGCGCACGACGTGGCGGCCGCCCTCCTCACCGACGCGGTCGCCAACTCCAGCGAACCGGACGAGCGCGTCGGCCTGCTCGGGAGGCTGCTCCGGGCGCAGATCAGGGCCGGAGCCGTCGCCGCGGCCAGGGACACGCGCCGGCAGGCCGTGGAGTACGCCGAGTCGATCGGCCGCGACGACCTGATGATCGCCGCGTTCACCGCCTGGACCGAGCCCACTCCCTGGCGGGCGCGCACGTACGGCACGGTCGACCGTCCCGTCGTCGGCCGCCTCGGCCGCCTGCTCAAGCGGACCGGCCTCGCCCCCGGCGTGCGGTCCCGCCTCCTCATCGCGTACGCCAACGAGCTGGTGGGCGAGGACGATCCGACGGCCATGGCGGCGGCGCGGGAAGCCCTCGACCTCGCCACCGATCCCCGCCTCCGGGCCGCGGCGCTCCTGGTCCTCGCCGGCGACCCCGGGCGGGAGGAGTACTCCCGCGAGCTGGTGGAGATCGGCGTCGAGCACGACCTGCCCGTCTACCGCGTCACCGGGCTGCTCAGCCAGGCCGCCAACGCCGCCGCGGCCAACGACCCGGCGACGATGCGCCGCGTGACCGAGGAGGCGCTCGAGCTCGCCCGCGCCTACCGGATGCCGGAGGCGATCGGCGCCGCCGAGATCGCGCTGGCGGCCCTGGTGCTCATCGAGGGCCGGCTCGCCGACGCCGAGCGCCTCTACGGGGAGGCCACCGAACGCATGGAACGCGCCGGATCGGTGCACGCCGGCTTCATCGGCCTCGCGCGGGCGGCGATCTGGCTGAACGACGGCACGCTCGGCGACCACCTGGACGACGTGCGCGCTCTCCACGAGGCGTTCGGCCCGATGGTCGCCGACCTGCTCGCGCTCGCCCTCCACGCCGCCGGCCGCGGCGACGAGGCACGCCGGGCCCGCACGTCACCGAGCCCGATCCGGCCCGACTTCTTCTTCACCTTCCTGACCACCCTGCGCGCCATGGCCGTCATCGCCCTGAACGACACCGGCGCCGCCGAGGAGTGCTACGCGGCCCTGCTCCCCCATCGCGACGGTCCTCCGGCCGGCGCCACCAGCCTGTCGCTGGCCGTGCGCCCGGTCGCCCACACGCTCGGCGAGCTGGCGCTGCTGCTCGGCCGCGACGACGAGGCCGCCGCCCACTTCGCCAGGGCCGCCGCCATCGCCGACCGCTGGAACGCGCCCCACTGGGCCGCCGAGGCCCGGTCGCGAACGACCACGGTGCCGCGAGTGATCGTTACCGGTCACCGCGCTAGCGGAGGGCCTTGAGGTAGCGGCGCATGCGGCGGCTGGCGCGGTAGCCCGCGCGCAGGACGTTCGGGGGCAGTTCGACGCGCAGCCGGGCGCGGCGGCGCGAGGCGGCGTGGGCGGGGCCGTCCAGGAGCGGCCTGACCGGGGGCAGGCCGGTGGTGCGGGCCTGCTCCACCAGGGCGTCCAGGCGGGCGATCCAGTCGCTCGCGGCGCGGTCGTGGAAGTAGTTGGCGTCGCACCAGGCCGCCGTGGGCCGCCGGAACCCGCCGCGCGCCAGGTCCTCCAGGGTGCCGAGGCAGCCGCTGCCCTCGAACACCAGGTTGATCATCTCGGCGCTGACCCCGAAGTCGGACAGCACCAGCAGCGGGACCTCGCCCGCGATGGCCTCCAGGGCGGCCGTGGAGCTGACCGTGACGAAGCCCGCCGCCTCGGCCAGGTGCTCGTGCATCGGCCCCACGGCGAACCGCACCGCCCCCGGCCGCACCGCGCCCGCGGCCTCCAGGGACGCCCACAGGCTCTCGTAGTGGTAGCGCTCGTTGTGGGTCTGGCGCTCGGTGGTGAGGGCGCGCAGCTTGACCACCACGTCCAGGTCGGGGCGCGCGGCGGCCAGGTCGTTCAGGGCGAGCAGGACGCTCTCGCGGTCCTCGCGGCGCTTGGGCACCTTGGCCTGCGTCGCGAACACCACCCGCCGCCCGGCCGGCGTGACCGGGTCCTCGGCGAGGGAGGCGGCCAGGGAGGGCGCCGCGTCCAGGGGAACGGGGTGGGCTGGGGTGGCGGCCTTCAGGAGCCCGTCGAGGTAGGGCAGGCGGGCCAGGGCCGTGACGCCGGCCGCGCCGAGGTCCTTGCCGATGCGGCCGAACTCCTCGACCTCGTGCCCGCTGTGGACCACGAACAGGTCGCAGCCGCCGCGGAACATCCACGCCTTCTCGGTGGCGGGGATCGAGATGCCCGGCAGGCCGGACACGAACACCGGCCGCGGGCTGAGGTCGTCCAGCACGTCGCTGACCAGGACGTCCACGACGGGACCCGTGCAGGCGACGAGGATGGCATCGGGCCTGAGCCGCTCGGCGAGCCGCCGGACGGCCCGCGCCGAGACCACCGCGGGAGGCTCGCCGCCGGCCGCGCGCGTGCCGCTGACGGCCGCCGCGATCTGGGCGGGCGAGGGGACGATCGGGGTGCGCACGACGGCGAGCGTCGAGGACCACCCCTCCGGCAACTGGTCGAGCAGGCCCGCCGCCCACTTGAGGTAGGAATCGGAATCGGCCACGGCGAGAACCCGGCTCAAGGAGCAGCCCTTTCGTGCGCGAACATCTGGAGGTGTGATCGGAGGGAGACCGACGCGGAGGGCGTCCACCAGTCGTCGGGGACGTCCACCGTCTCGACGGGGACGCCGCGTGCCGACAACAGGACGCGCAGGGACGTCACCGCCGTGGACGGAAGGCTGAGGACGCGCTGCCCCGGACGCAGGTCGCGCAGGGTCATCTCGACGGGGACGCCGCCGTCGTACACGGTCACGCCGGGGTGGTCGCGGACGGCGGCGAGGTCGCCGGGGTCCTCGCGGCGGTGCGGGTAGTAGGCGAGCGGGCCCTTCAGGGCGAACAGCCAGGACAGGTACCGGTCGCGGTGGATCAGCCCGTTGCGCACCAGCGAGGTGCCGAGCACGACGGTGTCCTCGCGGGGACGGGGGTGCCGGGCGGCGGGCTGGGAGCGCAGCCAGGCGAAGTCGTGGGTGATCAGCTCGGCGCCGAGGCGGCGCACGGCGGCGGCCAGGCCGGCGGGGACGGGCAGCGCGGTGAAGACGGTGAGACGCCCGGCGCGGGCGGCGGCCCGCAGGCGCAGCGCGGCGGCCAGGCCGAGGGCGCGCCGCGACGGGGTGGCCTGGACGCGGGCGCGCAGCAGGGACGTGCCGGCGCGGGAGGTGAGCTGCTCGAGGACGCGGATGGTGGCGAGGCCGTCGTCCACCAGCACGATGCGCGACGGCAGGGCGGTGAGCGAGGTGAGCTGCACGCGGCCGGAGAAGGCGTCCCCGAGCACCCAGGCGGCGCGGCGTCCCGGCCGGGGCATGCGGCCGGAGGCGGTCTCGATGGCGAGTCCCGGCGGCAGGTCGAGCGAGGTGAGCTCGGTGCGCGTGACACGCAGGGCCGGGAGCTTGGCGCGGGTGACCACGCGCATCTCCGGTCCCGCCACTCCGGCGTGCCGCGCTTCGACCGCGCAGAGCAGCTGGAGGGGTGACTCCACCCAGGCGACGGCCGACCCCTGCTCCCGCACGCGGCTTCGACCGTTCCTCTCCACGCCGGGGATTGACGCTTTCACGACGCAAGCAAGGTAGCCGCGTGACGCGACGCGTGAGGTAACAACCGGTGAACACGGTCTTACGGCCGCTGGACCAGGTCCAGATCAACGGACGCGGGACCGTGCGCGTGGCGCCACAGGGGCCTCATACGACAGGAAACGGCCGAACCGCCCGGCCGGTGCCGAACCCGTCCTCGGAGCCCCTTCGGGGGGTGAATCACCTCCGTTCCCGGCTTCGGGGGTCACACGCGCGGGGGCGGCCGGGAGGCGTCCCCGCCCTTCCGTCATAGGCGACGCCGGGCCGTCCGGCAACCCCCTCGGGACGTTCGCCGGGGCCTTGACAATCCGATGGCCGCCCCGCCCGGATATCCATTTCCTGCCACCGTGTCTCGCAGGTCACATCAGTCCCAGAGCGCTCGGCGGCCGGCGCCTGATCCGTACGATGGGCGGATCGTCGCAGGTAAAGAGCGGGTCGTGCGCGGCCCACGATCACCGGCCCCGCGCTGCTTGGCGTCCCGGATCCCCGATCCAGACCAGAGATTTGTCCTGTTTGCATCTGTTTGTCCGATGTATTACGGTGGGTGGACTCCTGGCGGGGGAACGTCCGGATCGGACGGCCTCTTCATGCCGTGGAGCTTGCATAGCGCGGCCGGTCCTCTGGGAGATCCCTCTCCCCCCGGCGCGCGCACCGCCGAGTCCGCCCTGTGCGGAGCCGGGGACCCACTTATCTCCCCGGGGTGAATCGGGGCGCCATTCCCACGGACGCTCCGTAGGGCGAACTTCCACGCCCGAACCCGTCAGCTAACCCGGTAGGCGGCCGTGGAAGGAGTCTCCACTTGTCCATGTTCGACAACTTCGACAAGTTCGTACATCGGCTTCAGGATGCCCCGAAGAACCACCTCAAGGCCTACGCGCTGGCCGGCCTGGTCGCCGCCCAGCTCGTGACGGGCGCCGCCTTCGCCGCCAACGCCGACACCGGGCCCGGGGGCACCGGCGTCGCCAAGGTCGCCGGCAACGAGGCCGCCCACCTGGCCGAGGGCCTCCACGCGCCCTCCGGGGCACGGCACGTCTCGGCGCAGCAGCTCCTGACGCTGGCCGAGAGCCAGGTCGGCATCAGCGAGAACGCCTACGGCGGCGGCACCAAGTTCCACAGCTGGTACATGGAGAGCCCGCGGGCCCGCGAGACCGTCGCCCGCGACGGCGGCACGATCGGCGCCTACGCCAACGCGCCCTGGTGCGACATGTTCGTCTCCTGGGTCGGCGAGCAGCTCGGCATGCAGGACACCATGGGCTCGGACGCCTACACCGTCGCGCACGCCAAGTGGTTCGCCCAGCAGGGCCGCTACGGCGAGACCCCGAGGCCCGGCGCGGTCGCGTTCTTCGCCTGGAACGGCACCAAGAGCGTCGACGCGATCGAGCACGTCGGCTTCGTCGTCAAGGACAACGGCGACGGCACCATCAAGACCATCGAGGGCAACACGGGCAACGGCAAGGTCGAGGTCCGCACCCGCTCGACCGGTTCGGTCGCCGGGTACGGCTACCCGAACTACGCCGCCTGAGCCCCCGGCCGCCCGCGCGGCGGCCCCCAGGACCACCAGCGGCGCGCCCCGCCTCCCCGCGAGCGCCCGTCCTCCCCGGCCGTACGGCCCGGCGTTTCCCGCTTCGCCGGGCCGTACGGCCTTTTTCACCACGAGCTATGGGAGCGCTCCCAGAAACTCCGGGAAGCGCGTGCGGCCCGGCGCATAACCCGGCGTAACAGTTATGTTTCAGCGTATTGACGGCGGCGTTGCGGATCGGCGACCCTTCGTGGGAGCGCTCCCAAACCTCGCCCACGAGGCCGCTCGTGGGACCACGGACGAGGTTCCAGCCACATCGCGGGGCCCGACCGCCGGGGCCGGCCCTCGATGCACCTCCCACTGACGGGCAACCACCGAGAGGGGTCCGGAAATGAACCACAAGGCGCGCCGCGGCGGGAAGCTCGCCGCCGCGATGACGATGGCCGCCGCGCTCGGCGTCACCGCCGCCTGCTCCTCCGGCGGCACCGCCGCCGAGGGCACCTCGTCGGCCGCGCCGGCGGAGAAGATCACGCTGACGCTGCAGACCTTCGGCGGCGGCACCAACTTCGGCTACAAGGCCGCCGTCGAGAAGTGGAACGCCGAGCACCCGGGCGTCCAGGTCAAGTACACCAACCTCACCGACAGCTTCGAGAACGTCTACTGGCCCCAGATGCTCCAGTGGCTCCAGTCGGGCACCGGCGCCGGCGACGTCGTGGGCATCGACGAGGGCGGCATGGGCCTGGCCAAGGCGCGCCCGCAGTTCTTCACCGACCTCGGCCAGTACGGGCTGGACTCCCGCAAGGCCGACTTCCCCGCCTGGAAGTGGGAGAACGGCCTCACCGCCGACGGCAGGCTCTTCGCCCTCGGCACCGACGTCGGCGGCATGAGCATCTGCTACCGCACCGACCTGTTCGAGAAGGCCGGGCTGCCCACCGGCCGCGACGAGGTCTCCAAGCTGTGGAGCGGCGGCTGGGACGCCTTCATCAAGGCCGGCCAGGACTTCCAGGCGAAGGTCAAGGACACCAAGTTCGTGGACAGCGTCAACACCATCTACAACGTGGTGCTGTCGCAGGAGGCCGCCAAGAACGGCAACGTCACCTACTTCGACCGCGACCAGAAGCTCATCGCCGGCACCAACCCGGCGGTGAAGACGGCCTTCGACCTCACCCAGAAGATCAGCCAGGCCGGGCTGACGGCCAAGCTGCAGAACTTCACCGACCCCTGGAACACCGGCTTCGTGAAGTCGCAGTTCGCCACCCTCGGCTGCCCCGGCTGGATGCTCGGCGTCGTCTCCGGCACCGCGGGCGACGAGTTCAAGGGCAAGTGGGACGTCGCCACCGTCCCGGGCGGCGGCGGCAACTGGGGCGGCTCCTGGCTCGCCGTGCCGAAGCAGTCCAAGCACCCCAAGGAGGCCGCCGAGCTGGCCAGTTACCTGACCGGTCCCGAGGCCCAGCTCATGGCGTTCAAGGAGGGCGGCAACCTGCCGAGCACGCTGGCCGCGCAGGACGACCCCGCGCTGCAGAGCGCGACCAACCCCTACTTCAACGACGCGCCGCTCGGCAAGATCTTCGGACCGTCCATCAAGTCGCTCCAGCCGACGTTCCTCGGTGAGCGGCACGCGCAGGTCAAGCGCGAGGTGGAGCAGGTCATCACCGGCATGGACCAGGGCTCGGTGCCGTACGCCGAGGCCTGGGACAAGTTCGTCGCCGCGGGTGAGAAGGCGGCGCGCTGACCGCCGCCCCCGCCACCGGCTCCGCCCATCGACCGTCACCGACGAACGAAGGAGTCCAGGGCTCCCCCGCCCGGCCACGGAACCCGCGGCCGGGCGGGGCCCCGCACCGCCGATGAGCGTCAACACCCAAACCCGGCGGGCGGGCCCGGCGCCGCCCGAGCCCCGCCCGCGCGCCCCGCGCCTCACCTGGTCCAGGTTCGACGTCAAGGCCGCCCCCTACCTGCTGATCTCGCCGTACTTCCTGCTCTTCGCGGTCTTCGGCCTGTTCCCGCTGGTGTTCACGCTGTGGGTCTCGCTGCGGGACTACGGCCTGGCCGGCGGGGAGGCGACCTTCACCGGGCTGGACAACTACGCCGCGCTGCTGTCCGACGCCGACTTCTGGAACGCGGTGGTCAACACGGTCGGCATCTTCGCGCTCGCCACGGTCCCGCAGCTCCTGCTGGCGCTGCTGCTGGCCAACGCGCTCAACAAGCGGCTGCGCGGACGGCTGCTGCTGCGCCTCGGCGTGCTGGTGCCGCTGGTCACCTCGGTGGTGGCCGTGGCCATCGTCTTCACCCAGCTCTACGGCCGCGACTACGGCATGGTCAACTGGCTGCTCGACGTGCTCGGCCTGGACCGGCACATCGACTGGCAGAGCGCCCGGTGGTCGTCCTGGACGGCGATCGCCACCATGGTGGACTGGCGGTGGACCGGCTACAACGCGATCATCTACCTGGCCGCCATGCAGACCATCCCGCGCCAGCTCTACGAGGCGGCGGCGATCGACGGGGCCTCGGGCCGCCGGCAGTTCTGGAGCATCACGCTGCCGATGATCCGGCCCACGGTCCTGTTCACGGTCTTCGTGTCCACGATCGGCGGCCTCACCCTGTTCGCCGAGCCGGTCATGTTCGCCGGCAACCGCATGGACGGCGGCACCACCGGCCAGTTCCAGACGATCGCCATGTACATCGTCGAGCAGGGGTTCAGGAACTTCGACTACGGCTACGCGGCGGCCGCCGCCTGGCTGCTGTTCGTCCTCATCCTCCTCGGCGTCGGGCTCAACTACACGCTCGCCCGCAGGATCGGAGGCTCACGATGAGCGCGATCACCTCCCCCGCGGCGGGGACGCGCGACCGGCGGGACCCGTTCCGCGCCACGCCGCTCACCAAAATCGGGCTCGGCGTCACGCTCGTCCTGTCGATCTTCCCGATCTACTGGATGATCATCATCGCCTCGCGGACCAACTCCGACGCCGTGGACGTGCCGCCCCCGCTGCTGCCGGGCGGCAACCTCGGCGAGAACGTCCGCAGGGTGCTCGCCACCGAGGACGCCCACTTCCTCGCCGGCCTGCTCAACTCGCTGGTCGTCACCTCGGCCGTGACGGTGTCGGTCGTGGTCATCTCGACGTTCGCGGGCTTCGCGTTCGCCCGGCTGCGCTTCCGCGGCAGGAACCTGCTGCTCGGCTCGATCCTGCTGACGATGATGGTGCCGCTCCAGCAGATGGGCGTGGTGCCGCTCTACCAGCTCATGGTGGAGCTCGGCTGGGTCGGGTCGCTCAAGGCCGTGATCCTGCCGTACCTGCTGAACGGCTTCGGCGTGTTCATGATGACGCAGTACACCGAGCAGGCCGTGCCCGAGGAGCTGGTGGAGGCGGCCCGGGTGGACGGCGCGTCCACGCTGCGCGTCTGGTGGAACGTGATCCTACCCGCCGTGCGGCCCGGCATGGCGGTCCTCGCGCTGCAGACGTTCATGCTCAACTGGAACGAGTTCATGTGGCCGCTGATCGTCCTCACCCCCGAGAACCCCACGGTGCAGGTGTCGATCAGTTTCCTCACCGCGGCGCACAGCACGGACTACGTGCTCATCTTCACCGGCACCGCCCTGTCGGTGCTCCCTCTCGTCGTCGTTTTCCTCGCGTTCGGCCGGCAGATCGTCGGCGGTCTCATGGAAGGTGCGGTCAAGGCGTGACCACGCAGGACACTCAACCCGGCGCCCAGCCCGGCACAGAGCTCAGCACAGACGCCCCGGCCCTGGCGTTCCCGCCCGGCTTCGTCTGGGGCGCGGCCACCTCGGCCTACCAGATCGAGGGCGCGACGGACTCCGACGGGCGCGGCCGGTCCATCTGGGACACCTTCGTCGGCGAGCCCGGCCGCGTGGTGAACGGCGACCACGCCGATCTCGCGGTGGACCACTACCACCGCTACCGCGACGACGTGGCGCTCATGGCCGAGCTGGGCCTCACCGCCTACCGGTTCTCGGTCTCCTGGCCGAGGATCATGCCCGAGGGCTCAGGCCGGGTGAACCAGGCCGGGCTCGACTTCTACCGGCGCCTGGTCGACGAGCTGCTCGGCCGCGGGATCGAGCCCTACCTGACGCTGTACCACTGGGACCTGCCGCAGGTCCTGGAGGACGCGGGCGGCTGGCCCGAGCGCGACACGGCGGCGCGCTTCGCCGACTTCACGACGTGCGTGCACGAGGCGCTCGGCGACCGGGTGCGGCACTGGACCACGGTGAACGAGCCGTGGTGCGCGGCCTTCGTGGGGTACGCCTCGGGCGAGCACGCCCCCGGACGGCGCGAGCCGGCCGCCGCGGTGCGGGCCGCCCACCACCTCAACCTGGCGCACGGCCTCGCCACCCAGGCCATCCGGGCGCGGGACCCGCAGGCGCGGATCGGCGGCTCGGTGAACCTGTACGCGGTGACGCCGGCCACCGGCGCGCCCGCCGACCTCGACGCCGCCCGGCGCGTGGACGGCCTGCAGAACCGGTTCTTCCTGGACGCGCTGCTGAAGGGCTCCTATCCGGAGGACGTCGTGGCCGACCTGGCCGGGGTCACCGGGTTCGACTTCGTCAGGGACGGCGACATGGAGGTGGTGTCCACGCCGTTCGACATGCTGATGGTGAACTACTACAGCCGCTACACCGTGTCGGGGTCGGCGGAGGGCTCGTCGTCGGCCTCGGCGGCGCCGACGGGCGCGGGCTCGCCGTGGCCGGGCAGCGAGCACGTGACCTTCGTGCGCAGCGGGCGGCCGGTCACCTCCATGGGCTGGGAGATCGACGAGTTCGGCCTGTACGAGGTGCTGCAGCGGGTGGCCCTCGGCTACCCGGCCATCCCCCTGGTCGTGTCGGAGAACGGCGCGGCGTTCGACGACGTCGTGTCCGGCGGGGTGGTGGACGACCGGGAGCGCGTGGCCTACCTCTACGCCCACCTGCGCGCCTGCCACGCGGCGATCGCGGCGGGGATCCCGCTGCGGGGGTATTTCGCCTGGTCGCTGATGGACAATTTCGAGTGGGCCTGGGGCTACGGCAAGCGCTTCGGGCTCGTGCACGTCGACTACGACACCCTGCGCAGGACGCCGAAGGCGAGCGCGCGCTGGTACTCCCGCGCGATCCGCCGAGGCGGCCTGCGGGGTCCGGCAGAATAAGCCGAAAAGCCAGGAGGGGGCACCTTCAATGAACGGGGACCGCCGCTCGGGAGCGCGACCGACCCTGGAGGCGGTGGCGGCGCGCGCCGGGGTCGGCCGGGGCACGGTGTCGCGCGTCATCAACGGCTCGCCGAAGGTCAGCCAGAAGGCGCGCGAGGCCGTGCGGCAGGCGATCGACGAGCTCGGCTACGTGCCGAACCGGGCGGCGCGCACCCTGGTCACCCGGCGCACCGACACGGTCGCGCTGGTCGTCTCGGAGTCCGAGCAGCGGGTGTTCGACGAGCCGTTCTTCGCGGGCATCATCCGCGGCATCGGCTCGTCGCTGGCCGAGACGGGGCTCCAGCTCATCCTCACCATGGCGCAGTCGCGCCAGGAGCACGAGCGCCTGGAGCCGTACCTGACCGGGCAGCACGTGGACGGCGTGCTGCTGATCTCCCTGCACGGCGCCGACCCGCTGCCGGGCCGTCTGGAGGACATGGGCGTGCCGACCGTGCTCGGCGGCCGGCCGGTCGGGTTCACCCCCTACAGCTACGTCGACATGGACAACAGGGCGGGCGCGCGGCAGGCGGTGAAGTACCTGCTCGGCAAGGGGCGGCGGCGCGTCGCCACGATCGCGGGGCCGCAGGACATGGGCGTGGGCGTGGACCGCCTGGCCGGCTACCGGGACGCGCTGCTCGCCACCGGCCTGCAGGAGCTGGTGGCGTTCGGCGACTTCAGCGAGGCCAGCGCGGTCGCGGCCACCGAGCGCCTGCTGGAGGCGCACCCGGACCTGGACGCGGTCTTCGCGGCCTCCGACGCCATGGCGATCGGCGCGATGCGGGTGCTGAAGGAGCACGGCAGGTCCATCCCGGGCGACGTCGCGGTGATCGGCTTCGAGGACTCGGCGATCGCGGCGCAGACCGTGCCGCCGCTGACCAGCGTCCACCAGCCGACCGAGCTGATGGGGCGGCAGATGGCGCAGCTCCTGGTCGCCCGGATCAACGGCGAGCGCCTGGAGCAGCCGGTGGTCATCCTCGACACCCATCTGGTCGAGCGCGGCTCGGCCTGAGATCCGGCGCGCGGGCGCCTGCGCAATCTTTACGACTTCCGATAACTGCCTTAATTCACCGAAATTTCATGGCTTGTACGGTCTTAGCAGGACTGGAAGGAGCGCCTCGTGACCCAAGCCATGTCGAGCCCCGTGACCCTTCCCCTCGGCCGCCAGAACCCCTTCGATCCTCCCGCGGCGCTGCGCCGATGGCGCGAAGAGGGACCCATTCGCCCGATGCTCTACGCCGACGGCCACGTCGGCTGGCTGGTGACCGGCTATTCCACGGCCCGCGCCGTGCTGGCCGACCCGCGGTTCACCACCGACACCAAGCTGCTGCACCCGCCGATCGGCCAGCGGGCGACCCAGCGGATCCTGGAGGACGTTCCCGGGTTCTTCCTGCAGAAGGACCCGCCCGAGCACACGCGCTTCCGCGGCCGTCTCGCGGGCCACTTCACCGTGCGCAGGGTGCAGGCGCTGGAGCCCAGGATCGCCGAGATCACCGGCGAGCACCTCGACGCCATGGAGGCGTCCGGCACGCCCGCCGACCTGGTGCGGGAGTTCGCGCTGCCCATCCCGTCCCTGGTCATCTGCGAGGTGCTCGGCGTGCCCTACAGCGGGCACGAGCGTTTCCAGCGGCGCTCGGCCGCGCTGCTCGACCTGTCCTCCACGCCCGATCAGGTGCGGGAGGCGCTGGAGGACCTGATGGACTTCACCCGCGAGCTGGTGGCGCTGAAGCGGGCCGAGCCGGGCGACGACCTGATCAGCGCGCTGGCCGCCGACCGCGGGCTCACCACCGACGAGGTCACCGGCGTGGCGGTGCTGCTGCTGGTGGCCGGGCACGAGACCACGGCCAACATGCTCGCGCTCGGCACCTTCACCCTGCTGCGCAACCCCGCCCAGCTCGCCGCCCTGCGCGCCGACCCCGCGCTGATCGGCTCGGCGGTGGAGGAGCTGCTGCGGTACCTGACGATCGTCCACCTCGGGCCGGTGCGCGCGGCGCGCGAGGACGTCGAGATCGACGGCCACGTGATCCTGGCGGGCGACTCGGTGACGCTCTCGCTGCCCGCGGCCAACCGCGACCCGGCCCGGTTCGAGAACCCCGAGAGCCTGGACATCACCCGGCAGGCCGCCGGGCACCTGTCCTTCGGGCACGGCGTCCACCAGTGCCTCGGCCAGCAGCTCGCCCGCATGGAGATGCGCGTGGCCTACCCCGCGCTGCTGCGGCGCTTCCCCGGCCTGCGCCTGGACCTGCCGGCCGAGCAGGTGCCGACCCGGACGAGCAGGGCCATCTACGGCGTCCACACGCTCCCGGTCGCCTGGTAGGGCGGCCCGCGCGCGTACGGCCCGCTCCCCCCGGCGGGCCGCGGACGGGCACGGCCGGTGGGAGCGATTCCACACCGCGGGCACGATCACGAGGAGACTTGACATGATGTGCCAGAAAATCCGACACCATACTTGACAATTACGCGGGCCCGGGCCGTGGGAGCGCTCCCTTGCCATACCTTCACAGCATGGCTAAATTTTGATCACCGCGTGGCAACGGGGATGATGGAGGCTGCCGCCCGGGTTTCTCCCGGTTCGCGGCGATTTCACCGGCCGATGAGAGGATCCCCGTGCCTCAGTACGTTATCCAGGGTGGCGACTACCGCGCCGTGATATCCGGCTCGGGCGGCGCGCTGCGGATCCTCCGGCACGGTGACCGCGATCTGGTGACGAGCTGGCCGCAGGACGGCCCCGTCCCCTTCTACAGCGGCACGCTGCTCGCGCCGTGGCCGAACCGGGTGGCCCACGCGCGCTACACCTTCCGGGGCGAGACCTTCCGGCTGCCCGTCAACGAGCCGGAGCGCGGCCACGCCCTGCACGGCCTCGTCGCCTTCGCCGGCTGGCGGGCCGCCGGGCCGCACGAGGACGGCGACGCCTCCGTCCGGCTCACCCACACCGTCGAGCCCTCCCCCGGCTACCCGTTCCGGCTGCGCCTGGAGGTCCGGCACGCCCTCGGCCCTGGCGGCCTCACCACCACCCTCACCGCCGAGAACACCGGCGACCGCCCGGCCCCCTACGGCTGCGGCACCCACCCCTGGCTGATCGCCGGCGACGGCCCCGAGAGCGGCTGGGAACTGGCGCTGCCCGCCGACCGGGTCCTGCTCACCGACGAGGAGCTCCTGCCCGCCGCCCTGCGCCCGGTCGAGGAGACCCCGTTCGACTTCCGCCTCCCGCGCCCGATCGGCGAGACCTCCGCCGACAACGCCTTCACCGGCCTGGCCGCGGGGCCGGACGGCCGCACCGAGGTGCGGCTGCGCGGCCCGCGCGGCGGCGTGCGGATCGCCTGGGACCCCGCGGCGCTGCCGTGGGCCCAGGTCTGCACCGGCACCGGCTTCGGCCACCGGGGCATCGCCGTCGAGCCGATGACCTGCCCCGCCGACGCCTTCAACTCCGGCACGGACCTCGTGGTGCTCGACCCCGGAGCCGCACACGAAGCCGGTTGGACGATCTCGGCCCTCTGAGCGTCCCTTCCCGGCTTCCACCGGCCGGGAACCGGCCCGGCCGCGCGCCGTCCCGCCACGCCGAGTGACGGCCGGCGTCACCGCCGATCCCCCCTCATCCCCCGACCTAAGTGATGTGACCGAATGGAGAGCAGGACCAAGCGCCGGCTGACCCCCGCCCAACTCGACGCGCTCGCCGCCAGGGCGCTGGGCGCGGAGGTCGGCTCCGCCGAGGAGCTCCTGGACGGCTTCGCCAACGCGGTGTGGCGGCTGACCCTGAAGGACGGCCGCCAGGTCGTGCTGAAGGCCGGCCCGCCGCCCGGCCTGGAGGCGCTCCGCTACGAGCGCGACCTGCTGCGCACCGAGGCGCTGGTGTACCACCTGGCCACGCCCACGGGGCTGCCGCTGCCCCGCCTGCTGCAGTCCGGCTTCGACGACCCCGAGCTCGGCGGCGACTACCTGATCATGTCGGCGCTGGACGGCGTGCCGTGGAACCAGGCGTCCTCGCTCGGCGAGGCCGACCAGCGGTCGCTGCGCCACCAGCTCGGCGGGCACATCGCCACGCTGCACGGCATCCCCGGCGACGGCGTCTACGGCTACCCCTACGCGGCGCTCACCGGGACGAACTGGCGGGACGCGTTCCTGGCCATGACCGGCGCGCTGCTGGACGACGCCGTGCGGTACGCGACCCCGCTGCCGCGGACGCTGGTGGAGATCGCGGGCGCCGTCTACTCCAACGCCGCCGCGCTGGAGGAGGTCACCGCGCCCGCGCTGGTGCACTTCGACCTCTGGCCGGGCAACGTGTTCCTGACCCCGCCCTCGGAGGGGCCGCCGCGCATCCAGGCCCTGATCGACTACGAGCGGGCGTTCTGGGGCGATCCGCTGGCCGACTTCGTCGCGCCGACGATCTTCGGTGAGCTGGACGACGACGATCCGGTCCTCGCCGGCTACCGCGAGGCGGGCGGCAAGGTGGAGCTCACGCCCGGGGCCCGCACCCGGGAGGCGATGTACCGCGTGTACCTGTACCTGGTGCTGCTGGTCGAGAACGGCCCCCGGCAGTACCCGGAGGAGTCCTACGGGCGGATCCGGGGCCTGGCCACCGAGGGGCTCACCAGGAGCCTGGACGTGCTCACGAGGCGCTGAGCACGTCCTTCCCGCGCGCCGGGCCGGACGTGCCGGCGTACGCAGCGGTGGCGCACCGGACGCGACAGGCGGCGGCGCGCGGGCAGGGCCGCCCAGGGACCCGGTCCCCGGACGGCCGGCCCGTCCTCGCGTGTCGCCATCGCCGGGTCAGCGTCCCTCGTCCACACGGTCGCCCGCCACGAGCCGGTCGTGCGGCTCCGCCGGCCGGCGCGCGCCCGCGCCCACGCGATCCGCCCTGTCGGCACGGTCGGCGCGGTCGGCACGGTCGGTGCTGTCCGTCCTGGCCTCGGCCCGGTCGTCGACGCCGTCGCCGTCCCTGTCCGGGGCGTGCGCGTGGCGGCCGAGCGGCCTCCCGGCCGAGTCCGGCGAGGGGGCCTGGGCCGGGACGTAGCCGGTGGCGCGGGGCGCGGTCGCCGGGGCCGTGGACTCGGCCTCCAGCCTGCGCTCCAGCGTCCGCTTCTCCTCCTCCAGGCGCGCGACCTTGTCGGCCTCGGCGCGGGCCTCGCGCAGCCGCCTGCGCCTGGCCCCGGAACGGCGCATGCCGCCGGTGAGCACCATCAGGCCGATGAGGAAGACCGCCGCGGTCGCCGCGCCGGCGAGGAACAGCTCCAGCGCGGACATCTCGATCGTCCGGCCCAGCACGGTGATCGCCGCAACGCCGCCGGCGCCGTCGTTCGCCACCGCCACCAGAGCGGCTCCGGCGAGCACGACAAGTAACATGCCCAGTATGATCATGTGACCTCAACTCCACGTCGCTCGGTGCCTGCCCCTTGAGGGGGCGCCCTCCGACTGCCCGCGAAGCCCCCGGTTATTCCTGCCGCGCCCCGCCCGGTGTCGCCGGCGCGCGGGCGGCGTTCCATCGGCCCCGTAGCGCCTTCCGGCCACGCGCGGACCCCAGAGGCACCCCCGGAATCCCCGGCGCGCCCGGCATCCCGCGGGACCCGGCCCCGGAAATCTTTCTCACCCTGTGGACACGACCTCGGTGGGACCCCACGGCGTGCAATAGCCTTTCAGGGTGAGCGCCGAACCGATCAACCTCGATAGCTGGCGGGACCTCCCCGCCGCCCAGCAGCCCGACTGGCCCGACCGGTCCGCGCTGGAGTCCGTCGTCGCCGAGCTGCACGGCCTGCCGCCGCTCGTGTTCGCCGGAGAGTGCGACGAGCTCAAGGACCGTCTCGCCGCCGTCGCGCGGGGCGAGGCGTTCGTCCTCCAGGGCGGTGACTGCGCCGAGACCTTCGCCGGCGCCACCGCCGACAACGTCCGCAACAAGCTGAAGACGCTGTTGCAGATGGCCATCGTGCTCACCTACGCCGGCCGCGTCCCCGTCGTCAAGATCGGCCGCTTGGCGGGGCAGTTCGCCAAGCCGCGCTCCAAGCCGACCGAGACCCGCGGCGGCGTCGAGCTCCCGGCCTACCGCGGCGACATGGTCAACGGCTTCGACTTCACCCCCGAGTCCCGCACGCCCGACCCCGTGCGCCTGCTGCGGGCGTACCATTCCTCCGCGGTGACGCTCAACCTGGCCCGCGCCTTCACCAAGGGCGGGTACGCCGACCTGCGCCAGGTCCACGCCTGGAACCAGGACTTCGTGGCCGAGTCCCCCGCGGGCCGCCGCTACGAGCAACTCGCCCGCGAGATCGACCAGGCCCTGGCGTTCATGCACGCCTGCCGCGCCGATCCCGAGGAGTTCCACACGGTCGAGTTCTACTCCTCGCACGAGGCCCTGATCCTCGACTACGACCGCGCCCTCACCCGCGTCGACTCCCGCACCGGCCTGCCGTACGACGTGTCGGCCCACATGGTCTGGATCGGCGAGCGCACCCGCCAGCTCGACGGCGCCCACGTGGAGTTCTTCAGCCGCATCCGCAACCCCATCGGCGTCAAGCTCGGCCCGACCACCTCCCCCGAGGAGGCGCTGGCGCTGATCGACAAGCTCAACCCGGCCAACGAGGCCGGGCGGCTCACCTTCATCGCGCGCATGGGCGCCTCCAAGGTGCGCGACGCCCTGCCGCCGCTGGTCGAGAAGATCCGCGCGAGCGGCGCGCAGATCGCCTGGATCTGCGACCCGATGCACGGCAACACCTTCGAGGCCCCGAGCGGGCACAAGACCCGCAGGCTCGACGACGTGCTCGACGAGGTGGCGGGCTTCTTCGAGGTGCACCGCGCGCTCGGCACCCACCCGGGCGGCATCCACATCGAGTTCACCGGCGACGACGTCACCGAGTGCGTCGGCGGCGGCCACCCCATCGTCGAGGAGGACCTGGCGCTGCGCTACGAGACCGCCTGCGACCCCCGCCTCAACCGCGGCCAGTCGCTGGACCTGGCCTTCCGCGTCGCCGAGCTGTACCGCCTGAGCTGATCGCACGAAGAGCCGGCCCCCGCGGAAGCGAAGGCCGGCTCTGTCATGTTCAGGGGGGCGCGATCCTCACGGACGGCGGCCGTCCTCCGGGCCCTCGGCGCGGCCGGAGTCGATGTCGTTGGCGATCTCCTTGCGGATGGCGTCCATGTCCAGCGCGCGGACCTGGGTGATCAGGTCCTCCAGGGCGGGAGCGGGGAGGGCGCCCGGCTGGGCGAAGACCACGATGCCGTCACGGATGGCCATCACGGTCGGGATCGAGGTGATGTCGAACCCTTCCGCCAGCGCCCGCTCGGCGTCGGTGTCGATCTTCCCGAAGGTGATGTCCGCGTGCTTCTGGGACGCCTTCTCGAAGATGGGCCCGAAGGTGCGGCACGGCCCGCACCAGGCGGCCCAGAAGTCGAGGAGGACGATCCCCTCGTCGGCGATCTCGTTGAAGTTGGACTCGGTCACCGCGATCGTCGCCACAGATGGCTCCTCGTCTCGTCTCTCGTCGTGTCGAACGGCATAACCATGTACCCGTTCACCGCATTCCGCACACGAACCCGCCCGGTCCGTAGCCGGATGCGGTCAATTGTCGCCGAGAATCCTGTCGCCACGGACCGGTTCCTGATGCGGCCGGCCGAGTTCCGGGGGCATGAAGGCTCCGGCGTCGCGTAGCTCGCGGACGACGTCGACGAGGGCCGCGACGGCGGGTCCGGCGGCGTCGCGCCGCCAGACGACGCTGTGGTCGGCGTAGGGGCTCGGCTCGCTGAAGGGGCGGTAGACGACTCCGGCGAAGGGCCTGGCCGCGGCGGCGCCGACGACGGTGAGCCCGACGGCGGAGCCGGTGAGCACCAACGGCAGGAGCCGGTCGAGGCTGGATATCTCCCGGTGGATGGTCACCGTGGCGCCGCGGGCCTCGAGCTGGCCGACGAAGTGGTCGTGCAGCCATGGGTTGACGGCGCGCTCGACGGTGACCAGCGGCTCGTGCGACAACCGGGCGGGATCGATCGTGTCGGAGCCCGCGAGGGGATGACCGGCGGACAGCGCGACCACGAGAGGTTCGCGGGTCACCAGGAGCGAGTCGAGGCCGGGCGGGAGCTCGGCGGTCCAGCAGAAGCCGACGTCGAGACGGCGGCCGGTGAGCGCGGCGAGCTGGTCGGGGGTGGTCATCGGGCAGGGGGCCAGCCGGACCGAGGGAAGGCGGGCGCGCAACGCGGGCACCGCGAGCTGGAACAGCCGCGGGCCGAGGTCCTCGGCGTAGCCGACGCTCACGTCGTCCAGCGTGCCGGCGGCGGCGCGGCGGCCGACGTCGAGAGCGTGGCGCACGGCGGCCACCGCACCGCGCGCCTCGCGCAGGAACACCTCCCCCACCGCGGTCACCGTCACCCGCCGGCTGGTGCGGGTGAACAGGGGGGCGCCGAGTTCGCGTTCCAGGCGGCGGATCTGCTCGCTGACGGACTGCTGGGTGACGTGCAACCGCGCCGCGGCCCGGCCGAAGTGCAGTTCCTCCGCGACGGTGACGGCGTACTCCAACTGCCGAAGCTCCATACCCCATAGTGACAGGCTCCGCCTGTCGGACATGCCGGTGTTCGTCGTTGATGCCGGTCCGCGCTCGGCGATGTCATGGACATCGGAAACCGGCTCGGAGACCGGCACCCTGATCGGAGGAGCACTGACATGAGGACCTGGTTCATCACCGGCACGTCCCGCGGTTTCGGCAGGGAAATGACCGAGATCCTGCTCGGGCGCGGTGACCGTGTCGCCGCCACCCTGCGCGATCCCTCCCGGCTCGACGAACTGGCCGACCGCCACACCGACCGGCTGTGGCGTGCCGAGCTCGACGTCACCGACACCGCGCGGATGCGCGAGGTCGTCCGCCGCGCGTTCGCCGACCTCGGGCGGATCGACGTCGTCGTGTCCAACGCCGGCCACGGACTGATCGGCCTGGCCGAGGAGCTCACCGACGAGCAGATCCGCCGCCAGCTCGACACCAACGTCACGGCCCCGATCCAGCTCGTCCGCGCGGTCACGCCGCACCTGCGTGAGCAGGGCGGCGGCCGGATCCTGCAGACCTCCAGCATGGGCGGGCACATCGCCTACCCCGCGCTGTCGCTGTACCACGCGAGCAAGTGGGCGATCGAGGGGTTCTTCGAGGCCTACGCGCAGGAGGTCGAACCATTCGGCATCCGCACGACCCTCATCGAACCGGGCATGGTCGCCACCGGCTTCTACGCGTCCGCCGACGTCGCGCCCTCCGAGCTCGCCGCCTACGCGGGGACCCAGGCCGCCGCCTTCACCCACGGCGAGTCCTCCGTCGCGTTGCGGGACATGCCCGGCGATCCGCGCAAGGTAGCCCAGGCGATGATCCGCATCGGCGTCCACGCGGACCCGCCGCGCCGCCAGTTGCTCGGCTCGGACGCCTACCGACTGGTCCACGACGCCCTGCACGCCCGCCTGAGCGCGGTACGCGCCCAGCGCCCGATCGCCATGACCACCGACCGCGACGACCTGACCGCCGCCGGTGCCTAGTGCCGTACCCGGAGACCTCCGCCGGAAGGTGACCGGCTCAACTGGCGCTCGGCCGACCCGGCCGTGTTCCGCGGCGTCAAGGAGGCCCTCGCCGCCGACTTCACCGACGAGGGGGTGAGCCGGCTGCTCAACATGCTCGAACCTGACGAGACCGCCACCATCCCCATGGCCGAGGCGCGGGGCGAGGCGCACACCTGGGGCCGCATTTCGCGAACCTACGTCCGTTTCACCCTCGACCGGCTGATTCCCCCGGCGCTACAGGACCGGTTCATCAGCGAGGCCGACCGTCTCACGCCGGACAACCCGACCGACGTACGCAGCGTCGCGGCGCCCCACGTCGGCCCCCTCCACCGCCCCGAGGTGGTGAGGATCTTCAACGAGCTCCTCACTCACCGTCCCCACGGGTGACCCCGCCGGTGATGCCCCGGCCGGCGGCACCGGTCTCGTCCGGTCCAATGAATCGTCTGAGTTGGGGCAAAGGCCGGGCTCGGCGTACCGGTGTCCAGGACCGGACGCGCGAGACTGCTCACCGACGTTCCTTCCCGAACCCGGGACAGACGACCGGGCGCCCGGCGACTCAGGGGGTGGCGCGGATGCGGATCGTGGTGGACCTCACCCGCTGCCAGGGCTACGCGCAGTGCGTGTTCCTCGCCCCTCAGGTGTTCGAGCTGCACGGCGAGGAGGCGCTGCTGTACGACCCTGACGTGCCCGCCGGCCTGCTCGACCGGGTACGCCAGGCCGCGGCGGCGTGCCCCGTCCAGGCCATCCTCGTGGGTGAGCAGGTGAGGGCCGATGCCCCGTGATCTCGACCAGGGCCGCATCGTCATCGTCGGCGCGTCGCTGGCCGGGCTGCGGGCCGCCGAGACGCTGCGCGAGGAGGGCTTCACCGGCTCGTTGACCGTCGTGGGAGACGAGCCCCACCCGCCCTACGACCGGCCGCCGCTGTCCAAACAGGTGCTGCTCGGCAAGGCCGCGGCGGACGCCACCGCGCTTCCCGCGCGCCGGGGCCTGGACGCGGACTGGCGGCTGGGGGTGGCGGCCACGGGTCTGGACGCGGCGGGGAAGCGGGTGCTGCTGGCCGACGGCGAGTCGCTGCCCTACGACCGGCTGCTGATCGCCACCGGGACGCGGGCACGGCCCTGGCCCGACCCGGCGCAGGCGGCCCTGGACGGGGTTCTCACCCTGCGCACCGCCGACGACGCGGCGCGCCTGGCCGAGCGGCTGGCCGCGGGGCCGCGCCGGGTGCTGGTGATCGGCGGGGGCTTCACGGGCTCGGAGATCGCCTCGGCCTGCCGGGAGCGGGGCATCGAGGTCACCGTCGCGGAACGTGGCCCCGCACCGCTGGTGGGCGCGCTCGGCGGGACGCTGGCGAAGCTCGCGGCAGGGCTGCAGCGGGCGCACGGGGTGGACCTGCGCTGCGGGGTGACGGTGACCGCGCTGCGGGGGAACGGCCGCTTCACCGGCGCGGACCTGTCGGACGGCGACCGCGTCGACGCGGACGTGTGCGTCGTCGCGATGGGGGCGGTCCGCAACACCGAATGGCTGGCGGACTCCGGGCTGGCCGCGGGCCGGCTGGGGGTCGCCTGCGACGCGGGGTGCCGTGTCTTCGACGCCTACGGCATCGTCACCGACGACGTCTTCGTGGCCGGCGACGTCGCCCGCTTCCCGCACCCGCTGTTCGAGTACCAGATGCTCGCCCTGGAGCACTGGGGCAACGCGGTCGCGCAGGCCGGGGTCGCCGCCCACAACATGGTCAGTCCGGGGCCGCTGCGGCGCCCGCACCTGGCGGTCCCGGTCTTCTGGTCCAGCCAGTTCGGGGTGAACGTCAAGTCCGTCGGCGTCCCCTCCTTCTCCGACCAGGTGGTCATCGCCCAGGGCTCGCTCGGCGAACGCCGTCTGGTGGCGGTCTACGGCTACCGGGGCCGCGTGACCGCCGCGGTCACCGTGAACATGGCCAAGTGGCTGGAGCACTACCAGGGCCTGATCGAGACCGCGGCCCCGTTCCCGCCCGGTCCGGGCGCGGCCGACGGCCACCCGCTGGTGACCGAGTTCCCGGTCCCCTCCAACGTGCCCGACCCTCGGGGGCTCCTGCACGGTCCCACCGTCGCGCTCACCGGCCACCTGCCCGACCGCCGGCTGACTCTGGTCCGGCCCGGCGGCTGATCCTCGCCGTCCCTTCCCTGCCACCAGGAGCCCGCATGGCCGTCGACACCCTGCTGGAGCGGATCACCGACCACGCCAACCGCCCCGACCCCTACCCGCTGTACGCCGAGCTCCGCGAGGCGGGGGTGGTTCGGCAGACCGATGGAAGCTACCTGGTCGGCACCTATTACGACATCGCCGCGCTGCTGCACGATCCGCGGGTCAGCTCCGACCCCCGCAACCTCGCCCCTCCATACCGCGAGGTGGTCCCGGAGGCGGGGCAGCTCTCCTTCATCCGGCTCGACGACCCCGAGCACCACCGGCTGCGCGGCCTGGCCATGCGGCCGTTCGGCCCTCCGCACAGCCCGCACCGGGTGGACGCGATGCGCGGCCAGATCGCCTCGATCACCGCGGAACTGGCCGAGGCGCTGGAGGGCCGCACGCGGATCGACGTCGTGGAGGACTTCGCCTACCCGCTGCCGGTCACCGTCATCTGCCGGCTGCTCGGTGTGCCCCGGGAGGACGAGCCGGTGTTCCGGGAGTGGTCCGCCGCGATCGTCGATGTCGCGGACATCACGCCCGGCCAGGACCCCGGCGAACGGCGGACGGCCGGCGAGCAGGCTCTGACGGAGATGGGCCGGTACCTGGTGGACCTCGCCGAGGGGCGCCGCGGCCACCCCGGCGACGACATGCTCTCGGCGTTCGTCAACGAGCCGGGCGGAGCGTTCACCCGGGAGGAGCTCGCGGCCACCGCCGTGCTGCTGCTGGTCGCCGGGCACGAGACCACGGTCAACCTGATCGCCAACGGGGTGCTCACCCTGCTGCGCCACCCCGACCAGTTGGACCGGCTGCGCCGTGAACCCGATCTGCTCCCCGCGGCGGTGGAGGAACTGCTGCGGTACGAGCCCCCGGTCCAGATCCGCAGGCGCACCCCTCTGGCCAACATCGACGTCGCCGGCGTCACCGTCCCCAAGGGCGTGCCCCTGATCCTGGTGCTGGCCTCCGGCAACCGCGACCCCAAGCGGTTCCCCGATCCCGAACGGTTCGACCCCGCCCGCACCGACAACCAGCACCTCGGCTTCGGCGGCGGCGTCCATCTCTGCTACGGCGCGCCGCTGGCCCGGGTCGAGGCTCAGACCGCACTCGGCGCTCTGATCCCCCACCTCGGCGCCGCGACGCTCCTGCGGGACCCGCCCGCCTACCGGCACAACGCCATGCTCCGCGGCCCCCGGCACCTCCCCGTCGAACTGTGACGCCTCCTCGGCTCGCCGGGACATGAGGAAGCCCCGGCGGTGGCCGGGGCTCTTCGTGGGGACGCGGGGCGCTACGAGCAGTTCTTGGCCAGGCGCTGGGTGGCGTCGGTGGCCTGGGTGGTGAGCTTTGTCAGCTCGGTGGCCGCAGTGGGGTTGGAGACGTCGATCTTGATGCCGCCCCAGGTGGTGGACAGGTCCGTCAGGGTGGCCTTCAGGTCGCCGTCGGCCTTGCCGGACAGGTCCTTGAGCTTGGCGGCCAGGCCGGCGGTCGCCGTGTTGAACGCCTCCAGGTTGCCGGCGCCCGCGGCGGCCTGGGTGCTGTAGTCCTGGAACGCCTTCAGCGCGTCCTCGCAGACCGCCTTGGTGCTACCGCCGCCACATCCCGTCGTGAGCGAGACGAGCACCGCCGTCGCGACGACGGCGAGAGCGTGACGGGGGAGGTTGAGGGACATTATGTGCCTTTCCTTGTGATCTTCGAACGAGGACCACGCTAGGGACGCCCCCTTACAACCCGCTTACATCCCGCCTGCACGGCAGGCCACCGCCCCACACCGCCCGCCGTACCCGCGCACGGCGCGGTGAACGAGAAAGACCCCGGCCGGGGCCGGGGTCCTTCGTCTGGCGGGGTCAGTTCTTCTTCAGGTCCAGGCCGAAGAGGAGGGGGTCGTGGTCGGAGGAGCGGAAGGCTTCCGGGGAGTAGAGGTACGGGGGGTTGAACTCGGTGTTGTAGTCGAGGAATCTGCCCTCGTCGGCGTTGATGTGCCAGATGGTGGCGCCGGTGACGAGCTTGAGGAGCTTCTTGCCCACCAGGACGTGGTCGAGTTCGCCGGAGAGGCCGCCGAAGACGTAGCTGTAGCGGTCCTTCTTGGTGAGGAACTTCTTGCTGACGCTGACCAGCTTGCCGTCCTCAAGGGTGTGGATCGGGTCCTCCTCGCCGTAGGCGTTGAGGTCGCCCAGCACGACGGGGTTGGGCAGGTTGTAGGTGTCGACGAGGCCGAGGACGGCCTGGGCCTGGCGGACGCGCTCGGCGTTGAAACAGCTCTGGCCGTCGCCCTGGTCCTGGTCGGGGCCGGTGGCGCCGTCGCAGCCCTTGGACTTGAAGTGGTTGACGATCAGCGTGAACGAGGTGCCGTCGCCGCCCTTGGCCCGCTGGAACTGCTGGATCAGCGGCGGACGGCGGAACACCGGGTCGCCGGAGGAGGCGGGGAGGCCGATGGGCTTGACCACGGCGGGCTTGTAGATGAGCGCGACCTGGATCTCGTCCGTGCCGGTGTAGGGGGCGACGACGCCCTTGTAGGTGCCCGCGCCGACCTCGGCGTTGAGGGCGTCGACCAGGGTGTTCAGCGCGGTGGCGCCGTTGTTCTCGACCTCCATGAGCCCGGCCACGTCGGGGTCGAGGCCGCGCAGGGTGGCGACGAGCTTGGCGAGCTGGCGGGCGCGCTCCTCGGCGGTGTTGGCGCCGCGCTTGTTCAGCGTCGTGAACCAGTTGAGGGTGTTGAGGCTCGCCACCCGGACGTCGCCGCCGACCTTCTCCGGCTTGGCCGGGCGGGGGTTGTCGGCCTGGAAGGCGACGGGCAGGGCCGGCTGGACGCGGTAGACGTTGAAGCCGTAGGTGAGGACGCCGGTGAGCGCGGTGGTCGTGTCACCGACGCGCACGGTGTTCGAGCCCGCGGTGTGGTACGGCAGCGTGGGCGGGTTCTGCGTGTTGGAGCCGTCGTCGAGCAGGATCGTGCGGCGCGCGTTCAGGGACGGGTCCACGCCCTCGCGGTCGGTGGGCTGGAACAGCCGCCCCTCGGAGGACAGGGTGATCTCGCCGAAGCGCCCGAGGTTGTAGACCTCGGAGACGGTGAGCTTCTCGGGGAAGGTGACGAGCACGCCCTCCAGCGGTTCGAGGCTCGCGCCCTCCGCGATCGGCAGCCTCACCTTGGCGGGCTTGACCGTGCCGGCGCCGCAGACGTCGACGGCGGTGACCGGGGACAGCTCGGTGAGGCCGTTGAACTCGGTGACGGTGCCGCTGACCAGGACGCGGTCACCGGTCGCGGCGGGCCTGGTGGTGAACACGAAGAGGCCGTCGGAGGTGGCGGGGTCGGCGTCAGGGGTCGGATCCTGGATGTAGAACCCGCCGAACTGGCCGGCGCCCTGGTAGTCGCCGGTGACGACGCCCTCGACGCGGACGGCGGCGCCGGCGAGGGGGCTGGCGGCGCCGTCACCCTGGATCTGGGCGATCTGGTGGGTGGCGGGGAGCTCGCACGGCGCGCCCGTGGGGCTGGGGGTCGGCGTCGGGGTCTCGGTCGGCGTGGGCGTCGGCGTCACCGTCGGGGTGGGCGAGTCCGTGGGGGTCGGCGAGTCCGTCGGGGTCGGGCTGCCGGTCGGCGTCGGGGACGGCGTCGGCTCGGCGCCGCAGGGGGCGGGCGTGGTGGCCGAGTTGCGCGGCGCGGGGGCGCCGGTGGTGAAGTCGGCGGCGTTGTCGTCGGTGTCGGCGCACCCGTGCTCGCCGCGCAGGCCCGCGGTCGCGTTGGTCAGCGCCGGGGCGGGCGTGCCCTCGGAGAAGTTGGCCGTGCCGTATCCGACCAGGTCGGCGACCAGCGCCCGCTGCTCGGCCGAACAGGGGGCCGAGCCGCCGTTGCAGGCCAGGCCGTCGGGCGAGCGGACCAGCGCCACCTTGCCGGCGGTGCCGCTCAGGTTGAGCGTGCCGGTCGCGTCGGGGGCGGGCAGGGATCCGGACGGCGTCGTGCCCGCGGCGAGCTGCACCAGGTGGTACTGGCCGGGGGCCAGCGAACCGGCGAGGTTCAGCTTGTTGGCGGCGAAGTTCCCCGTGCCGGTGGCGCTGGCGTACTGCAGGGACCAGCCGTCGAGGGGGACGGCGGAACCGCTGCGGTTGAACAGTTCCACGAAGTCGTTGGTGAGCGGGGCGCCGGAGTTCCCGCCACCTCCGTACACCTGGCTGATCACGACGGTCCCCGGTTCCGCGGCGGCCGGGGACGTGGCGAGGACGACGGCACCGGCGATGGCCACGCCGGCGGCGGCTAGGGCGGCGAGCGCCCGGGATAGAGCACGCATGATCCGGCAGCGTAAGCGCGATAACTCGCTCTATCTCGTACTAGACCTATATAGAAGGTGAAAAGGGAGAATCTTGACACTGGATGTGGAGTGACGAGCCGTCCCCTTGTGGGGTTCCGACCAGGGTCAACGGAATCATCGGCGACCGTGTGTCACCATTCCATCACGATTTAGCTACCCGTTGCCTGACATTGGGTATGAGTTTGCCATGGGATCCCCGCTGAAAATCATCCCCCTCGATGTCGAATGGAGGACGTGCGACGCCTCGCCGCAGTGCGTGGGCGTCGCCGCCGGCCCGTACGCGCGCTGCCTGGCCCATCTCGCCCCCGCCGAGGTGGAGGAGGTCTTACGCGGCCTGGCCCCCGGCCAGGGCGTGGACCTGCGCGGCACGTCGCTCGACGAGGACCTGCTCACCCGGGTGCTCGACGCCGTGCAGCACCGTCTCGGCAGGGCGCGGTTCGACCGTGCCCTCTTCACCGGCCCCGCGCGCTTCGGCGAGGTCGTCTTCACCGGCGACGCGACGTTCGACAGCGCGCGGTTCGACCGGCTGGCCTCGTTCTTCGGGACCCGTTTCACGCGCAACGTGTCCTTCGGCGAGGCGCGCTTCCGCCGCGAGTTCACGATGCACGGATCACGGGTGCGCGGCCACGGCGCCTTCGACCGCGCCCACTTCGGCAGCGACGCGCTGTTCGGGGAGGCCCGGTTCGGCAGGGACGCCTCGTTCCGCGGCGCGGAGTTCCACGGGTTCGCGGCGTTCGACGGCACCACCTTCGACGGCGACGCCATCTTCCGCGGCGCGCGCTTCCGCAGGGCGCTGTCGCTGCGCGCGGCCGCCTGCGGGGGGACGGCGGGGTTCGAGGGGGTACGGTTCCACGGCCCCGCCTACCTCGGGCCGATGCGCGTCGGACGGCGGCTGTCGCTGACCGAGGCGCGCGCGTTCGCGGCGCTGAGCGTGGACACGGGCGGCTGCGGGGTGGACCTGCGCGCGGCCGACTTCGGCGGGCGGTTCGCCGCGCGCCTGTCGGACGCCGACGTGGACCTGCGGGACGCGGCGCTGGCGGGTCCCGCGGCGCTGACCCGGCACGCGGGACGGCTGCGCGTCATCTCCCTGGACCGCCTGGACGCGCCCGCGCTCACGCTGACCGGCGTGGACCTGCGCGCGTGCGGCCTCGGCGGGCTGCGCCGTCCCGAGGGCCTGCGGCTGTCGGGCTGCCTGTTCGCGCGCACGCCGCCGGGGGTGCGGCTCGGCCTGCGCTGGCCGCCGATCCGGTGGTGGACGAGGCGGCGGGTGCTGGCGGACGAGCACGCCTGGCGGGGCTGGTCCCTGACCGGTGAGCGGGCCGCGGATCCGGGACGCCTGGCCGTCCTGTACGAGCGGCTGCGCCCGGCGGTGGACGACGCGCGGACCTCGGCGGACTTCCGCTTCGGCGCCATGGAGATGCGGCGGCTGGCGAGCCCGCCGGGCAGGGCGAGGCTGCTGCTGTCGCTGTACTGGCTGGCCTGTGGGTACGGGCTGCGGATCGGGCGCACGCTCGGGTGGGTGGCGGCGGCCGCGGCGGTCACCGCCGGCGCGCTGTGCTGGACCGCCGCGGCGCAGCCCGCCCGCCGCCCGATCGGCCATCCCACCCCCTCGGCGCACCGCCCCGCCGTCCCGCCCCCGGCCGTCCACCGGCTCATCACCCTGGCACGCTGACCCCGCTCCGGGCGGGCGCGTAAGGGAAGCCGGCCACTTAACCTCTATTTCCAGTCTGGACAGTAGGTAATACCGGAATTAGGGTGTCGGTATGACGAGTCCCCCCAAATCGGGCTCGACGCCATAGCGATCCTGTTCCCGGCGCGCGTCCCCGCCGCCGTACGACGCCGCGCCCCGCGCGGCCCTCCGGTCACCGTCCCGCATCGTCCCCCGGGCCCGGCGCCCCACGCCGGCCGACGTCCCCCCGGCACGGCCGCGCGTCCCTCCGGCGCGCGCGGACCCGCCCAAGGAGCCGCTCTCGATGACTTCACCGGTCCTGAACGCCCCCGCGTCCCTGGAGATCCCCGGCGATCCCCCGGCACGCGCCGCGCGATCCCCGATCGCCGGGGTCCTCGCCCGGCTCACCGCCCGGGCGCGCAGGCTCGCCGGCCTCGCGGCGATCCTGGTCCTCTGGCAGATCGGCGCCTCCAGCGGCTGGCTCGGCTCGACGACGCCGCCGCCGACCCGGGTGTGGGAGGCGGCGCTCGACCTGATCGGCACCGGCGAGCTGCAGCACCACCTCGCCGTGTCGCTCGGCAGGGTGGCCAAGGGCCTCGCGCTCGGCCTCGGCGCGGGGCTCGTCCTCGGCCTGGCCGCGGGCCTGGTCCGCCTGTTCGAGGACGTCATCGACGCCCCCGTCCAGGCCCTGCGGATGCTCCCCCACCTCGCGCTCGTGCCGGTGTTCATCATCTGGTTCGGCATCGGCGAGACCTCGAAGATCGCGCTGATCACGATCGGCCCGATCTTCCCGCTGTACGTCAACGTCTTCCACGGCATCAGGAGCGTGGACGAGCGGTTCGTGGAGTCGGCGCGCTCCTGCGGGGTCAAGGGGTTCGCCCTGATCCGCCGGGTCATCCTGCCCGGCGCGCTGCCGCAGATCCTCGTCGGCCTCCGGCAGGCGCTCGGCATCGGCTGGCTCAGCCTGGTCGTCGCCGAGCAGACCGCGACGACCGCCGGGATCGGCTTCCTGGTCACCGACGCCAAGGAGTTCCTGCGCACCGACGTCGTGTTCGTCGTCCTCGCCGTGTACGCCCTGCTCGGGCTGGCCACCGACCTGCTCGTCCGCGTCCTCGAACGCCACGCCCTGGCCTGGCGCCGGGGCTTCACCGCGAAATGAGCCGCCCCATGACCGCCGCCCGCGAGGCCGCCGCATGACCGCCCACGGCGCCACGGCCGCGCCGCCCCCCGCCGTCTCCTTCGCCGGGCACGGTGTGCGCGTGCGCGGCCTGCGCCGCGCGTTCTCCGGGCGCGTCGTGCTCGACGCGGTGGACCTGGACATCGCCCCCGGCGAGTTCGTCGCGCTGCTCGGCGCGAGCGGCTCGGGCAAGAGCACGCTGCTGCGCGCCGTGGCCCGGCTCGACCCGCACGCCGAGGGCGGCCTGGACGTGCCGGAGCGGCGGGCCATCGTCTTCCAGGAGCACCGCCTGCTGCCGTGGTCCAAGGTGTGGCGCAACGTCACGCTCGGCCTGTCGGGCCCCGGCCTGCGCGCGCGGGCGCTGGAGGCGCTGACCGAGGTCGGCCTGGCCGCCCGCGCCGACGCCTGGCCGACCACCCTGTCCGGCGGGGAGTCCCAGCGCGTGGCCCTGGCGCGCGCGCTGGTGCGCACCCCGGAGCTGCTGCTGCTCGACGAGCCCTTCGGCGCCCTGGACGCGCTCACCCGGCTGAAGGCCCAGGCCCTCGTCGCGCGCCTGTGGACCCAGCACCGCCCCGCCGTCCTGCTGGTGACCCACGACGTCGAGGAGGCGCTGCTGCTCGCCGACCGCGCCCTGCTGCTGGCGGACGGGAAGGTCGCCGAGGAGTTCGTCATCGACATCCCCCGGCCCCGCTCGCTGGACCACCCCCGGTTCGCGACCCTGCGCCGCCGGCTGCTCCTCGGCCTCGGCGTGAACCCCGACCTCGGACACGAAGAGCAAGCTGAGGAGCTTTCATGAGCACACCCCGGGAGACGCTGCGGCTCACGGCGGGCGTCCTGGTCGTCGGCGGCGGCCCCGCCGCGGCCTGGGCCGCCTACAAGGCCGCGCAGGCGGGCGCCGACGTCGTCCTCGCCGACAAGGGCTACTGCGGGACCAGCGGCGCGACCGCCTCCGCGGGCACGGGCGTGTGGTACGTGCCGCCCGCCCCCGCCGCGCGGGAGGAGGCGATGGCCGGCCGGGAGGGCCTCGGCGGCCACCTGGCCGACCGGCGCTGGATGACGCGCGTCCTGGACCAGACCTACGAGGGCGTCGACGAGCTGGCCGTCGTCGGGCGGTACCCGTTCCCGGTGCGCGACGACGGCACGCCGCTGCGGCGCGGGGTGCAGGGGCCGGAGTACATGCGGCGCATGCGCATCCTGCTGCGCCGCGCCGGTGTGCGGATCCTGGACCACAGCCCGGTCACCGAGCTGCTCACCGACCCCGGCGGCGCGGTCGCGGGCGCGGCGGGCCACCGGCGCAGGCAGGACCTGCCGTTCACGGTCGCCGCGGGCGCCGTCGTCATCGCCACGGGGGGCTGCGCGTTCCTCAGCCGGGCGCTCGGCTGCGACGTCAACACCGGCGACGGGGCCCTGATGGCCGCCGAGGTGGGCGCGGAGATGTCCGGCATGGAGTTCTCCAACGCCTACGCGATCGCGCCCGAGTTCTCCTCGGTCACCAAGACCGCCTACTACGCGTTCGCGACGTTCTACCGCGAGGACGACACGGTGCTGGAGGGCGCGGGCAGCCAGAAGGGCCGTTCGGTGATCGCCCGCGAGCTGCTGACCGGCAAGGTGTACTGCCGCCTGGACCGCGCCGACGAGGCCACGCGCACGGCGATGCGGCTCGGGCAGCCCAACTTCTTCCTGCCGTTCGACCGGATGGGCGTCGACCCGTTCACCCAGCGCTTCCCCGTCACCCTGCTGCTCGAGGGCACCGTGCGCGGCACCGGCGGCGTCCGCGTCTCCGGCGACGACTGCGCGACCACCGTCCCGGGCCTGTACGTGGCGGGGGACGCGGCGACGCGGGAGCTGATCTGCGGCGGCTTCACCGGCGGCGGCAGCCACAACGCGGCCTGGGCGATCTCGTCGGGCACGTGGGCGGGGCGCGGCGCGGCCCGGCACGCGGCCTCCCTCGGCCCCGCGGCCACGCGGCGGCCCCTCACCGCGGCCGGCGGCGCGGGCCTGCGCCCCACCGGCTCCGCGGGCGGCGCGGAGGAGTACCGGGAGGTGGTCGCGGCCGTCCAGGCCGAGGTCCACCCCTACGACAAGAACTACCTGCGGCACGGGGACCGGCTCGCGCCCGCGCTGGCGTCGCTGCACGGTACCTGGGCGCGGCTGCGCTCCTCGCTGCGCGCGGACGGCGCGGACGGGGTGCGGGCCCGGCAGGCGGCGGCGATGACCGCGCACGCCCGCTGGATGTACACCGCCGCGCTGGCCAGGCCGGAGACCCGCGGCATGCACAAGCGGCAGGACCACCCCGCCGCCGACCCGGCCCTGCGGCACCGGCTCCTGGTGGGCGGGCTGGACGAGATCCACGTGCGTCCCGACCCGGTGGCCCCGGTCGGCCCGCTGGAGTACGCCGCCCTGGCCCGCGACGTCGCGAGGGCCGCCTCATGATCGAGATCGTGTCGCGGGACCGCTGCGTCGCGTGCGACCGCTGCGTCGAGGTGTGCCCCACCGACGTGTTCGACCGCGGCCGGGACGGCGTCCCGGTGATCGCGCGCCTGGACGACTGCCAGACCTGCTTCATGTGCGAGGCGTACTGCCCGGTGGACGCGCTGTTCGTGGCGCCGCAGACCTCGCCGGCCCCCGCCGGGTCGCCGCTGCGGGACGAGGGGCACCTGGCGGCGACGGGACTGCTCGGAAGCTATCGGAAGGAGATCGGATGGGGACACGGCCGCACTCCCGGAGCCGTGCGGGCCGTCGGGCCGGAGCTGCCGAGGGGCGGCGCCCGATGAGCGCCCGGCGGACACTGCCCGTGCTGCTGGCCGCCGTGCTGGCCCTGAGCGCGTGCGGGCAGGCCGGGGCGGGCGACGGCGCGGCGGCCTCGTCCGGCTACACCCTGCGCATCGGCGTCATCGGCAGCGGCAACAAGCTGACCGGCGTGTTCGGCTACCTGCAGGACAAGGGCAAGCTGCTGCCCCTGCTCACCGGGGCGGGCGTGCGGAAGATCGAGGTCTACTCCTTCCCCAACGGCCCGGACCTCAACCAGGCCCTCGTCGCCGGAGAGCTGGACGTCGCCTCCTACGGCGACACCCCGGCCCTGGTGGCACGGGGCGCCGGGCAGCCCACCCGGCTCATCGCGCAGAGCACGGTCGGCATCGACGCCGGGGTGGTGACCAAGAAGCAGGGCGGCCCCACGTCCCTGGCCGGGCTGGCCGGCCGGAAGGTCGCCACGCAGAAGGGCTCCTACATCCACCGGTACCTGCTCGGCGCCCTCGGCGACCTCGGCGTCAGGCCCGCCGAGATCGTCCACATCTACAACACCGACGTCGAGGCGGCCCTGGAGCGCGGGGACGTGGACGCGGCGGCCGTGCCCGCCGCCAACCTGGAGCTGCTCAGGAGCAAGGGCTACCCCGTGATCGACGTGGCCTCGGAAGACCACCCGGCCTACCTCGGCACCAGCGCGACCGTCGTGCCCGAGGCGTTCCTGAAGGACCACGCCGGCCTGGTGCCCGCCTGGCAGGCGGCCCAGGCGGAGGGCACCCGGCAGGCCAAGGCCGACTGGCAGGGCTACCTGGCGTTCGCGGAGAAGGTCGGCGGCTTCCCCGCCGAGGTGACCAGGAAGACGACGCTCGCGAGCCAGCTTCCCGAGCAGCCGTTCACCCCGCAGGGGCTGACGCTGCTGGAGAACACCAAGAAGTTCCTGGTCCAGCAGGCCTTCGTCAAGAAGGACTTCGCCATCGACGACTGGATCGCCCCCGGGGCGCGCCGATGAGCCGCCCCTCCCCCGGCGGCGCGCTCGTGGCCGAGGCCGACGTGCTGGTCATCGGCGGCGGGCCCGCGGGGGCATGGGCCGCCGTGGCCGCCGCCGAGGCCGGGGCCGAGGTCGTGCTCGCCGACAAGGGGTACTGCGGCACCAGCGGCTCGGCGGCCTCCGGCGGCAACAACCTGTGGTACCTGCCGCCCGACCCGGCCCGCCGCGAGGCCGCGATCGCCGCGCGCGAGACGCTCGCCGGCCACCTGACCGACCGGCGGTGGATGGCCCGCGTCCTGGACGAGACCTACCGGCAGGTCAACCGGCTCGCCGACTGGGGGTACCCCTTCCCCGAGGACGAGGACGGCGTCGAGCGGCGCGGCAGCCTGCAGGGCCCGGAGTACATGCGCCGGATGCGCAGGAGGGCGCACCGCTCCGGCGTGCGGATCCTCGACCACCACCCGGCCCTGGAGCTGCTGGTCACGCCGGAGGGCGCCGCGGGCGGCGCCGCCGGGATCCGCCGCCAGCTCGGCTGCGCGCCGTGGGAGGTGCGGGCCGGGGCGGTGGTGCTGGCCACCGGCGGGTGCGCGTTCCTCTCCGGGGCGTTCGGCCTCAACGTGGACACCGGGGACGGCCACCTGATGGCCGCCGAGCTGGGGGCCGAGCTGTCGGGCATGGAGTTCTCCAACGCCTACGCGCTCTCCCCCGCCTACGGGTCGCACACCAAGGGCCTGATGATGCAGTTCGCCACCTACTACGACGAGGACGGCCGCGCGCTGGAGGTCGGCGGCATGGCCAGGCGCCCGATCGCCCGGCTGCTGGCGGACGGCCGGCCCGTACACGCTCGCCTGGACCAGGCGCCGCCCGAGCTGCGCGCGGCGATGCGCCAGGCCCAGCCCAACTACTTCCTCCCCCTGGACAAGGCGGGGATCGACCCGTTCACGCAGGCCTACCCCGTCCGCATGGTCTTGGAGGGCACGGTCCGCGGCACCGGAGGGCTGCGCGTCACCGGCGAGGGGTGCGCCACCACCGTGCCCGGTCTGTTCGCGGCGGGCGACGTGGCCACACGCGAGCTCATCACCGGCGCGGTGAGCGGCGGGGGCAGCCACAACGGCGCCTGGGCCATCTCCTCGGGCACCTGGGCCGGCGCCGCCGCCGCCGCGCACGCGGCCCGCGGCCGTCCCACCTCGGCGGCGCCCGCGGGCGGCGCGGGGCTACGCCCGTCGGGGCCGCCGGGCGCGCCGGACGCCGCCGAGGTGGTGGCGGCCGTGCAGCAGGAGGTGCTGCCGCTGGAGCGCAACTACTTCCGCACCGCCGAGGGCCTGCGGCGCTCGCTGGACACCCTCGACGGCCTGTGGCGGCACGTCGCCACCCACCTCTCCGGCGAGGGACGCGACGCCCTGCGCGCCCGGCAGGCCGCGGCCATGGTCGCCCACGCGCGCTGGATGTACCGGGCGGCGCTGGCCCGCGCCGAGTCGCGCGGCATGCACCAGCGCGAGGACCTGCCCGCCCCCGACCCCCGCCTGACCCACCGCATCCGTGCCGGGGGCCTGGACGAGGTGTGGACCGCGCCCGAGGAGGCCGCCGCGTGATCGAGGTCGTGAGCGCCGAGCGCTGCGTGAGATGCGACATCTGCCTGAAGGTGTGCCCGATGGATGTGTTCGAGACCGGCGGGGACGGCCTGCCGGTCATCGCCCGGCAGCAGGACTGCCAGACCTGCTTCATGTGCGAGGCGCACTGCCCGGCCGACGCGCTGTTCGTCGCGCCCTTCTCCGGCCCCGCCCCGCCCGGCTCGCCGTACACCGACGAGGCGGCGCTGGCGGAGTCCGGCGCGCTCGGCCGGTACCGCGACCAGATCGGCTGGGGCCGCGGGCGCGTCCCCGGCAGCCGCCTGGACAAGAACCACCTGTTCACCGCCCGCCTGGCGGCCCGCCCCCCGGACGAGCCCGCCACGCCGCCGCGCTGACCCCGCCGCGCGCCACCGCTCCCGCGTTCCCGGAAGCCGCCGGGCCGCGGGACGTCGTGGTCACGGCGCCGCCCTGCCGGTGCGGACGCGGCGGCGCAGACCGGGGAGGAGCAGCAGGGCCGCACCGGCCAGGCCGGCGGGGACGAGGAGCAGGAGCGCCAGGGGGCGCCAGGACACGGCCGGGCGTTGCGGAGGGGCCGGGCGCCGCGCGAGGGTGAGGGCGCCGGTGGCGGTGTGGGTGACGCGGCCGCTCTGCAGGGTCAGGCGGTACTTCCACGGGCCGTCGGGCAGGTCGGGTCCGAGCGGCACGGCGACCTGGCCGCGCTCACCTGGGGCCAAGGTGGTGCCGCGGGTCGTCGGGAAGGGACCGGCCTTGAGGCCGCTCGGGCCGTCCAGCAGCGAGAGCTGCCCTTGGGGGTCGATGGCGCGCCGGCCGGTGTTGGTGACGGCCGCCACGATCCGCCGCCCGCCGCCCGCGGTGGTCTCGGGGCGGACCTCGCCGATCTCGAAGTCCGTGGGGGGCTCGCCGCCGGGCCCCACGTGGAGGTAGGCCCGGACGCCGACCTGGTTGACCAGCGCCACGTTCGCCGTGCGGTCCGGCTTGCCGGTGGCGACCCGCGCCCAGATGACGGCGTACCGCTCGCCTTCCGTGGCCCAGGACGGCACGGCGACGGTGGCCCTGACCAGCCCGTTGCGGTACGGGGGCAGGTCGAGCTCGGTGCGGTCGAGCGTGATCCAGGAGGCCAGCTCGTTGCCGGTGGACGGGGGCCCGAAGGTGAAGCGGTGGTCCTTGATGGCCGCGCCGCCGGCGTACAGCGTGATGTGCCGGGGCTTGGCGGAGATGTTGTAGACCTTCAGGCGCCGGTGGAAGGTGGTCCCGGGGTTGACGTGGTCGTCGATGTAGACGCGGGCCCGCGGGTCGTCGAGCCGGCTGGCGGGGATCTCGGCCAGCCCGATGCCGATCCGGCCGCCCGGCGCGGCCGGACGCGGAGACGTGCCGGCCGAGCGCGGAGACGTGGCGGCCAGGCGTGGAGACGTGGCGGCGGCGTGCGCGGTGACCGGCGCGAGGGCCAGGACGGCGAGCATGAGCGGCAGCGCCCCGCGCAGGCCCCCGAGTGGCGCCGAGGCGCGCGGGCGCCGCCGGGAGGGTGGGTTAGGCAACCTGGTGGCTCACCGTGCCCGTGTAGGTGCCCGCCACCGCCTGGGCGGGGATGGTGACGATCAGCGTGGGATTCCAGGTCGCCGAGTTGTCGCCCGAGCCGGTGGTCTTGCTGAACGCGGTGCGGGGCTGGTCGAGCGTCACCGCCGCCGCCGCGTTGGCCTGACCGGGCACGAAGGTGCCCGTTCCGGTGGTGGCGGTGGCGGGACCCGACCAGTACTGCACGCTGCTCGCCGGGATGGTCTCCGCGGCGGTGCCGCCGCCGGTGGTGAAGCTGCTGGCGGACACCGTCGCGGTCCAGGTGGCGGTGAGCGAGGCCCGCTGGTCGGAGACGGTGACCAGGCCGAGCTGCCCGGTGACCTGGTTGCCCGGGGTGTTGCCGCCGATGTTCACCGGGCCGTCGGGCACAGTGATCGTGAGCGAGTCCGGCGCCGTCACCGAGAACGTCACGGTGGTGGGGCAGGTGGTCGAGGCGGGACAGGTGCCGGCCTCGGCGGGCGCGGTGGGCAGGGCCACCAGCAGGGCGCCGGTGACGACGGCGGCGCCGAGCGCGGCGCCGAAACGATGTGTGTGAGGCAAGGTGCCGGACCCCCTTGATTCATGCCACCGCCCGGTGGCATTCGCAGGCGATCAGATAGTGCTCCCCGGCCACCTCGGCGAAACCGGCGGGATGAGCCGTCTGTCAATTTTTGATCGCCTCTTGAAGGGCCCGGAAATCATCGGGGGAAGGGGATTGTTTTGGGCGGCGGGAGCGTGATTCGCGATGTTTTGCCGAGCGTGGAACGGACGGGGAGGTACGTCCTGGGCCACTCCCGTCCAGCTATTTTCCCACGAACCTCATCTACCGCCCCTACCTGGTGATATGGCTATATGACGGCCCCCTTCACCCCGGTGGCGCGGGCGTTTCGAGGCTTCTTTGCGCCGTATTTGCGGTACGCGGGGACAGGAAGGTGACACTGCCCGCTCTGGAACTCTAGGCTGCCAATGCTTTGTCCGACCGGTCACGGGACCGGCGCCCAGATCGCGCGGTGCGTGCGAGGAGCTTCCAAGGGAAATCGATGAGGAGACGTCACGGCGCCCGGCTGATGGCTTCGATCACGTTGGCCGGCGCGCTGAGCGCGCCGGCGGCCTCGTCCGACGCGGCCGTGCCGCGGGACCCCCTGCCTCGCTCTCCGGCGGCGGACTGGGACGCCGCGCAGCCCGAACCCGGCGCCTCGCCCACCGCATCGCCGTCCACATCGCCTGACCCGGGCCCGGCATCGTCCCCGTCCATGCCATCCGCGGGCCCGGCCCCCTCGGAGGATCCGGCCGCCCCGCCGCACCCAGGCGACCGGCCCGAGGACCAGGCGCGGCGGACGCCCGGCCGCGCCCGCCCCGAACGCGTCGAACCCGGGCTCGGCGAGACCCCGCCCGCCGTACGGGAAAGGCGGCCCGGCCGCTCCGGCGCACGCCGCCACCGGACCGCGGCGCTGGCCAACACCCTGACGATCACCGTGCCGGCGTCGGCGAACCTCGGCAACGGCATCCTCGGCCGCACGCTCAGCGCCGGGATGGGCACGGTCTCCGTGGAGGACTCCCGCAACGGCTCGGCCGGGTGGACCGCCACGGTGTCGTCCACCAACTTCACCACCGGCGCCGGGTCGGCGTCGCAGACCATCTCCCGCGCCAACGTCGCCTACTGGTCCGGCCCGGTCACCGTCTCCTCCGGCGGCGGCACCCGGACCCCGGGACAGGCCACCGCGGACCAGCGCGTCTCCCTGTCGACCACCCAGGTCGCCTTCAAGGGCACCAAGTCACCGCTCACCCAGGTCACCGGCTGGCAGCCGACGCTCGTGATCACCATCCCCGCGTCCGTCGTGTCGGGCGTCTACTCCGGCACCATCACCCACCAGGTCGCCTGAACCCCGCCCGGCGATCCGGTTACCCGCCGCGCCGAAAGCGGCCCGTCGGTTGGCGCACTCCTGACCGGCCACGGACAGAGACGCTCACGGTGAACCGGCGGCGCCGGGAGATATTTGAAGCGGCCGGGCCGGCCCGCTTTCCCAAAGAACCCGGTCGATGTTTCTGGAAGGTATGCCATGCGTCGCAGCCTCAAACCGCTCGGATACCCGCTCATGGTCATGGCACTGATCCTCGCGGCCCAGGCGCCCGTCTCCGCCGCACCGCCACCCCACGATCCCTCGCCGCCGCGTCCCTGGGTGAAGCTGTGCCTCAAGGTCAAACTGCACCCGCGGCACAAGCGGATCCGATGCGTGTTCCCCCCCGCGCCCAGGCTCGCGCCGGACGAGGCCGCACGGCGGGCCCTCCGGACGCCGAGCATCGACGAGATCTCCATCCCCACCACCCCGTCCACACCCGTCGGGATCACCTCCGGCCCGGACGGCAACGTCTGGTTCACCGAGAACTACGCCAACAAGATCGGCAAGGTCACGACGGGCGGCGTCTTCACCGAGTACTCCCTGCCCAACGCCGACTCCCAGCCCGCGCACATCGTCACGGGGCCGGACGGGGCCCTGTGGTTCACCGAGGCGTTCGGCAACAGGATCGGGCGCATCACCACGTCGGGCACGATCACCGAGTACACCGTGCCGACCTCCGGCGCCTACCCGTGGTCGATCGCCGTGGGACCGGACGACAACCTGTGGTTCACCGAACCGGACGGCAACAAGATCGGGCGCATCACTACCGGGGGCACCATCACCGAGTACACCGTGCCGACCTCCGGCGCCTACCCGCTGTTCCTCACCGCGGGACCGGACGGGAACCTGTGGTTCACCGAGCCCCTCACCGGCATCGTCGGGAAGATCACCACCAGCGGGACGGTCACCGAGTACTCCGCGCCCTCCGGCGCGGTGCCGCTCGGCATCACCACCGGCTCGGACGGCGACCTGTGGTACACCGACGGCAACGGCAAGGTCAGCTCGGTCGACACCTCCGGCGCCACCTTCACCGAGTACTCCCTCGGCGATCCCAACGCCTTCCCCTGGGGGGTGACGCTCGGCCCCGACGACAACGTGTGGTTCGTCGAGCAGTCCGCCGGCAACGTGGCCAGCGTCACCACCACCGGCACGGTCAGCGAGTACGCCCTGCCCACCAGCGTCGCGGGACCGCTGCAGATCGCGCTCGCCTCCGACGACAACCTGTGGGTCACCGAGGACTACGTCGACCAGCTCGCCGTCGTCACCCCCTGACCGCCCCCGCGGGCGCCGCGGCCCTCCCGGCCGCGGCGCCCGCACCGGGGCCGCGCCTCAGGTCCGTTCCCAGAGCCACACGCGTTCGCCGTCCTCGACGAGGCCGGTGGGGCGCAGGCCGATCCGGGCCGCCACCTTCATGGACGCCTCGTGGCCCGGATGGATGTGGGCCTGGAGGACGGTGACGCCCTGAGCCCGGAGCCACCCGGCCATCGCCGCGGCGGACTCGGAGGCGTACCCGCGCCCCTGCCACGCCGTGCCGACCACCCAGGCGATCTCGGCCCGCCGCCCCGCGCCGGTCACGGTGGCCTGGACCGTGCCGACCGCCCGGCCGTCGCCTTCCCGGCGCACGATCCAGTTCAGCCAGTCCTGCCCGCCGTCCGGGGACCGCCCCGCGACCAGCCTGGCGTACCGGGACCGCAGGTCGTCCAGGCCGGGCGGCGCTCCCCCGATGAAGACGTACAGGTCCTCGCCGGCGAGGACCTCCACCATCTCGGCGGCGTCCCGCACCGTCAGAGGCGTCAGCGCGAGCCGCGCCGTCCCGATGCGCTCCGCCGTCACGCGGCGACCGTCCCCACCTCCGCCCGCGCCGCCGTCCGGTCCGTTGTCCTTCGTACGGCCACCGCCGCCGGAATCCTTCATGGACGGCAGTCTCGCGCGCGCCCGCCGGGTGTCCAGGGACGGGTCAGGGATTCCCCGGATGCCCGGGCGGCGCGGGTACCCACCAGAATGGTGAGACTTGGTCCATCACGGTCTGCACATGGGGAGCACATGGCCAGCGCGGGTGTCATCGACGACTACGTGACCGAGCTGCGCCGTACCCTGCGCGGGCCGTTCCGGCTGCGGCGGGACATGGTCACCGAGGCCCGTGACAGCCTCGCCGACACCGCCGACGCCTACCACGCCGAGGGGCTGGACCGCTCGGAGGCCGAGCGCCTGGCCGTGGCCGAGTTCGGGCCGGTGGGCGAGATCGCGCCCGGGTACCAGGAGGAGCTGGCCGCCTCCCAGGGCCGCAGGACCGCCGCGGCGCTGTTCGTCGCCGTCCCGGTGAACACGGTGATGTGGAGCCTGATCTGGCGGTTCTACCCGGGGGACGAGTGGGGGCCGCTGAAGCCCGCCTGGTTCTCCCCCTTGGCGCACTTCCTGGACGTCTTCCAGTTCGCGATGGGCGTCGTCGGCGCCCTGATGCTGCTGGCCTTCACCCGGGGGCCGCGCAGGCTCCGCAGGCCGATGATGCTGACCCGGGCGATCGGCGTGCTGCTGTGGATCCAGGTGCCCGCGATCATCGGCATGTCCGCGGCGCTGACGTACGGCCGGGGCACCGTGCTGGAGGACACCACCACCTTCCTGCCGGGCGCGGCCGCGTCGCTGTTCAGCTACGCCGTCGCGGGCTGGCTGCTGTGTGGCGCGACGCGGTGCCTGCTGGTCACGCGCCGCGCGCCCGCGCCGCAGCCCGCCGCCTGACCGCCGCGGGCCGGCCACGCCGCGGCGGGGCGCCGGTCATCGGGCCCCGTCCTGCGAGGAGCGGGGCGCGAGGACGCTGCCGATGGCGTCGGTGAACGCCTGCCACGCCGAGCGCTCGCCCGCCAGCGCCGCCCGCCCCGCCGGCGTCAGGCGGTAGGTGCGGCGCCTGCGCCCGCCCACGGTCGCCCACTCGCTGACGAGGTAGCCCAGGCGCTCCAGGCGGCGCAGCGCCGGATAGACGGTGCCGGTGGGGACGGTGAGCGCGCCGCCGCTGCGGACCTGCAGGGCCTCGATGATCGCGTACCCGTGCAGGGGCTCGTGCTCCAGGACGGACAGGAGCAGAGCGTCCATGTGCCCGCGGAGCGCGTCGGTGTTCATCCGGGGAGCCTATCGAGCCGCTTCATGACGCCAGTCTACATGTAGACTGTCTATATGTAGACAGGCACAACTAAGGACGTGACGATGAACGTGCTCGACCTCGCCCGGTCCCAGTTCGCGGTGACGGGAAGCCTGCACTTCCTGTTCGTCGTGCTGACCCTGGGCCTGGCCCCCCTCGTGGCGATCATGCAGACCCGGTACGTGCTCACCGGCAAACCGGTGTTCGAGCGGATGACGCGGTTCTGGGGCCAGATCTATGTGATCAACTACGCGGTGGGCGTCTTCACCGGGCTGGTGATGGAGTTCCAGTTCGGCCTCACCTGGAGCGGGCTCTCGCACTACGCGGGCGACGTCTTCGGGGCCCCGCTGGCGATCGAGACCTTGGTGGCGTTCTTCCTGGAGTCCACCTTCCTCGGCCTGTGGATCTTCGGCTGGAACCGCCTGCCGAAGAAGCTGCACCTGGCGTGCATCTGGCTGGTCACCCTGACCGCCTACGCCAGCGCCTTCTGGATCATGGTCGCCAACTCCTTCCTCCAGAACCCCGCGGGCACCGTCCTGAAGGACGGCCGCCTGGCCCTCACCGACTTCGGCGCCCTCCTGTCCAACCCCAGCCTGGTCGCGGCGTTCCCGCACGTCATCGGTGCGGGCCTGGTCACGGGCAGCCTCGTGATCATCGGCGCGAGCGCCTACCACCTGTTCCGCCGCACCACCGAGCAGGAGTTCTTCCGCAGGTCGCTGCGCACCGGCGTGGTGTGGGCCAACATCGGCATCGTCATCGCCGTCGGCGCCGGCTACGCCCAGTTCGGCGCGATCGGCGACCTGCAGCCCGGCAAGTTCAACGGCACGGCCCCGGGCGTGGCCCTGGGCTTCATGATCGGGTTCGCCAACATCCTGCACCTGATCGTGTTCCTCGTCCTGCTGCCGCTGCTGATCCGCGACGTCCTGGCCCGCTCGCGGTGGATCCACCCGATCCTCATGATCATGACGCCACTGCCCTTCCTGATCGCCATCTCGGGGTGGCTGGCCCGCGAGATCGGCCGCCAGCCGTGGCTCGTCTACGGCAGGCTGCGCGTGCAGGACGCCATGTCGCCCGGCCTCACTACGGGCATGGTGACGCTCTCGTTCGCCGCCTTCGCGGGCGTCCTCGGCATGCTCGCCATCGTCGACTACCTGCTGATCGCGCGGGCCGTACGGCGGGGCCCCGGGCAGGTCGCGCTCGGCGCGGCCGAGGAGGGCGCCCCCTCCCCCGCCCCGGCGCTCGCCCTGTGACGGCCCCCGACAACCCCTAGGAGCTCCCCCCATGGAGATCATCTGGCTCGCGGTCCTGGCCGTGCTGCTCGTGGGCTACTTCGCCCTGGAAGGCTTCGACATCGGCGTCGGCATGACGCTGCCCTGGCTCGCCCGCGCCGGCGAGCGCGCCGGGGAACCCGGCGGCCGGGCCCGGCAGCGCGACCGCCTGGTCGCCGCGATCGCCCCCTACGTGCTGGCCAACGAGGTGTGGCTGGTCGCCCTGGCCGGGACGCTGTTCGGCGCGTTCCCCGCGCTGGAGGGCACGGTCATCAACGGCCTCTACCCCGTCGTGGTGCTGCTGCTGGTGTCCTGGATCCTGCGGGACGCGGGCCTGTGGTTCCGCCGCCGCCTGGACGGCGACCGCTGGCGCGGCTTCTGGGACGCGGTGCTGTGCGCCGGATCGTGGGGCCTGGCCCTGTCCTGGGGTGTGGCGCTGGCCGCGCTGGTCAGGGGCCTGCCCGATCAGCCCTTCGACGTGGCCAGCCTGCTGTACGGCGCGGTCGTGGCCGCCGTGTTCGCCGTCCACGCCCGCTCCTTCGTCGCCTGGCGCCTGTCCGGCCGGGCCGAGGGCGCGCGCACCGGGCGGCGGCTGTTGCTGACGGCCGCCCTCGCCGCCCTGCCCGCCGCCGTCCCGCTGGCCGTGGTCGCCTCCTCACTGCTCGGCCACACCGCGCCCCCCGAGACGCTGAATGTGCTCAGTTTCATCGCCCTGCCGGTCACACCCATCCTCATAGGCGCGCAAGTATGGGTATGGCGCACGTTCGGCCCCCTCGGATCGGCCGTCGGCGCCGCCGGCCGTATCCCGTCGTTCTTCTAGGGAAGCGATGCACAAAGATCTCCTGCTGCTGGCGCGAACCGAGCGGGCGGTTCGCCGCCATCTGCTCGTCTGCGTGGCGGCGGCCGTGCTCGCCGGGCTGCTGGTGCTGGCGCAGGCCGAGCTGCTGTCCGGCGTGCTCTCGGGCGCGCTCACGACCGCGGCGCTGCTGCCCCTGGCCGGCGTCGTGGCGGCGCGTGCCCTGTTCGGCCTCCTCCACGGCGCGGCGGCCGGGCGCACGGCGTCCGCCCTGAAATCGGTGCTGCGCGGGCGGCTGCTGGCCCGGTTCGGCGAACTCGGGCCCGCCCGGCTCGCCTCGCGCCGCTCCGGCGAGCTGGTCACCCTCGCCGGGCGCGGGCTGGACGCGCTGGACCCGTACGTCACCGGCTACCTGCCCGCGGTCGCGGTGGCCGGGGTGGTGCCCGTCGCCGTGCTGGCCCGGCTGTTCGCCGCCGACCTCGGCACCGCGGTGATCGTCCTGGTGACGCTGCCGCTGATCCCCGTCTTCGGCGCGCTGGTCGGATGGCGCACCAAGGAGGTCACCGACCGGCAGTGGCGGGCGCTCTCCCAGCTCGGCGGCCACTTCCTGGACGTCGTGCGCGGGCTTCCCACCCTGCGCGCCTTCGGACGGGCCCGCTACCAGGCCACGGTCATCCGCCAGGTCGCCGACGCCCACCGCGCGGCCACCATGCGGACGCTGCGGGTCGCCTTCCTGTCCTCGCTGGTCCTGGAGCTCGTGGCCTCGCTGTCACTGGCCCTGGTCGCCGTCCCGGTCGGGCTCCGGCTGCTGTCCGGCTCCCTGGACCTGCGCGTCGCCCTGCTGGTCCTGCTCCTGGCCCCCGAGGCGTACATCCCGCTGCGCGCGATGGGCACCAAGTTCCACGCGGCCATGGAGGGCGTCGCCGCGGCCGACGACGCCTTCGCCGTCCTGGACGACCGCGCCCCCGCGAACGACGACGCCCCCGGGGAGAAGCGGACCTCGTCCGATGAGACGCCCCCCGTGCCGGCGGCGACCCTCGGGCCCGAAGCGAGCTCCGCGCCCGAGGCCCCCGTGCGCGCGGCGGCGGCCGGACGGCTCGGCGCCGTGCCCGCCGGGGTGCCGGAGATCCGCCTGGAGGACGTCACCGTCCGGTATCCGGGTCGCGAGGACGCCGCGCTGAGCGGCGTATCGCTGGTGATCGCGCCGGGCGAGCGGGTGGCGCTCACCGGGGAGAGCGGGGCGGGCAAGAGCACCCTGCTGCACCTGCTGCTCGGCTTCGTGACGCCGGCGCGGGGCCGCGTGCTCGTCGGCGGCGCCGACCTCGCCGATCTCTCCGAGGACGAGCTCGGCCTGTGGCGGGCACGGCTGGCGTTCGTGCCGCAACGCCCGCACCTGTTCGCCGACACGGTGTCCGCGAACATCGCGATGGGCTCCGGCGCCTCCGCCGGCCACGTGCGGGCCGCGGCCGAGGCCGCCAGGGCCGCCGACTTCGTGGCCGCCCTTCCCGAGGGCTACGCGACCGTGCTCGGCGAGCGCGGCGCGGACCTGTCGGCGGGCCAGCGGCAGCGTCTGGCGCTGGCCCGCGCGTTCTGCCGTCCCGGCGCCGAGGTGCTGCTGCTGGACGAGCCCACCGCCCGCCTGGACGGCCGCAGCGAGGCCGCGATCGTCGAGGCGACCCGCACGCTGGCCGAGGGCCGCACGGCCGTCATCGTGGCGCACCGCCCGGCGATGATCGACCTGGCCGACCGCGTCATCCGCGTCGAGAACGGCCGCGTCGTCTCCGACCGCCCCGTCGTCCGCGTCCCCGCCGGCCTGACGGGAGAGTGAGCACCCCATGAACTCCCAGACCCCCACACCCGACGCCACCACCCCCCGTACCCCCGCACCGGATCGCGCCCCGGCCGGCGGCGCCACGGCGTCCGGAGGCGCCGGGCCGAGGCCGGAGCGGCGGGCGCGGGGGCGGCTCGTGGCGGCCGCCGCGGCGGGCGCGGCGGCGGAGCTGGCCGCGCTCGGGCTGATCGGGGCCGCCGCGTGGCTGATCACGCGGGCGGCCGAGCAGCCGGAGCTCGCGGCGCTGAGCGTGGCGATCGTCGCGGTGCGCGCGTTCGCGACCAGCCGGGGCCTGTTCCGGTACGGCGAGCGGCTGGCGGGCCACGACGTCGCACTGCGCGCCCAGGCCACCACGCGCGAGCGCCTGTACGAGGCGCTGATTCCCTCGGGGCCGCTCGGGCACCGGGGCGCCGACCTGCTGAGCCGCATGGTCGACGACACCGACGCCGTCCAGGACCTGCTCGTCCGCTGCCTGCTGCCCGCCGTCGCGGCGGCGGTGACCGCCGTCGCCGCCACCACGCTGGCCGTCTTCCTGCTGCCGTCCGCCGCGCTCGTCCTGCTCGCGGGCCTCGCCGTGGCCGGGGTCGCGCTGCCCGCCGTGACCAACGCGGCCACGCGCCGCTGGGCGGCCAGGCTCGCCCCGGCGCGGGCGGAGCTGGCGGCCCGGGTGGCCGACCTGGTGCACGGCGCCGCGGACCTGGCCGCCTACGGCGCGGGCGAGCGGGCCCGGGAGGCCGCCGCGGAGGCCGACGCCCGGCTGGCCGCGCTGGAGCGCCGCAGGTCGCTGGTGAACGCGGCGGCGCTGGCGCTCGGCACCCTGGTCCAGGGCCTCACCGTCGCGGCGATCGTCCTGGTCGCGGCGCGCGCCGGCCTCGGCGCCGTGCCGACGGCCGTCCTGGCGCTGACGGCGCTGGTGTCGTTCGAGCCGGTCCTGCCGCTGGCGGCGGCGGGCGAGCGGCTGGCCGGGGTCACCGCGGCGCTGCGCAGGCTCCGCGAGGTCCGCGCGACGCCGCCGGCCGTCCCCGCGCCCGCCGAACCCGCCGCCCTGCCCGCGGGGCCGCTGACCGTCGTCGCGGAGGACCTGGTCGTCCGGCACTCCCCCGGCAGGCCGCCCGCGCTGGACGGCGTGTCGCTGACGCTCACCCCGGGCAAGCGGGTGGCCGTGGTCGGGCCGAGCGGCGCGGGCAAGAGTACGCTGCTCGCCGCCCTGATGCGCGTCGCCGAGCCCTCCTCGGGGCGGATCACCCTCAACGACGTGGACGTCCGCACGCTCTCCCCCGACGACGTCCGCGCCCGGATCACCGGCCTCACCCAGGACCCGTACGTGTTCCGCGCCTCGCTGCGCGACAACCTGCGCCTGGCGGGTCCCGAGGCGGGCCAGGAGGAGCTGGAGGCCGCGGTGCGGCGCGCCCGCCTGGACGCCTTCGTCGAGCGGACCGGATGGGACGCGACGCTCGGCGAGGACGGGCGCACGGTCTCCGGCGGCCAGCTCCAGCGCCTGGCCCTGGCCCGCGCGCTGCTGCGCGACCCGGAGGTGCTGCTGCTGGACGAGCCCGCCGAGTCGCTGGACGAGCGCACCGCCGACGCGCTCATGGCCGACCTGCTGGACGTCACCCACGGCCGCACGACGGTCCTGGTGACCCACCGGCTGCGCGGGCTGGAGGACGTCGACGAGATCATGGTCCTGTCCGAGGGCCGGGTCGCCCAGCGCGGCCGCCACGAGGACCTGCTCGCCGAGCCCGGCTACTACCGCGACCTGTGGGAGTCCGAGGCCCTCACCTCCGGCCACCGCTGACCCGCCCGGGAGGACGCTGGGCCGGGCGCCCGGCATGAGCCGTCCCCTCATGACGGCCGGCCTGCGGCCCGTGCCGGTAGCGCGAAGACAGGGGCCGCCGGGACCATCACGGTCCCGGCGGCCCCTTTCCTCGTCCGGCCACCCCCTCCTTCGGCCGGTCGGAGGTCAGCTCGACACGGTCCTCTCGGTGAGGGTGACCGTGACGGTGGCCGTGGCGCCGTTGCGCGCGTAGGTGACGGTCACCTTGGTGCCCGGCCGGTAGCCGCGCACCGCGCCGACCACGGTCTCGGCCCCGGACACCGGCTTGCCGTCCAGCTTGGTGATCACGTCGCCCGCCTTGAGGCCCGCCTGCTCGGCCGGGCTGCCCTGCTGCACCGAGCCGATGACCGCGCCCTGGGCGTCGCCGGTCGCGTCGGCGAGGTTGACGCCGAGGTAGGCGTGGGTCGCCTTGCCGGTCTTGATGATCTGGTCGGCGACCTGCGAGGCGGTGTTGATCGGGATCGCGAAGCCGACGCCGATGTTGCCGTCCCCGCCGTTGGTGGCGATGGCGCTGTTGATGCCGACCACCTGGCCGGAGGCGTTCACCAGGGCGCCGCCGGAGTTGCCCGGGTTGATGGCCGCGTCGGTCTGGATGGCGCCGCCGATGGTCGTGCCCGAATCCTGCGACTGCTGCTGCTGCCGCCCGAACCCGCCGCCCCAGCCGGGCGGGAGCTGCTGCTGTTGCTGGGATTCCCCGCCGACGGTCAGCGTGCGGTCCAGCGCGCTGACGATGCCGGCCGTGACCGAGCCCTCCAGGCCGAGGGGGCTGCCGATGGCGAGGACGGCGTCGCCGACCCGCAGCTTGTCGCTGTCGCCGAGTGCCGCCTTGGTCAGCCCGGACACCCCGCTCGCCCGCACGACCGCGAGGTCGGTGGTGGGGTCGGTGCCGACGATGGTCGCCGAGGCGGTCTTGCCGTCGCTGAACTTCACCTGGACCTGGCCGCCGCCCCCGGCGCCGGACACCACGTGGTTGTTGGTCAGGATCAGGCCGTCGGTGGAAAGGATCACGCCGGAGCCCTCGGCCTGCCCGCCGCCGCCCGTCACGGTGATCGACACCACGGACGGCTGCACGGCCTTGGCCACGTCGGCCACGGTGGTCGCGCTGGAGTCGGACGCGGGCCTGATGATCGGGCTGGTGACCACGGGCTGCCCGCCGGCGGCGGCGGTGGCGACGAAGGCCCCGGCGGCCCCGCCCCCGATCGCCACGGCTGCCAGGGCGAGGCCGGCGATGGCCTTGCGCCCGTTGGTCCACCAGGCCGTCGTCTCGCCGGGGCGCGCGGGGAGGGCCTGGGTCACGGCGGGGCCCTCCTCACCGAGCCACGTCCGCCGGTAGCCGCCCGTCTCGGGCGGCGTGTTACCGAACTGGCTCCATCCCCGCGAACCCGGCGTCTGAACCGGGGTGGTGTCGTCCGTCGTCTTCTCACGCGGGTCTTCGGTGCTCATCGCTCCCCCACTGTCATCCGCACTCGCCGTCATCCGGCGGCGGCCGGCTTGGGACCGGTAAATCAAGGATGACAAACGGCCGATAAGAGCTGCCTAAGCCCTGACTGAGGGTTTGCTGAACGCGCCTGAGCGTCGCGGCGGCCGTGGCGGGACGGCCGGCCTGGACGGCGGCGGCGCAGGTCAGAGGCGATGGGCGGCGGAATTGCCGAGGAATTGCCGCATGAGGGCGTGGGTAGGTTGGCCCCGCGATGCCCGTGAACCTTACGGGCGCATTTCCGGGGGCATTTCATGCGAATAATTGCGATATTGGGGATCATGTTGGCCGGGTTGGTGGCGGGCGCCGTCCCGGCCGCCGCGGAGGACGATCCGTCCGACCTGCTGGACGCGCTCTGGCGGCAGCAGATCGAGCACCCGCTGATGTCCGTCACCGTCCCCGACCCGGCCGGCCACCCGCGCACGGTCGAGTACGTCGAGATCGACGGGCACGCGGTGACCGAGGGGGACATCGTCATCGGGACGCCCGAGGAGGCGGCGGCGGGCGCCTTCCGCCTGCCCGGCGCCCGCCGCGCGGACCGGGTCCCCGAGACCCCGGATGGGGTCCCGGCGCGCTCGCGGGACTGCCGCGAGCCCGGCGCGGGCACGGTGACCACGCAGGACGGCGCGCTGTGGCCCGGCCGCACGGTGCCCTACGAGGTGTCGCCCGAGCTGCCCGCGGCGGCGCGCGAGGCGCTGGAGGCGGCGGTGCAGGACTTCCAGGGGTACACCTGCGTGCGGTTCGTGCCCAGGACCTCCGAGGAGAACTTCCTGCGCGTCCTGCCGGGCGACGGCTGCTACTCGTCCGTGGGCCGCGTGGGCGCGGGCGGGCAGGACCTGTCGATCGGGCGGGGCTGCGAGCACAAGGGCATCGTGATCCACGAGCTGATGCACGCGATCGGCTTCTACCACGAGCACTCCCGCTCCGACCGCGACGCCGCGGTGACCGTCCACCTGGAGAACGTCATCAAAGGCTTCGAGTCGCAGTTCAGGAAGCTGGACCCGGCCCGGAGCCGGCTGTTCGGGCCGCTCGACTACGGTTCGGTGATGCTGTACGGCAGGAAGTTCTTCAGCAGCAACGGGCAGGACACGCTGGTTCCGGCGGTTCCCGTCGAGATCGGCCAGCGAAGAGGTTTCAGCCTGGGCGACCTGGCCGCCGTGCGGACCCTCTACGCATGCCCTCCGCGCCGCCCCTGACCGCTGCCCGTCCCCTGACCGCGCGCTCGGCGGAAACCTCCGCGCGAGCCCCCGCCGCCGGACGCGCGGAGGCGGGCCACCCGGAAGGGTGACCCGCCTCCGTGACGGACCGCGGAACCCGGGACCGCCCGGGCCCCGGGACGTCCGGCTCAGGCCGCGGCGCGCTCGGCCACCGTCGCCGGGGTGAGCGCGATCTCCAGCACCTCGCGCACGTCGCTGACGGCGTGGACCGTCAGCTCGCGGCGGACGGCCTCGGGCACGTCGTCGAGGTCGGGCTCGTTGCGCGCCGGGATGAGCACCGTGGTGATGCCCGCCCGGTGGGCGGCGAGCAGCTTCTGCTTGACGCCGCCGATGGGCAGCACCCGGCCGGTGAGCGACACCTCGCCGGTCATCGCGACGTCCGGGCGCACCGGGCGGCCGGACAGCAGCGAGGCCAGCGCGGTGGTCATCGTGACGCCCGCCGAGGGGCCGTCCTTGGGGATGGCGCCCGCGGGGACGTGGATGTGCACCGAGCGCTCCTTCAGCGACCCGACCGGCAGCTCCAGCTCCGCGCCGCGCGAGCGCAGGTAGGACAGCGCGATCTGGGCGGACTCCTTCATCACGTCGCCGAGCTGGCCGGTGAGCGTGACGGCGGTGGAGCCGGTCTCCGGGTCGGCGAGCGACGCCTCGACGTACAGGACGTCGCCGCCCGCACCGGTCACCGCGAGGCCGGTGGCCACGCCCGCGACGGCGGTGCGCTGCGAGGACTCCGGCAGCGCGGACTCGGGGACGTGCCGCGGCCTGCCGAGGTAGCCCTCCAGGTCGGCGGCGCCGACCGACACCGGCAGCGCGGCGTCGTCCAGGGCGGCCTTGGCGGTCACCTTGCGCAGCACGCGGGCGATCGCGCGCTCCAGCGAGCGCACGCCCGCCTCGCGGGTGTACTCGCCGGCGAGGCGGCGCAGGGCCTCCTCGTCCACGGTGACCTCGGCGGCGGTGAGGCCGGCCTTGTCGAGCTGGCGGGGCAGCAGGTGGTCGCGGGCGATGGCGACCTTCTCGTCCTCGGTGTAGCCGTCGAGGGTGACGACCTCCATGCGGTCGATCAGCGGGCCGGGGATGGCCTCCAGGACGTTGGCCGTCGCCAGGAACAGCACGTCCGACAGGTCGAGCTCGACCTCCAGGTAGTGGTCGCGGAAGGTGTGGTTCTGGGCCGGGTCCAGCACCTCCAGCAGGGCGGCCGTCGGGTCGCCGCGGTAGTCGGCGCCGACCTTGTCCACCTCGTCGAGCAGGACGACCGGGTTCATGCTGCCGGCCTCGCGGATGGCCCGCACGATCCGGCCGGGCAGCGCGCCGACGTAGGTGCGCCGGTGGCCGCGGATCTCGGCCTCGTCGCGGACGCCGCCGAGGGCGACGCGGACGAACTTCCTGCCCATGGCGCGCGCCACGGACTCGCCGAGCGAGGTCTTGCCGACTCCGGGAGGGCCGGCCAGGGCCAGGACGGCGCCGCTGCGGCGACCGCCGACGACGCCGAGCCCCTGGTCGGCGCGGCGCTTGCGCACGGCGAGGTATTCGACGATGCGGTCCTTGACGTCGTCGAGCCCGGTGTGGTCGGCGTCCAGCACGGCGCGGGCGGCGGCGATGTCGTAGCCGTCCTCGGTGCGGACGTTCCACGGGATGTCGAGGACGGTGTCCAGCCAGGTACGGATCCAGCCGCTCTCGGGCGACTGGTCGGAGGTGCGCTCCAGCTTGTCGACCTCCTTGAGCGCGGCCTCGCGGACCTTCTCGGGGAGGTCGGCGGCCTCGACGCGGGCGCGGTAGTCCTCCTCCTCGGAGGCGGCCTCGCCGTTCAGCTCCGACAGCTCCTTGCGGACGGCGGCGAGCTGCTGGCGCAGCAGGAACTCGCGCTGCTGCTTCTCCATGCCCTCCTGGACGTCCTTGCGGATGGTCTCGGCGACGTCCAGCTCGGCGAGGTGCTCGCGGGCCCATTCGACGAGCTTGACGAGGCGCTCGGTCGGGTCGGGGTTCTCCAGCAGCTCGACCTTCTGGGCGGTCGTCAGCCAGGGGGCGTAGCCGGCGCTGTCGGCGAGCACCGAGGCGTCCTCGATCTGGTTCACGGCGTCGACGACCTGCCAGGCGCCGCGCTTCTGCAGGATCGTGGTGGCCAGCGCCTTGTACTCCTTGGCGTGCTCGGCGGCGCGGGCGTCGGCGGGGATCACGTCCATGCGGGTCGACTCCACCCAGAGCGCGGCGCCCGGCCCGGTGGTGCCGGAGCCGACGCGCACCCGCTCCACACCACGGACAACGGCGGCGGGTTCGCCGCCGGGAAGCCTCCCGACCTGCTCGACGACCGCCGTGACGCCCACGGCGCCGTACTTGCCGTCGATCCGGGGCACGAGCAGCACCCGCGGCTTGCTCGGAGACGAGGTCGACGCCCGTGCGGCGTCGATGGCCGCGCGGACCTCACCGTCCGACAGGTCGAGGGGGACGACCATGCCGGGGAGGACGACCTCGTCGTCGAGCGGCAGAACCGGGAGGATCAAGCTCTGACTCATGCGAACTCCAATGGGTTGAGTTACATGGACTCAATTAATGAGAGCCCTGGATTGTTCCCGAGCCTGCGCGTGTTCGCTGCCAGCGATCGTAATCCTGTAATCCCCGCAGTGGACGTCGCTCAGGAGAAGCGTCTGATCATTGAGTTCTCCCAGGTCGGAGACACGTTCGCTCCGGCACCGGCCGTTGCGCGCCCGAAGGCGGCCCTCGGCCACCACGGGACACTTCGCTCGACCACAGCCGGGTGCGCGCGCCTCCGGCTCCGATCACCGGGGGGATGCCCCCCCCCGGGTGGCCTTGCCGCCCATAACACTCCGGCCCGCCGCGTTCATCCCGCTCCCTGGTCCGCCGTTCATTCTTGAGGCCCGCCGTCGTCTCATCCCACCGATCCCCCTTGTCCGTCCGGCATCGGCGCCCCGGGGTGACCATGGCCGGAGATCGAGACCTGCACCGGATGCCCGGAAGAGGAGTTTCGTCCAGCATGATGGGCACCATGAGCGGCACACGCGGCGCGGAGGACGACCCCCAGGGCACGCAGAACACACCAGATCCGCAGGTCACGCAGACCACGCACGGTCTCGCCGGCCCCGGCGGCACGGACTCCCGGAACGGCACGGCCGGCGGGAGCGGCACGGTCGGAGGTGCCGGAGGTAACGGTGTCCGGGTGAACTCGGCCCGGGGCCGGTGGATCCTGCTGGCCACCGTGCTCGGGTCCGGGATCGCCTTCCTCGACAGCACCGTGGTGAACGTCGCGCTGCCCACCCTCGGCGAGAACCTGCACGCCTCGATGTCGGGCCTGCAGTGGACCGTGAACGCCTACACGCTCACGCTGGCGGGCCTGATCCTCCTCGGCGGTTCCCTCGGCGACCGGTTCGGCAGGCGGAAGGTGTTCGTCATCGGGGTCGCCTGGTTCGCCCTGGCCTCGGCCCTGTGCGGCCTCGCCCCCGACATCAGGACGCTGATCCTGGCCCGCGCCCTGCAAGGGATCGGCGGGGCGCTGCTCACCCCTGGATCGCTGGCGATCATCCAGGCGTCGTTCGCCCGCGACGACCGTCCGCGGGCCGTGGGCATCTGGTCCGGCCTCGGCGGGGTGGCGGGCGCGGTCGGGCCGCTGCTCGGCGGCTGGCTGGTGGAGTCCGCGGGGTGGCGGTGGGTCTTCCTGATCAACCTGCCGCTCGCCGCGCTGGTCGTGCTGATCGCCGTGCGGCACGTCCCCGAGACGAAGGACGAGTCGGCCACCGGGCGCTTCGACGTCCTCGGCGCGGCGCTCGCGGCCCTGGCGCTGGCCGGGATCACCTACGGGCTCATCGAGCGCGACGCCGCGCTGCCGCCGCTGGCCGCGGGGCTCGGCGTGGCCCTGGGCGTGGCGTTCGCGATCGTGGAGACGCGCCGCTCCCGTCCCGGGTCCCCGGTGCCCGCGCTGGTGCCGGTGCGCCTGTTCGCCCGCAGGGAGTTCACGGCCGTCAACGTGGTGACGCTGATCATGTACGCGGCGCTCGGCGTGGTGACGTTCCTGCTGGTCGTCGAGCTGCAGGTGGCCGCGAAGTTCTCCCCGGTCGCGGCCGGGACCTCGATGCTCCCGGTCATGCTGCTCATGCTGCTGCTGTCCCCGCGGGCGGGCGAGCTGGCCAGGCGGGTGGGCCCGCGCCTGCCGATGACCGCCGGCATCCTGCTGTGCGGGGCGGGGCTGCTCCTGCTGGCCCGGGTCGGCCCCGGGGCCTCGTACCTGGCCGACGTGCTGCCCGGCGTCGCCCTGTTCGGGCTCGGGCTGTCGGCGGCGGTGGCGCCGCTCACCGCGACCGTGCTGGCCACGGCCGACGAGCGGTACGCGGGGGTGGCGAGCGGCGTCAACAACGCGGTCGCCCGCACCGGCGGCCTGCTCGCGGTGGCGGCGATCCCCCCGCTGGTCGGCCTGACCGGCGCCGCCTACACCTCCGCGCCCGCGTTCACCGCGGGCTTCCGCACCGCCATGCTGACCAGCGCCGCCATGATGGCCTGCTCCGCCCTCCTGACCTTCCTCACCATCAGAACGAACGTCCTCCGCACCGCCCCCACCGAACCCGAACGCCCCACCGCCTGCGACCTCTGCGCCCCACCCCTGGAACAGCACCCCCCTACGAGGAAGGCAGGCCGCCACCCTTAGAGCAGGTACGGCGAGACCCCTCACCTTGCGGCGCCCCCTCAGTGCCGGGACGATCGGTGATCGTGAGCCGATGCCTGCGCGTACGACCGGCCGAACCGGCTGACTACGATCGCATCGTCAATGTGGTGGATGACCGGTGGGGGCGGGATGGGCGCGGAGAGAGCCATCGAGCAGGCCAGGCTGTCCTATGAGCGCGCTGTTTTCGTCGGTGACCTCGGTGGGCTGGCAGAGGCGGAGCGGGAGTTGGACAGGGCCGAAGCCGGTCTGGCGTTGGCTCGTGGCCGGATCTTGCACGCGCGGTTTCTGAATGAGCGGCATGAGGATCCGCGCGAGCTGGCGCTGTTCGAGCGTGCGACGCAGTTGTACCGGATGCTCGGTGATTCGACGGGCGAAGCCGAGTCGGTGTTCTGGCTGGGCTGTTTTCACCAGGTCGTACGAAATGATCTTGATAGTGCCCTGCCCCTCCTTGAGCAGGCATACGACCTGGCCACCCTGGCGGGAGACCGGTATACCCGGTCGGAGGCGCTTCGACATCTGGGGATCGCCGACCACCACGCGGGTCGGCTGGACGCCGCCCGGGAGCGTCTGGAGGAAGCGGCACGACTGCGCCGAGAGATCGGGCTGTTGGCCGGCGCCGCCGCGGATCAGGTCGGACTGATCTACATCGCCGTCGCACAAGGCCGGCGTGACGACGCGCTGGCACTGGCCGAGGAGGCGTATGCCACCGCCGAGGCCTGCGGGGCTCAACGCATCATGAGGCAGGTCACGGAAGCGCGTTCCCAGATCATGGCGCCGGACGCTGACCGTAGCGAGACCCGGGACTGAAAGGCGCCATGAGCCGCAGGCTCGTAGTGTCCGTAGCGGGCGACGGTCCTGTTGAGGATGAGCTCGTCGACGGCGCCGGTCGTCGCGGAGTCACCGGCCGGCGAACTCGCGGATGAGCCGCCACACCTCGGCAGGTGCTTCTTCCGGCGCGAAGTGGCCCGCGCCCGGCACCACGGCCGTGGTCAGGTTCTCGATCCCGGCCGCACGGAAACCGGATTCGTAGGTCGCGATGTCGCCTTGCTCGCGCCGGCCGCGCAGGTAGAGCAGCGGGGTGCGAATGGCCACGGCGGAAGCGGTGTTGTCGTGGGCATCTTGAGCGAACGCCCGGTAGAGATCGAACCCGGCGGTGAGGGAGGTGTCGCTGTCGTACGCGGCGGCGTGGGCGGCACGCGACTCCGGGCCGATCTTCGAGGGGTCGGCTGACAAGACGTCATAGAAGTAGCCGAAGTACTCGGCCTGATGTCCCTGCACCAGCGTCTCGGGCAGTGTCGGCACATTATGCAGGCCGAAGTGCCAGATATAGGGATTCTTGAGAACCTCGGTCCACGGCTCCACGCCGGGGATCGCCGTGTTCATGATGACGACGCGAGCGATCCGGGGGTACCGGCGGAGGTAGGCGTAGGCCACCATCCCTCCGGCGTCGTGACCTACCAGGGTGACGTCGGTGAGATCCAGGGACCGGATCAGTTCGTGGACCCTGGCGGCCAGGAGCCGCTTGACGCCTCTGTCTCCTGTGGCGGCCGACCGGCCCACTCCCGGTAGGTCGATGGCGATGGCGCGGGCGTCCGGCGCGGCCAGGGTCATGACGTCCCTCCATGCCTGCCACGATTCCGGCCAGCCGTGCAGGAACAGGTACGGCCGCCCGTGGGGGTCTCCGGCCTCGACGACGTGCAGCGCGCCGTCTCCGGTGTCGAGGAAGGTGTGACGTAGCTCGATAGACATGAGCCATGTATATCGAAATACATGATTCATGTCTATCTGCTAGCGTGGCGGCCATGAAGGGAAGCAGCGAAGACCGTCCCGCATACGAGCGCGGCACCGGCTTCCTGCTGGCGCGCCTGGGATCGCTGGCCGTGCGCTCGTGGACGGCGTTCCTGACCGCCCACGAGCTGACCCAGAGCCAGCACTCGATACTTGTGGTGCTCAGGGATCAGGGACCCATCGGCCAGCAACGCCTCGCACACCTGGTCGCCATGGACGCCCGCAACATCGTGCCGGTGCTCGACGTGCTGGCCGCCAAAGACGTGATCGAGCGACGGCCCGATCCGGCAGACGGCCGACGCCGCATGATCACCCTCACCGCCCATGGGCGCGCGCTCGCCGACGCCATCACCGCCGAGGCGGCCCTGAGCCAGGACGACTTCCTCGAACCGCTGGACGACCAGGACCGCCGGCGCCTCAACGACCTCCTCCGGCGGCTGTACGACGCACACGTCCACAAGTCCTGACCAGAACCAGGCATCCTCGGACGTTCCGGTCCGCTCTTTCAACCGGAAGGCCGGCATAAGGAGATCCGACCGAAAACCGCGCGTGTCCGAGGTCGGTCATGAGCATTGTCAGGGCGGCCGCCATGGCGCACACTCGGCCCACCTCTGCCGGATGACGAGCGATGGAGGCACCATGGGCGAGCGCGGCATCGCGGTCCGTCGCCTGGTGGCCGGCCTCGCGGCACTACTGGCGGCGGTGTACGTCGCGGTGCCCGCGCCGGCCGCCGCGCTGGCGTTTCCGCCCTATTTCGTGTCGAACCTGAACCTGGAGTGCTGGCGGGCCGGTACCTACGTGCCGACCCCCCTCGACCTGACGCTCAAGCACATCCATCCGGCGTTGGCCGACCTGCCGCCCGTCACGGTCCATCTCGATGCGCGCGAGCAGGTCTGCGGACCGATCTCCATCAACTATCAGACCCCGCCATTGCCCGCTCTGGACTTCATCAGGTACGCCAACGTGTCGTGCTATTGGTTCACCACAGATGGGGGCATCGGGACCAGGGAACTGGTGCTGAAGTACCTGAACCCGCTTTTCGAGAACGCGCCGCCCGTCTCCGTCAGGATGACCGAACCGGGCCGGCTCTGCCTTCCCGTGAGCAACGACATCTACGGGCCGCCCTCCGGAGTGAAGGCGCTCGTCTCCCGTATCTCCCTGCTGTGCTACAAGGCGACGGCCGTCATGCCGGTGAACAGCGCCGGCGTGACGATGAACTACATGGGGATCGAGCAGCTCAACCCGACGCTCGCCTCGCAGATCCGGCCGGCGGGCGTCGGGTTCGGCACCCGCCGCCACCTCTGTGTGCCGGTCCAGATAGCCGGCGACAACATTCCGCCGGACGTGCTGGAGACCGCACGCTACGTGAGCCTGGTGACCCACGACGCGAGCGCAGTGCCCAACGGAGAGGCCGCGTATCTGACCCTGCGGCACAACAACCCCAGGCTGGTCAGACGACCGTCCGAACCCGCCACACTCACCACCCCGACGCTCTTGGCCGTGCCCGTCGCCATCGACAACCAGCTCCCCCCGGGCTGATCACGAGGTCCCGGAGCAGGCATCTACCCCCTCGTGGCGCGGCCGCTCGTCGCAGGGGCGGCGTTCGAGCACGCCCTGGTCGACGAGGTGGCCGAGTCGCCGCGTCAGTACCTCGCGTGAGATCCCGAGGCCGGCCTGGAGCCGGTCGAACCGATTGATGCCCGCCCACACATCGCGCAGGATCAGCGGCGACCACGGCTCCCCGATCACGTCGAGCATGCGCGCGATGGAACAGGCCATCTCCCCGAACTTCGTGCGCTGCATGCGGTTGAGTCCAGCGCCAGGGTTCCCTTAAGGAACTAACACTGCTAGGGTCAGATAGTCTCTTAAAGGAACTCATAAGGGAGTCGCCGAGATGAGCAAGGTCTTCAGTGCCCACGCGGTGTCGGTCGACGGATACATCACCGGGCGGGCCCCGGGCGCCGGGGCGTCGTAACCACCCACCCCCGCCGGCACAACGCGTCCACGATCAGGAGCATGTGATGTACGGAGCACTCGTCAGGCTCGTCGTCAAGCCAGGAAAGCGATCCGAGTTCCTGGAGTTCTCGCGCTGGAACACCCAGGTGGCCAGGGATACCGAGCCGGGCACCCTGCGTCTCGACCTGTGGGAGGTGGAGGCGGAGCCTGATGTGGTGTACGTCTATGAGGCCTACAAGGACGTCGCCGCCTTTGAGAACCACATCAGGAACGGGCCGGTGCGGAGGTTCGGAGAGATCATGAACGACCTGGTCGAGGGCTGGACCATGGTCATCCCCTTCGGACACAGCGTCGCGTCGAATCTGGACGAGTGACCTGGATTCCGGCCTCCACCCCTCGGCCGTTCGCGGGACCCGGTCAGAGGTCGAACCGCCCCTTCGCGGTGCCGTCAAGGAAGCGGGACCACTCCTGCGGAGGGAAGACCAGTGCGGGTCCGGAAGGATTCTTGGAGTCCCGGACGGCCACCAGGCCCGGGAGGTTGGTGGCCACCTCTACGCATCCGCCACCGTGGTCCCCGCTCCACTTCGACTTACGCCACTGCGCGTTCGTCAAATTCGGCTGCGCCATTGTTCGCACACATCCTTAAGGATCTTGAGTGACGCCTTCTGAGGGAGGGCATCGGCTCGTATGGAGTCGTATCGGGTACGGATATAGTTCACGACGGCCTCCTCCGCCGTGACAACCCCTCCAGAGGCGGATTCCACGTACACGGTGTCGGGCACAGCGCCCGGATTTCGCTCCGCCATGGCGAATGCCGACAGCATTCCGGGGGTGCAACCGGCCGCGATCGGCACGATCTGGATCGCCACATTGGGTTCCTCTGCGAAGGCGATCATGTGGTCCAGTTGCTCGCACATCACCGCGGGACCGCCGACCGGACGGTGAAGCACCCCCTCATCCAGGAGAAGCCAAAGCATCGGAGGGGCCTGCCGGTCGAAGATCACCTTTCGCCGCATGCGGTTGGCGAGCAACTCGTCCACTTGAGCCGCCGTGACCATCGGTGCCCGCTGGAAGATGTGGCGGGCGTAAGACTGGACCTGGAGCAGGCCGGGAACCAGGAGGGGATCCCATCCCCGGATGACGCCCGCGTTCGGCTCGATCTCTTCCGCCCACCGCAAGAACCACTGTGGTCCGCCGGTGGGATAGGCGATCCGCCGATATAGGCCGATGAAGTACTTTTTCTCGACAAGCCCGAAGATCTGGTCAAGTCGCGCGGCATGGTCCCGGGACGGCGTTCGCTTGGCCAGTTCTATCTGGGACACCAAATCCTGCGAACAGCCCAGACGTTCTCCTATACGGGCTTGTGAGAGACCTGCCTCCTTCCTGTACGCACGAAGCTCCGCGCCGAAGCGCTCCAGCGGGGAAATCGCCTTCGGACCGGATTGACCCTCCACGGCCACTCCTCAATCGGGGGGACTACACGCGACGGAAACGACAGATTACGACCGGCCACGGCAACGCCCGTCGTCAATAGCCGTCGCCCGACGTTCATCGCCGTCCTCCGCCGTGTGAATTTACCTCGACTCGTCTCCCGCCGCAGGCATTCTTTGCGCATGGTAACCGAATTCTGTCGGCCGGTCATGGCGCGAAACATGACAAAGCCACGGAATAGGCGGCAGGAGACGAGGCGTATGACGGTAGGAATTCTCCTGGGCGAGACGGAGCTCGAAGGCATCCCTCTCAGCGTCCGGGCCGCGCGGCAATTCGTCAGAGAAACGCTCGGCGAGGACCATCCCGTTCTGGAGGACGTGACCCTGCTCGTCTCGGAGCTGGTCACCAACGCGGTGGCCTATTCCGATTCGCGGCTGGGCGGCGGGACCGTTCGGCTGAGCATCGGAGAGTTGCCCGGCAGGAGGCTGCACGTGGTCGTCCTCGACGATGGTTCGCCGTACGGCGTTCCGCGGCCGCGTACCGCCGAGCCGACGGACGAGAACGGCCGGGGACTCCAGATTCTCCGGGCACTCGCCAAACGCTGGGGCACCTACCCGGAAGGCGCCCGTCGTGCCGTCTGGTTCCAGATCACCTTCCGGTGAATGAGGGCCTGGGTCGATACGGCGATGTAGGGGCTCGAAGGTGCGCCTCTTTTCTCATCTGACCGGCGGATCAACCCCTGGTCGGTGTCGATGGTCTGGACCTGCCGGCGGCAGGGCGGCACCATGTGGCGCGTAATGGTGCACCCCCCCACGCGCCCACGCCCACCTCGAGGAGAGCGTCCACATGCCATCGCATCGGTACCGGCTCGCCCTGGTCGCGACGACCGTGCTCGTCGTCGCCGCCGTCGCTCCACCCGCCCAGGCCGCCGGGGCCGGGTTCGCCGCCGAGGCCGGACCGGCCCTGACGGTGGACCTGACCGCGGCCACGCACCCCATCAGCCCGCAGGTGTACGGCATGAACTTCGCCGGCGAGGACCTGGCCAGGGAACTGCGCCTGCCCGTACGCCGCTGGGGCGGCAACGCCACCACCCGGTACGACTACCGGCTGGACACCACCAACCGGGCCTCGGACTGGTACTTCGAGAACATCCCCGGCGACGATCCCGGCCCGGGCGCGCCGCCGGACGGCTCGGAGACCGACCGGTTCGCCGACCAGGACCGGCGAACCGGCACCGACAGCCTCATCACCGTGCCGCTGATCGGCTGGGCGCCGAAGGACCGGGCCCGGGCGTGCGGGTTCAGCGTGGCCAAGTACGGCCCGCAGCAGTCGACCGACCCTTGGGCGCCCGACTGCGGCAACGGCGTCCGGCCCGACGGCACCTACGTCACCGGCAACGACCCGCACGACACGAGTGCCGAGATCGGCCCGGAGTACGTCACCGGCTGGATCGCCCATCTGCGCGACCGGTACGGCGACGCGGCCCACGGCGGCGTGCGGTTCTACAACCTGGACAACGAACCGGACATCTGGCACGCGACGCACCGCGACGTCCACCCCGCCGGAGCGTCCTACGACGAGATGCGCGACCGGACGTACGCGATCGCGAGCGCGGTCAAGGCGGCCGACCCGGGGGCCGCCACGCTGGGCCCGGTCGGCTGGGGCTGGTCCTCGCTGACGCTGTCCGGCTCCGACCAGCAGAGATGCGCGATCGAGGGCTGCTGGGGCAACCCGCCGGACCGGGCGGCGCACGGCGGCGTGCCCTTCGGCGAGTGGTATCTGCGGCAGATGAGGGCGTACGAGCAGGAGCACGGCGTACGCGTCCTCGACTACTACGACAACCACTGGTATCCGCAAGGGCGGGGCGTCGTCGACGACGATCCCGGTGACGCGGCGACGCAGGCGCTGCGGCTGCGGCAGACCCGCTCGCTGTGGGACCGCACCTACACCGACGAGAGCTGGATCGGGGAGCCGGTGTACCTGATCCCCCGCATGAAGGACATGGCCGCCCGGAACTATCCGGGCACCAAGGTCGCCCTCACCGAGTACGACTTCGGCGCCCTCGGCTCGCTGAACGGCGCGCTGGCGCAGGCCGACATGCTCGGCATCCTGGGCAGGGAGGGCGCGGACCTCGCCACCCTGTGGGATCCACCGGCCGCGACGGACCCGGGGGCGTACGCGTTCCGCATGTACCTGAACTACGACGGCCAGGGTGGCCGGTTCGGCGACACCTCGGTGGCCTCGGTCAGCGCCGACCAGTCGAGGCTGGCGCTGTACGGGGCGACCCGCGGCGCGGACGGCGCGCTGACGCTGATGGTCGTCAACAAGACCGGGGCGGACCTGACCTCCCCGGTCACCGTCACCGGCCGGGCACCGGGCGGCGCCGCGCAGGTGTACCGGTACGGCGGCGCGGACCTGACCCGTATCGTCCGCGGCGCCGACCTGCCCGTACGCCCGGCCGCGGGCGGGGTGAGCACGATATCGGCGACGTTCCCGGCGAACTCGGTCACCGAACTCGTCGTGCCCGACACGGTTCCGCCGCGTGCGCCCGGCACGCCGTCCGCGAGCCGGCCGGGCCCCCGCACGGTCACCCTCACCTGGGCGCCCGCCGGTGACAACGTCGCCGTGACGGGGTACGAGCTGGCGCGCACGGGCCCGGACGGCACGGTCGGCTCGACGACCACGGCGACCTCCGTCACCGTGACCGGCCTGGCCCCCGGCCACCGCTACACCTTCCGCGTCCGCGCCCGTGACGCGGCGGGCAACCGGGGCCCCTGGTCCGCCCCGGCGACGGTCACCACCCCGCGGGGCACGGCTCCCGCCCGCAGCTCATAGCGTCGGCGGGGAGCCTCAGGGCTCCCCGCGTCGCCGAACCAGGGGCAGGTACACCTCGTCGACGATCTCCACGAGGACCTCGTCGGGGGCGCTGGGCACTCCGCGTACGACGAACTCGTTGCGGAGCAGGACGATGGCCACGGTGGCGACCCTCGGATGGAGCGCCTCGGGGGCGGCTTCGCCGCGTGCGATCGCGCGGCCGAGGATGATCAACCAGGGGGCGGCCACGGCGTCGCCGGAGTTGTCCCGCACCTGCTCCAGGAGTTCCGACGCGCCGCCTGCCGCGGCGAGCAGTTCGCGCAGGATCGCGCCGAGGGGGGAGCTCCAGTGGCGGTTGGCCCCGCGCAGCAGTTCCAGGACGTCGGCGCGCAGTTCGCCGGTGTCGGGGGGCTGCACCGTCGTGGTCAGTTGGCGGTAGGCGGCCATGCCGAGGGCGAGGCGGTTCGGCCAGCGCCGGTAGACGGCGTTCTTGTTGGTGCCGGCACGGGCGGCGACCTTGTCGATGGTCAGCCCGCCGTATCCGGACTGGGTGAGTTCGTCCACGGCGGCGCGCAGGATCGCCTCCTCGAGGGCGGCTCCGCGTCGCCGCGTACGCCCGGCGCCCGGCCGCTCCCCCGCCATGGCCCTCCCTCCGACAGGTACCGATCGTACCGTCCGAATCGGGTTGTCATCGCGGTACCCCAGGGGGTTAAGGTACGGCGAGTACCTTAACGATCCTCAGGGAGAGGCGCGACATGCGAGCCAAAGGCGTCAGCTACGAGACCGGCTTCGTCTACAACGGCGCGATCGGCTACGAGGGGTTCGACCCCGAGGTGGTCAGGCGCGACATGCGGATCATCCGCGACGACCTGCACTGCACCGCCGTCCGCGTCATGGGCGGCGACCCGGAACGGATCGAGCTCGCGGCGGCGCACGCCGCCGACCTCGGCCTGGAGGTCTGGTTCTCCCCCTACCCTCTGGAACTGACCACCGAGGAGATGCTGGCGCTGTTCGCCGACTGCGCCGTGCGCGCGGAGCGGCTCAGGCGGCGGGGAGCCGAGGTCGTGTTCGTCACCGGCGCCGAGATCAGCCTCATGAACAAGGGATTCCTGCCCGGCGACGACACCGACGAGCGGGTGGCGTCGCTGAGAAGGCCGGACGGCGTGCGCGAGCGGATCGGCGAGCTCAGCGCGCGGGTCAACGACTTCCTCGGCGAGGCCGTGGCGCTCGTCCGCGAACGCTTCGGCGGCAAGGTCACCTACGCCTCGGTCCACCTCGAGGGCGTCGACTGGGCGCCCTTCGACATCCTGTCCGTGGACCTGTACCGGTCGGCCGAGATCGCCGACCAGTTCGCCGACGGCGTTCGCCGCCTGGTCGCCCAGGGAAAGCCGGTCGCGATCACCGAGTTCGGCTCGGCCTGCTACGAGGGCGCGGGCGCGAAGGGCGCGCGTGGCCTGGAGGTCGTCGAGTACGACAAGGACACCCGCGCGCCGGTCCGGCTGAACGGCGAGTACACCCGCGACGAGGCCGGGCAGGCCGCGTATCTGCGCGAGCTGCTGGAGGCGTTCGAGGCCGGAGGGATCGACGGCGCCTTCGTGTTCACCTTCGCGCTCCACGACTTTCCGCACCGCCCCGGCGGCGACCCCCGCGAGGACCTGGACCTGGCCAGTTACGGCATCGTCAAGGTCTACGAGGACCGCCTCGGCGCCGCCTACCCCGGCATGCCGTGGGAACCGAAGGCCGCGTTCGCCGCCGTCGCCGGCCATTACCGCAAACATTGAGATCGCGCAGGGGTGTCAACCTTTCGCGACCCCTGGGGCGTATCTCTCGGGGAGCCGTTGGAGCGTCGGGAAGGCGGGGGCATGTCCGAGGGGTTCGCCGAATACGCCGCGGCCAGGTACGAGCGGTTATGCCGGATCGGGTACCTGCTCAGCCACAACTGGATGACGGCCGAGGACCTCACCCAGACCGCGCTCGTCCGGGCGTGGGGAGCCTGGCACCGGATCGACGGCGACCCGGACCCGTACGTGTACCGGATCATCATCAACACCTACACGTCCTGGTCCCGCCGGCACTGGCGCAACGAGATCCCGCAGGAGGTGATGCCCGAGAGGGCGGAGCCTTCGGATTTCTCCCAGCGGATCGCCGACAGTGACGTCATATGGGCGGCCTTGCGAGGTCTCGCGCCCCGCCAGCGGGCCGTGGTCGTGTTGTACTACTTCGAGGAACTCACGTTGCAGCAGATCGCCCACACGCTGGACTGCTCACTGGGAACCGTGAAATCGCAGATGAGCAGGGCTCTGAAGCGGTTGCGCGTCAACCCGGCCCTCGAGGCGATGAAGGTGAAGGTCGCCCCGTGACGGACTTCAGCGAGGACGATCTGCGCGAGGTCCTCGCCGACCGCAGTTCCCGAGCGGACGGGTGGTCCGTGCCCGTGGACGTCATCGTCCGTGAGGGCGAGCGGCTCCGGCGCAGGCGGCGTCTGGCGGCGGGGGCGGCCTTCGTCGCCGTCACGGTGTCCGTCGGAGGGGCCGTGACCGTCGCCCGGGGCGTCACCGCGCCTCTCCCGTCTCCCGCCGCGGGCCGTCCGGCCTTCGCGCCGGCCTTGGACGCGGAGCCGCCGGACCGGTGGGTCTCCAAGGCCGGCGTGATGTCGCTGATCCACGGCGAACGCGGCACGCTGCCGGGCGGGCGGGACGTCGTGTTCGTGCCCACCAGCACGAACACGACGATGGTCATGCACTGTTCCGACCCCAGGGCGTGGGTGGTGACCGCGACCACGCGGTACGCGTGGACCGAGGAGGAGCTCCGGGCACTCGGCCGCAGCGCGGCCGAGTCGCCCGCGCCCCGGGAGCGGGGCGGGAAGACGCGCGAGGGAGCCTCGCTGGAGATCGGCCGCTGCGGCGGGCCGCAGAGCGACTACGTCGAATGGCAGTACGACACCTTGTCCGCGGGGCTGGACTGGACGGGCAGGCGGCAGTCCGTCAAGGTGTGGATCTTCCCGTCCGGCGTCTCCATCCGGGCCGACGAGCCCGGCCTGAGAGGGAAGTGCCCGGGCAGCGACGGGCCGCCGCGCACCTGCGACGGCAGCTACCTGATCGACATCGGGTCGCCGGAGCGGTCGGCGGACAGCCTGGTCGACGCGCTGGGCCCGGCCGCCGGCACGTGGACGCTGGGCGTCTACGAGGGGAGGACGTCCGCCCGGTCCGCGGGCTAGGCGGGTGCGGCCACGCGGTCGTGGACGGTCTCGCCGCCGAGGACGGTCAGGTCGACCGGGATGGACGGGATGTCGTGCGGGTCGGCGGCGCGCAGGTCGCCGCCGAGGACGCACAGGTCGGCGACCTTGCCCGGCTCGATGGTGCCCTTCCACCGCTCGGCGAAGTCCTGGCGGGCGGCGTTCACGGTGTAGGCGCGGATCGCCGTCTCCAGGTCCACGCACTGCTCGGGGCCGCTGGGCCGCCCGGTCGCCCGGGACTCGCGCAGCATCATGGACGCCACGCCCTGGCGCCAGTCGGGTTCGGTGATGGGCGCGTCCGAGCCGGCGCAGACGGCGAGCCCGGCGTCGGCCGCCGCGCGGACCGGCCACTGGTAGGCCGAGCGCTCGGGCCCGACGACGCCGTCCATGAGGTCGGCGGTGGTCCACTTGATGGCCGGGTTCATGTTCACCGAGTACCCGCGCGAGGCCAGCTCCACGAGGTTCTCCTTGGACACGAAGTCGGCGTGGATGAGGTAGTGGCGGGGGTCGCGGCGCGGGTGGGCGCGGTCGGCGGCGGCGAACGCCGCCACCACGGAGTCGATCGCGCGGTCGCCGGTGACGTGCACGCCGACCTGGTGGCCCGCGGCGTGCGCGATGCGGATCATCTCCCGCAGCTCGGCCTCCTTGAGCCCGGCGTCGGCGCCGTGCACGCACAGCGCGCCGTAGGCGCCGCTGACGTAGGGCTCGCGCATCCACGCGGTCTCGTTCGGGGGGACGCCGTCGGCGAAGACCTTGACGCCGATGACGGAGAGCAGGTCGGGGTCGATGTCCGGCGGGATCGCGAGGCCGCGCAGGCCCGAGGACACCTCGGCGGCCGAGCCGCCGATGGGGGCGGGCAGCAGCAGCACGCGCACCCGGGCGGCCAGCTCGCCCGCGCGTGCCAGTTCGACGTAGGCGTCCAGCGTCTCGGTGCCGAGCCCGCCGCCGAGGATGCGCGTGCCGCCGGGGCCTAGGCCGGGCTCGGTGTAGCTGGTGATGCCGAAGGCGTGCAGGGCGGACACCGCCGAGAGGATGGCCTCCTTGCGGCGCGCGACGCCGGGGGGCGGGAGGAGCTCCTGGACGAGCGTCATCGCGCTCTCCTTGAGGACGCCCGTGGGCTCGCCGCCGGCGTCGCGGTCGATCGTGCCGCCGTCGGGGGCGGCGGTGTCGCGGGTGATGCCGGCGACCTCCAGGGCCCGTGAGTTGACCCACATGGTGTGGGCGGAGAAGTCGGTGAGGGCGACGGGGTGGCCGGGCGCGACGGCGTCGAGGTCGCGGCGGTGCGGGCGGCGCGCCGGGTCGGCCAGGCACTCGGCGAGGTAGCCGACGTCCCAGCCCAGGCCGGTGATCCACTCCCCGGCGGGGGTGGTCGCGGCGGCGCCGCGTACGGCCTCGGCGACGTCGGCGATCGAGCGCACGTGCGGGTGGCCGACGGCAAGGGAGAAAGGAGGCCTGGTCAGGGCCCAGGCGGCGGCGTGCAGGTGGGAGTCGTTGATGCCGGGCAGCACGGTGCGCCCGTCGAGGTCGACCACCCGCGTGCGGGGGCCGGCCAGCGCGCGGATGTCCGCGGTGTCGCCGGTGGCGAGGACACGGCCGTCGCGCACGGCCACGGCGCGTGCGACGGTGAAGCGGGCGTCGACGGTCAGGACGTCCCCGTCGACGAGGATGAGGTCGGCTGGGTTGTCCATCTCCGGTCTCCAATGTGCTGGTCTGGGGTAAGAATGTATGGGCCCAAACGATTTCCCGTCAAAGACCCCCCGGGCCATGCCGAGACCCCGCCCCGCTGAGGAGCCCCCATGGACGTGCTGCGCAACGTGATCGACGGCCAGAGCCGCCTGCCCGTCTCGGACGAGTGGACCGACCTGGTCGACCCCGCCACCGAGAAGACCTACGGGAGGGCGCCGCGCTCGGGGGACGCGGACGTCACCGCCGCCGTCGAGGCCGCCAGGGCCGCGGCGCCGGGCTGGCGGCGCGCCACCCCGGCCGCGCGCCAGCGCCTGCTGCTGGAACTGGCCGCGCTCATGGAGGGTGAGACGGCGGCGCTGGCCGATGAAGAGGTCCGCTCCACCGGCAAGCCCCGCGGCACGACGCGCCGCGTGGACGTGGGCGGCGCCATCGACGCGATCCGCTTCTTCGCCGGGGCGGCGCGGGTGCTGGAGGGCCTCGGCGCCGCCGAGTACGCCGAAGGCCGCACCTCCTTCGTCCGGCGCGAGCCCATCGGCGTGGTCGCGCAGATCACCCCGTGGAACTACCCGCTGATGATGGCCGCCTGGAAGATCGGCCCGGCGCTGGCGGCGGGCAACACCCTGGTGCTCAAGCCCGCCGAGACCACCCCGGGGTCGGCGGTGCTGCTCGGCGAGCTGTGCGCGCAGGTGCTGCCGCCGGGCGTGGTCAACGTCGTCTGCGGCGACCGCGACACCGGCCGCGCGCTCGCCTCGCACCCGCACGTCGAGATGGTGGCCGTCACCGGGTCCACGCGGGCCGGCTCCGAGGTCATGCGGACGGCCGCGGACGACATCAAGGACGTCCACCTGGAGCTCGGCGGCAAGGCCCCGGCCGTGGTGTTCGCCGACGCGCCGGTCGAGGCCACCGCGCGGGCCATCGCCGAGGCCGCGTTCTTCAACGCCGGGCAGGACTGCACCGCCATCACCCGGGTCCTGGTCGAGGCGTCCGTCTACCAGGAGCTGACCGCCGCGCTCGCCGAGGCGGCGTCCGGGCTCACCACGGGCGGCCCGGACGAGGAGGGGGTCTTCCTCGGGCCGGTCAACAACGCCGCCCAGGCCGCCCGGGTGGAGAGCTTCCTGCGAGGGCTGCCCGCCCACGCCCGCCTGGTGGCCGGCGGCGCCCGCCTGGACCGGCCCGGCTACTTCTTCTCCCCCGCCGTGGTCGCCGACGTGCGGCAGGACGACGAGATCGTCCAGCAGGAGGTGTTCGGGCCGGTGGTGACGGTCCAGCCCTTCGAGGGCGAGGAGGAGGCGCTGGCGCTGGCCAACGGCGTCGACTACGGCCTCGCGGCCAGCGTGTGGACCCGCGACACCGGGCGGGCGATGCGCCTGAGCGCGGGGATCGACGCCGGGGCGGTCTGGGTCAACTGCCACCAGGTGATCGTGCCGGACCTGCCGCACGGCGGGTTCAAGCAGTCGGGAATCGGCAAGGACCTCTCCCGGTACGGCCTGGACGCCTATACGCGGATCAAGCACGTGATGATCGACCATTCCTGACCGCGCCCCTCCCGGGCGCTCCGGGGGGCTGACCATCATCGATGATGTCCTATACGATTCCGCTCCGACCGGGATCCCGTAGGAGGAAACGTGAGCAAGAACCTCGACGCCGTCCGCGGCTCGTACGAGGCGTCGGCGGCCGGGGACGTGGACGGCCTGCTGCGCCTGCTGGCCCCCGACGCCCGCTGGACCGAGATGGCCGGCTTCCCCTACGGCGGCACCTACGTGGGCCCCGACGGCGTGAAGTCCGAGGTCTTCTCGCGCCTCGGCTCGGAGTGGGACGACTACCAGGCGGTGCCCGAGCAGTACGTGGACGGCGGTGACGTGATCGTCGTCATCGGCAACTACCGCGCCACCTACCGCGCCACCGGCAAGTACATGGACGTCCGCTTCGTCCACGTCTGGCACTGCGAAGACGGCGTAGCCAAGCGCTTCGAACAGTTCACCGACACCGCCCTCGTCCAGCAGGCCCTCCAGCCCTGACCCCGATCTCCGGGGAGGCCCCACCCGACGCCCCGGGCAACGCCTCCCCGGCCGGGCCGGCCCTTGCACCGCATCTCCCCGAGTCGGGTGGGGGGTGGGCACGGCCTGTCGCGCGCGTTACGACCGGGCGAGGTCACCGTGCAAGGATCGGTTAGGTAGCCGTGCTTGTAGGTGATCGTCGGGTTGGTTGAGGTGTGTTGGCCCCACCCGTGCGGGTCCGTCGTGGTTGCTCGCCGCTAGCCCACCCTGAAACCGCGCGCCCACCGAGCGGAGCAGGAGGCGGCAGCGCTACCGCGCAGGACAAAGGTCGGCTCGTTCGCGTCTGCCGACGTTCTCTTGGCGCCTTGCGGTCCGCGTTCTATTGGCACCTTCGGTCTCCGCGGGGTCCACCGACACATGTGGGTCGCTCCGGTTCGAGTGACATCTGGGATCAGAGATTCGTCCCCGAAGGATGTCCATGATGGAGAGCATGGGAAAAACAAACGGCCTCGCCGCGCCAGATGCTGGTGAAGGAGCCCCGCCGGTCGCTGTGGGGCTCCAAGAGCTGCGTTGAGGCCGTTCAGGACTACAAGTACTGAACCGAGGGCGGCGAGATGCGCACACGAACGGTGAACACCATCGTCGCGACGGCGCTTTCTGGGGTCGCCCTCGCGGTCTTCGCCTTCATGAGGGGGCAGTCACTGTTGGACTTCACCTTCATGAGACCGGACCCGGCGTGCGTCGCGAAAGCCGCCGCGGACAACGAGAGATTGGCGGGCGCGATCGCACCGCACCTGCCCTCCATACGACTTGACGACGTCGAAGGCGGACACGGGTGTGAGCCTCCGGAAAGGGGCGCGTGGGTGGAGGTGGAACTGCGTGGCACGTCTGTCGAGAAGGCTCTGGGCGGGTTCGCCTCCCCGGCATGGACTCCCCTGCCGGAATCAAAGGTCCGCGAGCAGGCGGAGTCCGACCAGGACGCCACGGCGGTCTCGGGGAGGGTCGACGATCGCGAGGTGGATGTCTATGCGTTCCAAGAACGTTCCGGTGATGGGCCCGTCACGGTCATGGCCTGGTTCGCGGACGACGACTGACATCAAGGACGCTGCGGTCTTTCTGGGAGGCGTGTCGCCCGCTCATGACACCGCCGTGTTCCGCGGCCGGCTGGTCCAGGCGGCCGAGAGCCGGAGTGCCCTGGTCGACCTGGTGCGGGCGGGTCACGGGCCATCCTGCTCGCCGAGGCCCGTACGCCCCGAGCCGGGCCGCGTCACGTTCGCGGGTGTGTCCAGGCTGAGGGCCAGCAGGGCGACCTGGTCGGTGTGGGCTGGTTCGGGTTGGTAGAGGCTTAGGCGGGTGGGTGAGTGGTCCAGGTACCAGACCTGGTGTTCCATTCTCAGGTCGCCGACCGCGGGGTGGTGGAAGAGCTTGTGGCTGGAGCGGCGGGGGCGGACGTGGTGGCGGTCCCACAGGCGCCGGAAGTCGGCGCTGGCCTCGGCTAGTTCGTCGCGCACTCCGCGGAGGTCGGGTGCGTCGGGGTCGGCGCTCGTCCAGTGGTGCAGGTTCGCCACGCCCATGGCCGCCGCGCCCTCCCAGTCGCCCAGCACCGAGCGCGCGGCCGGGTGGAGGAAGGTGTAGCGCACCGTGTTGCGGCGCCGCGCCGGCCACTCGCTCAGGCCCGCGTACAGGGCGAGGCCCTCCGGGTTGGCGGCGAGCACGTCGCCGTTGCGGGCCAGCAGCAGCGCGGGCCAGGGGCGGACCCGCTCCAGCAGGTCGAGCGCGGGGCGTGACGCCGACGGCGGCGGTTGCGGGCGTGTGGTGCGGCGACCCGCCGCGTAATCGGTGAGCCGGCCGAAATGGTCGCGTTCGTCCGGGTCCAGTCGCAAAGCGGTGGCCAGCGCCTCGACCACGGCCGGGCCGGGGTTGCGCTCACGGCCCTGCTCCAGCCGCGTGTAGTAGTCGACGCTCAGCCCCGCGAGCGCGGCGAGCTCCTCCCGGCGCAGTCCCGGCGTGCGCCGGCGGCCGACGGTGGCGGGCAGGCCGGCCTGCGCGGGGGTCACGCGCGCGCGGCGGGCGCGCAGGAACTCCCCTAAGGGGTTGGACTGCGGCATCCGCCCATTGTGGCAGCCGTCCACCGCCTTCAGCCTGGCCGTGTCGCTGCCAGGTATCACGCGGCCTGGTCCGCCTGGGGCGGGCCGGTCGAGGCTGAAGCCATGAAGGAAGTCCCACAACCGGTACAACCGGCACGCTCGGCAAGCTCGGCAGGATCGGCACGGCAGGAACCATCGACACGTCGGGATTCATCGGCACGGCAGGAACCATCGGCACATCGGGATTCATCGGCACGTCAGGCACGATCGGCGCCCGCGCCCTCGGCACGATCGGCGCCGTCGGGACGGCCGGCCCGGTGGAAGTTGTGGCTGCTGGTCGTCGTCACGCTGTATCCGATCATCACCGTCAGCGTGGCGCTCGCCGCGCCGCTGCTGGACCGGTTGCCGTCGGCCGCCCGGTTCGCGATCATCGTTCCGGTCATGGTGGCGCTCATGCTGTGGGTCGTCGTGCCGCTGCTGCACCGTGTCTTCGGCTCGTGGCTGGCGCGGTGATCGGGCGCGTGGACGCCACCGCGCTGGAGGTCGTCGCCGGCGTGGACCTGGCGGGCAAGGAGGCGATCGTCACCGGCGGGCACGGCGGCATCGGGTACGAGACCGCACGAGCCCTGGCGAGCGCCGGAGCCCGGGTGGTCATCGCCGGGCGCGATCCTCAGCGTGGCGAGGCCGCCGCCCGCGCGCTGAGCGCCGTTTCGCGTGGCGAGGTGGTGTACCGCCACCTCGACCTCGCGTCCCTGAGGTCGGTCATCGGCTTCGCGACGCGGCACCGTGCCACCGGCAAACCGTGTCACATCCTCGTCGCCAACGCCGGGGTGATGGCCACCCCGCCGGCCCGTACCGCGGAAGGGTTCGAGCTGCAGTTCGGCACCAATCACCTGGGGCATTTCGCCTTCGTCACCGGCCTGGTGCCCAACCTGCTCGCGGCCGGCGGCGCCCGCGTCGTCGTGCTGACCTCCAGCGCCCACCGGCGTTCCAGGGTCGATTTCACCGACCCCAACTACCTGGCCCGGCCCTACGACCGCTGGCAGGCCTACGGGCAGTCCAAGACCGCCAACGCGCTGTTCGCCCTGAGCCTGCACCTCAGGTACGGGGCTCGCGGGATCATCGCCAACGCGGTCATGCCCGGCGCGGTCGCCACGGGACTCCAGCGGCACCTCGACACCGCCGAACAGGCCGCGCAGGGCTGGCCGGGACCGGGCTGGACGACGCCGGAACAGGGCGCGGCCACGAGCGTGTGGGCGGCCGTCGCGCCGGAGCTGACCGGCGTCGGCGGCCGGTATCTCGAAGACCGCGCCATCGGCCGCCCCTGGCACGGCCACGGTCCCCCGCCCCGCGGCCACTACCTGCCGTACGCGCTGGACCCCGCCGACGCCGACCGCTTGTGGAACCTGTCCCAGCGCCTGATCGATGCTCACGCGAAGGATCTCCGATGAACACGTCACCGGCGCCGTGAGTCCGTCGGCGTAGGATCGCCGGCATGGCACTGCGACCTGTCCAGGTGAACATCAAGGCTCTTGATGACTCCGTGGTGGGCCGGTTCTGGGCGGAGGCGCTCGGCTGGAGTGTTTCCGGCGGGGTGCCCGGCGTGACCTCCTACGTCGGACCGGGCGGCGACTTCGTCTGGCCGGACCCGGTCGCCGTCTGCGTCGACGTCGTCACCGTCCCGGAGCCCAAAACGGCAACGAAGAACCGTGTGCACCTCGATGTCGCCACCACGTCCGCGGCCCATCAGGCGGAGTTGGTGGCGCGCCTCCAGGCTCTCGGTGCGACACCCGCCCACGTGGGCCAGGGCGAAGTGCCGTGGACGGTCCTCGCCGACCCGGAGGGCAACGAGTTCTGCGTGCTGGAGCCTCGGGAGGTCTACCGGGACACCGGGCCGATCGCCCGGGTGGTCGTCGACTGCGTGGATCCGCGAGCCATGGCCCGGTTCTGGGGTGCGGCGATGGACTGGCCCCTGCATGAGGTGACGGACGATCGTGCGGTGTCGCGCTCCGCCAAGGGGGGCGGCCCGTACCTCGAGTTCGTCCGCACGCCGAGTGTGAAGACCGTGCCGGACCGGGTCCACCTCGACCTGCTGCCGTACCCCGGTGACGACAAGGCGGCGGAGGTGGCCCGGCTGCGGACCCTCGGCGCCGCCGACCTCGACCTCGGCCAGGGCGACGTCCCGTGGACGTGCCTGACCGACCCGGAGGGCCACGAGTTCTGCGTCCTCGCCCCGTCCTGACGCGGAGCTTCACCGACGGCGGCCCTGCACGCCCCCGGCCCGGTCCCGTGCGAGCCGCGCATCTCCCCCACGCGGCCCGGAGGCCCGATCCCCCCTGCGGGGACCGGGCCTCCGGGTGTTCGGGGTGGTGGGGGTCAGCGGCGGGGGGCGCGGATGCCGCGGAATTCCCAGTCGCCGCCGAAGGCGGTCGAGAGGACCTCCTCGGAGGTGGTCGGCTGGGCGCCGCAGTCGTCGCGGATCGGGACGGGGCCGGTGACGATGTGGTTGGACAGCTTGCCGAGGCCCTCGGCCTCGACCTCGACCACGTCGCCGGGCTTGACCGGGCGCGAGCCCGCCGGGGTGCCGGAGAGCAGGACGTCGCCGGGGTACAGGGTGATCGTGCGGGCGATGTCGGCGACGAGGTAGTGCATGTCCCACTCCATCTCGTCGGTGGAGCCCTCCTGCACGACGTGGCCGTTGACGTAGGTGCGCAGGGCCTTGCCGCGGAAGTCCCAGCCGGTGACGAGGCCGGGGCCGAGGGGGCACAGCGTGTCGGAGCCCTTGACGCGCAGCATCGAGCCGGCGTCGGTGTCGCGGAAGTCGTGCAGGCCGTAGTCGTTGCCGATGGTGTACCCGGCGATGTGGTCGCCGGCCTCGGCGGGCGAGACGTTGCGCGTCGTGCGGCCGATGACGATCGCGATCTCGCCCTCGTAGTTGAGGTACTCGCACCGCTCGGGCCGCACGACCGCGCCCTTGTGGGCGTTGAGCGCCGAGGTGGGCTTGTGGAAGTACGTGGGCGCGGGCGGCAGCGTGGTCATGAACTCGGTCACCCGGCTGCGGTGGTTCAGGTGCACGGCGATGATCTTCGTCGGCTCGCACGGCGGCAGGTAGACGGCGTCCTCCACGCCGACGACGCGGCCGTCGGCGCTCACCAGCTCGTCCCCCTCGCGGCGCACCTGGGTGACGGCGCCGTCCAGCAGGATCCTGCGGTACTCGGGCATCAGGGACCTTTCACAACGGCGGGACCGGGATCCCGTCTCTCAGGCGGGGACGGTGGGGCGGGGGGCGGGGAAGCCGCCTTCGGGGCGGTCGAACCACAGCAGCGCCTGGCCGGTGCCGACGGAGTTCTCGTACTCGCCGTACTGCCGCGCGGCGGCGGTGCAGTCGCCCTCCCCCAGGGCGCCGGCCAGCATCAGGTAGTGGCGGAAGCCGGCCTCGGGCTTGTACCGGGCGAACTCCGGCATCGTGTCGAGCACGCGGGCGTGGTCACCGGCCTTGAACCAGGCGATCCGCTCCAGGTCGGCCTGTCTGGCCCCGTCGGAGAAGATGTGGACGGGGTCGGACGACTCGTGGTCGCGCAGCTCGCGCAGCGGCCAGAAGGTGTGCGACAGGGCTCCGGAGGCGATGACCATCACCTTGCGGTCGGATTCGCGGATCGCCTCGCCGAGCGCGCGGCCGAGCCGCAGGTGGTCCTCCATGTCCCCGGTCTGGCAGACGCCGATGGACAGCCACGGCTTCCGCGGCAGCCCGAGGTAGGTCCACAGGTTGATCGTCGCGTAGTAGATCGGCAGGTAGGGGTCGTCGATCGGGGTGATCCAGGTGTGGTGCTCGCCGGCCTTGGCGGCGATGGCGCGGGCGAGCTCCTGGTCGCCGGGGAAGTCGTAGGGCATGCGGCACATGCCCCGCGGCAGTTCCTCGGAGGTGAACAGCCCGGCCCTGTGCTGCTGGGCGGTGACGACGAACTCCACCGTCGTGGCCCAGTGCGAGTCGAGCACGACGACCGCGTCGTGCTCGACGGTGTCGAAGACCTCCTGGCGGAGCTGCCGCAGCCCGGTGACCAGGGTGATCTCCTTGCCCTCGTTGAGCTCCAGCCGGGTCGCCTCGGGCAGCACGATGGTCGGCACGTGGGCCAGCAGGCCCGCTCCCACTACCTCGCCCATGGCGCGGTCACCGTGTTCTTGACGTCGCAGTAGAAGTCGAAGCTCCAGTCGCCGCCCTCGCGGCCGACGCCGGAGTGGCGGGCGCCGCCGAACGGGGCCCTGAGGTCGCGGACGAAGAAGCAGTTCACCCAGACGGTGCCGGCGACCAGGCGGGCCGAGACGCGCTCGGCGCGCTCGGGCGAGCCGGTGGCCAGCGTCGCGGCGAGGCCGAAGCGCGTGCCGTTGGCCTCGTCGACGGCCTCGTCCTCGGTGCGGAAGGTCTGCAGGGTGAGGACGGGGCCGAAGACCTCCTCGGTGAGGATCTCGCTGCCGGGGGCGGCGCCGGTGAGCAGGGTCGGCCGGTAGTACAGGCCGCCGAGGTCGGTGTTGGGGCCGCCGCCGATGAGCGGCTTGGCCCCGGCGTCCAGGGCCCTGCGGACGAAGCCGTCCACGCGGTCGACGTGCTTGCGGTGGATGTTCGGGCCGATGTCGGTGGCCGGGTCGCGCGGGTCGCCCTGGACGAGCGCGCCCGCCTTGGCGAGGAAGCGGGCGGTGAACTCCTCGGCGATCGGCTCCTCGACCAGCAGGCGGGTGCCGGCCAGGCACACCTGCCCGGCGTTGTCGTACTGCTCCACGGCGAGGTCGACGGCGAGGTCGAGGTCGGCGTCGGCGAAGACGATGAGCGGGGACTTGCCGCCGAGCTCCAGCGACATCGGGGTCAGGTTGGGCGCGACGGCGGCGGCGATCCGCTGGGCGGTGGGCACCGAGCCGGTGAAGCTGACCCGCTTGACCCGCGGGTCGGCGACGAGGGCGGCGCCGGCCTCCTGGCCGTACCCCTGGACGACGTTGAAGACGCCGTCGGGCAGGCCCGCCTCGACGGTGATGTCGGCCAGCAGGGAGGCGGTGAGCGGGGTCCACTCGGCGGGCTTGAGCACCACCGTGTTGCCGGCGGCGAGCGCCGGGGCGATCTTCCAGGTGGCGAGCATGAGCGGCGCGTTCCACGGGGTGATCAGCGCGCACACCCCGGCCGGGTCCCAGCTCACGTGGTTGCGGTGGCCCCGGGTCTCGAAGTCGTCGTGGCCCAGGCCGAGCAGGTGGTCGGCGAAGAAGCGGAAGTTGTGCGCCACGCGGGGCATCACGCCGCGCAGGTGGGAGCGCAGCAGCGCCCCGTTGTCGGTGGTCTCGACGCCTGCGAGTCGCTCCAGGCGGCGCTCGACGCCGTCGGCGATCGCGTGCAGGAGCCGGGCGCGCTCCTCGCGTGTGGTGCGCGCCCAGGCGGGGAAGGCCGCGTGCGCGGCGCGCACGGCCTCGGCGGCCTCGTCCGCGCCTCCCCGGGCGATCTCGGCGATCACCTGCTCGTCGATGGGCGAGACGTCCTCGAAGGTGCGGGTGGAGGAGACGCGTTCGCCTCCGATCCAATGCCTGCCTTCGACCTCGACTCCGGCGACAGTGGGCATGCAAGCCTCCCAATCGTTTGTACCCAAACAAAATTAGGACGTACGTCGCGATCCGGTCAAGGCACCCGTGCCTCCCAGACGGCTTCAGGATATCGTTTGGCCTCAAACAAGCATCTGTGAGGAGGCCGGGATGCCCCGCCGACCGATCATCGCGATCCCCTCCCGCTTCGCCGCCCAGACCTCGGCCCTGCGGTACGCGGCCGTCGTGACCGCGCGCGCCCTCGCCGACGCCGTGCTGCGCGCGGGCGCGGAGCCGTTCCTCGTGCATCCGGGCGACGCCGCCGAGGCGGCGTCCCGGCTGTGGCTCGCCGACGGGGTGCTGCTGCCCGGCGGCGGCGACCTCGCCCCCGCGACGTACGGGGAGGGCGTCGCGCACGACACCGTCTACGACGTGGACGACGCCCAGGACGCGTTCGACCTCGCCGTGGCCCGGCACGCGCTGGAGACGGGCCTGCCCCTGCTCGCGATCTGCCGCGGCCTGCAGGTGGTGAACGTCGCGCTCGGCGGGCGGTTGCGCCAGCACATGGAGTCCGCGCACCGCCACCTGGTCCACCCGGTCGCCGTCCGGCCGGGCTCGCTGCTGGCCGAGGTCACCGGCGCAGGGAAGGTCGAGGCGTCCTGCTTCCACCACCAGTGCGTCTCCGTCCCCGGCGCCGGGCTGGTCGCCACGGCGCACGCCGCCGACGGCACCGCCGAGGCGTACGAGCTGGCCGATCCGCGTGGCTGGTTCCTCGGCGTCCAGTGGCACCCCGAGGACACCGCCGGTGAGGACCCCGCCAACCAGCGCCTGTTCGACGCCCTGACCCACGCCGCCGCGCGCCGCTGATCCGGGCTCAGGTGGCGCGGCGCCTGCCGCCCCTGCGCGGCGGGACGGGCGTCTTGGCGCGCAGGTGGGCGCGGCGCTGCTCGCCGTGCGTCTCCAGGTGCGTGACGATGCGGCGCAGCGTGTCGGCCAGGCGCGTGGACTCCTCACCGTCCAGGGCCTCCACCACGAACGCCTCCTCCTCGTTGAAGGCGGGGAAGAGGTGCTCCATCAGCGCGAGGCCCTCCGGCGTCAGGCGCAGCAGCGCCAGGCGGCCGTCGTCGGGGTGCTGGCTGCGCTGGACCAGGCCCCGCGACTCCAGGGTCTTGATGATGCCGGTCAGCGTCCCCTTGGAGATGCCGGCCTCGGCGGCGACGTGCCGGGTCTCGATCTCCTCCCATATCCACACCACCCACAGGACGACGAAGCCGCTCCAGGTGAGGGAGGCCACGCGCAGGGCGGAGTTCTCCAGGTGCTGCCGGACGATGGCGGCCGCCCGGTGCAGGTTGGACACGGCGACCAGTGCCTCGCGGCTGATCGGCATCGAGCCGAGCCTGCGGGTGACCGCCTGCTCGGTCTCGGTCAACGAGAAGTGCGCGGGCACGCGTGCTCCTTCTGGTGTCGGGCACGCGGCGGCGCGCCCCTGCTTTCGTGAAGAGTCTCCGGACGCCGGCGCGCCCGGCCGTGTGGACTCTCGCCCCCCATTTGTACACGCACCACCCCGGCGGCGGAGAACGCCCATCCGGTACGGGCGTGCTTTAGGGGTCGATCACCGCATTTCAGCCGCCGTAAAGGACGAAACCTGCCCATAACCGGGGATCCGGATGGTCGTCCCGAATCCGGTTCTGGGCGGCGCGCAGCGCGGCCCGCGGGGACGCCCCGGCCGTCAGGTGCTCGTAGAAGACGCGCATGAGCCGCGCGGCGAGGTGGTCGTTGACCGCCCACAGGCTCAGCAGGACGTGCCGCGCCCCGGCGGTGGCGAAGGCGTGCGCGAGCCCGAGGATGCCGTCGCCCGCGTGCGCCTCTCCCCTGCCGGTGTCGCACGCCGACAGCACGACCAGGTCCGTCGCCCGGAGATCGAGCGCGATGATGTCCTCGCCGGTGACGAACCCCGGCGTGCTCGCGGCGCCCGGCGTGTTGGCCCCGGCCAGGGCCACGCCGCAGCGCAGCAGGGGACGCGGGGCGGCGTACCAGGGGACGCGGCGGCGCGGCGCGCCTTCGGGCGCGGGCTCGGCGTCCCACATCGCCCACAGCCCCGAGGACGCGCCGTCCGGGGTGTCCAGGAAGAAGCCGTGGGTGGCCAGGTGCAGGACGCGAGGGGACCGCGCCCCGAGGACCGCCGCCCGGGTCGCCTCGGCCCCGAGCAACGGGCTCACGCCGAGCAGCCGCGCCACCGCCTTGGCCTCCCGGACGGTCCCCGGCAACGCCGCGAACGCCATCCCCGCCACCCCGCCCTCCGCCTCGGCCGCCGGGCCGCCCGCGGGGGCGTGCCCGAAGTCGGGGCCGCCGATGACGAGAGGGTCCCCGGACGGGTCCGTGCGGGGGCCGGCGCCGAGCAGCGTGCGGGCCGCGGTGAGGTAGCTCAGCGACAGCCGGTCGAGCAGCGGGACGCCGTCGGGCCCGGTCAGGATCTCCCAGGGCAACAGCCCGAGCGCGCCGTCGGGCGCCACGTACAGGTGCCGGACGTCCACGCCGTCCAGCGCGCCCAGCAACGGCCCGGCCAGCATCCCGGAGAGCTCGGCGAGGCTCCAGCGGCGGATCGCGGCCTCGATGGCGGCGGCGGGGCCGAAGCGGATCAGGCGGGTCTCGCCGGCCGCCGGCAGGTAGCCCAGGTACTCGGCGTGCTCGGCGCCCCGGCTGACCCCGGCGCGCAGGTCGAAGGGCACCCACCGGAACAGCTCCAGCACGGCCGCGCCGGAGGGCAGCGCGCCGAGGACCGCGGTGGGTGTGGCGTGCCGGGCGCGGGCGCGCAGCGCCTCCTCGGGGACGCCGTCGGCCAGGCGCGCCTCCAGCTCCTCCTGCCGCTCGTACAGCGCGGTGAGCTCGGACACGAGCGCGCCCTCGGGGTGCCCGGTGGTCGCGGCCAGGATGCGCCCGCAGACCTCCCGCAGTTCCTCCCAGGTCTCCCGGTCGCGGGCGGAGCGCAGCGCGGTGAACGCCTCGCGCAGGCCGCCCTTGCGGCGCAGCACGGCGGCGAAGCCCGTCTCGGTGGCCCGGGGGTCGTGGCCCTCGGCGGCGAGCGCGACGGTCAGCTCGACGTCGAGCGAGACGGCCAGCCTGTCCATGATGGCGCTGTGCACGTCCCTGCCGCCCGCGCCGAAGGAGGTCCACTGGATCCGCGCCTCGGCGGCGGTCGCCCGCGCGACCAGGTCGAGCGCCCGGCCGTGCTCTCCCCCGGCCGATCGCAGCGCGGCGGCGAGGACGAGGGTCTGCGCGGTCTGCAGGTGGCCCGCCCCGAACGCGGCCGCCGACTCCTCCTCCAGCCGCTCCAGCCGCCGCTCCGCCTCGCCCAGGTCCCCCGCCATGTACGCCGACAGGGCGAGCCCGTACCCGGCGACGACGGCCGGTCCGCCGGACACGACGCCGTCGAGCCCGGCGAGGACGCGATGCGCCTCGGCCGGGTTCCCGCGGTCGGCGGCGATCGCGGCCCGCGCGATCGTGGCGGCGACCCGCTCGGACTGGTGGCCGGGCAGGCCGCTCCAGAAGTCCTCCACCTGCCGGATCAGGTGTTCGGCGCTCTCCAGGTCGCCGGTCCTGCGCTTGATCAGCGCGGCGGTGACGCGCATCCGCGCGAGCGCGGCGCCGTGGACGGCGGGCATGGCCGCGGCGACGGCCATCGCCTCGCCGGCCAGGGTGTCGGCGCGGCGCCGGTCGCCGAGGTCGCGGTGGATCAGGGCGACGTCGATCAGTATCTGGGGCTCCAGCACCGCCGAGTCGTCCCGGGCGGCCCGGACGACGGCGAGGGCGGCGCGGTAGGAGCGCAGGGCGTCGCGCGGGAGCCCGGCCTCGGCCTCGGCGGCGCCGAGCCCCGCGTGGAGCAGCGCCTCGGCGAAGGGCGGCGCGCCGGGGGCGGAGGCGAGGAGGGCGACGGCGGCGCGCATGTCCTCCAGCGCCGCGGTGTGCCGTCCGGCGATGCCCTGGACGGCCGCGTGCTGGCCGAGCAGCAGGGCCCGCGCGTGCGGGTCGGCGTCCGGCAGCCCGTCCAGGATGCGCCGCGCCGCGGAGATCAGCTCGGCCGCCGCGTCGAGGTCCCCCTCGGCGATGTCGACGGAGGCGAGCGTCGCGAGGACGAACGCGGTGCGCTCGTCGTCGGGCCCGAACGTGTCCACGGCGGTCCGGAGCGCGAGCAGCGCGGTGAACCGCGCCTTGCGGAAGTCTCCGGCGAGCATGTGCTCCTGGGTCGTCATCAGCGTCTTGCGGTAGGCGTGGAAGATGACGGCCCCGCCCAGGCGGCGGAACATCCGGCGTAACATGCGCCTCCTCGGGGGCCGGCACGCGCGGGCCTCGCATGCTCCATCGGCCCCCCGGCCGGAGACGCTACAGGGCGCCGCGTTCGAGCAGGGTGCCGCCGTTCCAGACCACGCCCACCTGGCGGTAGTAGCCGCCGATGATCTCGTCCACGGTGAGGCCGGCCAGTTCCTCGGTGGGGGCGTCGAACAGTTCCAGCTCGGCGTCCCCGGCCCAGGCCTGGCCGCCCTCGAACTCGGCCGCCCCGCTGCTGATGAGCTCGTTCAGGGCGGGGGCCGCGCCGGGCTCGATGGAGGGCAGCCAGCGGTTGTGGGCCATCGGGTGGCCGTTGACGAACCCGGCGGACGGGCTGGGCTCGCGCAGGCGGACGACGGCCTGCGCGAGGCGGCGGTCGGCGGCGGCGAGGGTCGCGCCGAAGAGGCCGCCCGCGCCGATGCGCGGGGCCGCCTGGCCGAAGGGGTGGGGGCGGGTCATGTGGATGGAGCCGAGCTTCTTGGGGTAGCCCTGGTGCAGGCCGCGGGCGATGGCGAAGTCCTTGTCGACCCAGATGTAGACGCAGCGCGAGTAGGTGCGGCCCTGGTAGGAGCAGCGCACGACCACGAAGCACTCCTTGTACTGGGAGCGGACCGGGTCGAGCAGCTCCTCCCCTCCCTCGGAGCAGGACTGCCAGTCGGCCCAGATGACGGCGACCGCCCCGGGGTCCTCCTCGGCGAGCGTGAGGGGGCCCGGCAGCAGCTCGGCGACCTTGGCGGGGTCGGTGCGGTACTCGACGGTGAGCAGGTCCCCGGAGTAGTACCACGGCGGGGCGGGGACCAGCGAGGAGCGGCCGGTCGCCGTCCGTGGGGTGAAAAAGCCGCGTACCGTGGACATGGCGCCTCCGACCTCGGAACCCTGGACTGTTTGGGCCCATACGATTTCCTACACGATAGGCCGCCACCGGCCCTCCTGTCACCCGGGGCCACCTTGTGGCTCCGAGGACGCGGCGCGTATTGTTCGCACCCAAACGATATTTCCTGGACAGCGGGAGGCCAAGTGAGCGCCGAATCGGTGGAGGCGATCGTCGAGCGGCTCGCGCGCGACGGCGTCGACGTCGTCCGGATCGGCTACCCCGACCTCATCGGCACCGAGCGGGGCAAGGACGTCCTGCTGGAGCAGTTGCCCGAGGTCGCCGAGCGCGGGGTGGCGTTCTGCCGGGCGGTGTACTACACCTCCCCGCGCGGCGACACGGTGCCCGTGCCTGGCGGGCTGGACCGCGGCCTGCCGGACATCACCATCAAGCCGGACCTGTCCACGCTGGTGAAGCTGCCCTGGGAGCCGGGCGTGGCGCACTGCCTGGGCGACGCGTTCCTGCCCGAGACCGGCGAGCCCTTCTCCGAGTCCCCGCGCACCCTGCTGCGCTCGGTCGCCGCGCGGCTCGGCGAGCTCGGCCTCACCGGCGTGGCAGGCCCCGAGCTGGAGTACTTCCTGCTGGAGCCGGACGGCCCCAACTGGCGGCGGTACGACGACGCGACCGGCAACGTGTACGTCACCGGGCGCAAGGGCGACCGCGGCTCCCACCTGCTGCGCAGCCTGCGCCTGCTGCGCGACCTCGACATCGGCGCGACCATGGGCAACCACGAGTTCTCCGGCGGCCAGTTCGAGATCAACCTGCACCACTCCGAGGCCCCCGACGCCGCCGACCGCGCGTTCCGCTTCAAGTCCGCGATCAAGGAGCTGGCGCGGAAGGACGGCCTCATGGCGACGTTCATGGCGCGGCCGTTCACCGACGAGGGCGGTTCCGGCTTCCACGTCCACATCTCGTGCGTGGACGGCGACGGCCGCAACGTCTTCGACGACCCGGGCTCCTCCTACGGGCTCTCCTCGACCGCCCTGCACGCCATCGGCGGCATCCTCGCGCACGCCCCCGCGCTCGCGGCGCTGCTCACCCCGACGATCAACTCCTACAAGCGGCTCGGCCCCGACTCACTCGCCCCGTGGCTGGCCGACTGGGGGCTGGACAACCGCAGCGCCATGGTGCGCATCCCGCCCGAGCGCGGCGCGGGCAGCCGCGTCGAGGTGCGCCTCGGCGACGCCTCGGCCAACCCCTACCTCGGCGTCGCGGGACTGCTCGCCGCCGTGTACCTGGGCATCCGCGACCGCGTCGAACCGCCGGGCCCGCTGGAGGGTTACGGCTACGACCCGGCCAAGGCGCCGGTGCTGCCCGAGTCGCTGCCGGAGGCGCTGGACGCCTTCGAGGCCGACGCGGCGCTGCTGGACGTGCTCGGCAAGGAGTTCGCCACGGCCTACGTCGCCTACAAGCGCCACGAGGTCCAGCGGTTCTCCCGGCACGTCACCGACTGGGAGTTCCAGGAGTACGCCTACCACCTGTAGGCGGCGCCGGGCGGGGCGCGGGGTCAGTCCTTGCGGCCGACCCCGCCCACGACCCACACCGACTCGGCGCCGTGGATGATCGGGCCGTCCGGACGCCACCAGGGGATGTACACCAGGCCGGGCTCGACGAGCGCGAGCCCGTCCATGAAGCGGTCCACCTCGGCCTTGCTGCGCACGCCGCCCCTGCGGGTGGGCCCCTCGACCGCGCCCCTGTCCTCGTACATGACGGCCATCTCGGTGGTCGACTCGGGCGACAGGTCGGACACCGGTTGCGACATCGCCATGTAGCTGCCGGGCGGAATCGCCTCACGCAGCCCCTGGACGATGCGCGCGGCCACGGCGTCGTCGGTGATGTCCTGGAGGATGCCGAACAGCAGCACCGCCACGGGCCGGTCGAGGTCGATGATCTCGGTGAGCGCCGGGTGGGCCAGCAGCTTCTCGGGGTCGCGCGCGTCGGCCTCGATCACGGCGGTGATGCCGTCGTCCTGCAGGATGGCCTGGCCGTGCACCACGACCATCGGGTCGTTGTCGATGTAGGCCACCCGGGCTCCGGGGGCCACCGCCTGCGCGATCTCGTGCACGTTGCCCTGGGTGGGCAGGCCGCAGCCGATGTCGATGAACTGCCGGATCCCGGCCTCGCCGGCGAGGTAGCGCACCGCGCGGCCGAGGAAGCGACGTCCCTCGTGCCACAGCAGGGACAGGTTGGGGATGATCGCCATCGCGGCCTCGGCCGCTTCGCGGTCGACCGCGAAGTTGTCCTTCCCGCCGAGGATGTAGTCGGCGACCCGGCCCATGTTCGGCGAGGTGGTGTCGAGCTTCGGCCGTGCCGGAGTTGACGATGGCACCGCGTCCTCCATGGAGCTGATCCCCCCTTTTCGCTGGAGATTATCGGCTTTCCAAATCATCCGCCACGTAACTGGCCGGTATGTCCGGGAGTCGCGCCTTACGAGAAGATGTCGCGCAAACCGGCCGCAAGGCGCTCGAAGTCGCTTTCTCTGGTGTAGACCTGCGCTGACACCCGCAACAAGCCCGCGTCGGGCCACGGCCTCACCGCGGTCCGGCAGCCGCAGGTGCGAAAAATCTGGTCGGCCAGCGCCCCGGCCGCGTCCTGGGTCACCGCCACCCCGCGCGGCAGGCGCAGGACGCGCATGGACAGCTCCGCGTCGCCCCGCCACGCCGGCAGCCCGGTGGCCTCCGCCACGATCCGCTGGCCGCGCAGGGCGAGCGCGGCGTTGCGCTCCCGGGTCTCTGCGGCCCCGAGCTCCTTCAGGAACCGCAGGCCGTACGGCGCGGCGAGCCAGGTGGTGTGGTCGCGGGTGCCCTGGAACTCCACGCTGTGGGGGAACCCCTCGCCGAGGTAGAAGGAGGCGATGAGCGGCTCGACGCGCTCGCGCCACGCCGGCGCCACCGCCAGCACCCCGCACGGCCGGGGCGCGAACGCCCACTTGTGCAGGTTGCCCGTCCAGAAGTCGGCGCCGATCCCGCCGAGGTCCACCTCCAGCATGCCGGGCGCGTGCGCGGCGTCCACGACGGTGACCACGCCGAGCGCGCGCAACTCCGCCACGAGGTGGCGCACGGGCAGCAGCCGCGCCGTGGTGGAGGTGATGTGGTCGAAGACCGCGACCTTCGTGCGCGGGGTGACGGCCGCGAGGAGGGCCGCGGCGGCGTCCTGCGCCGACCATTCGCCGTCCGAGCGGCCCGGCAGGGTCACGGTGTCCACCGCCGCGCCGGCGCGGCGGGCCCTGCGGCGGGCGGCGATGTCGACGGCCCCGTAGGCGTGGTCGCAGACCAGGATCCGGTCGCCGGGCGCGAGCGGCACCGACTCCAGCGCCACGGCGACGCCCTCGGTGACGTTGTCCACGAACGCCAGCCCGCCGGGGTCGGCGCCGAGGAACGCGGCCACCTCCTCCCTGGCCTCGGCCACGCGCTCCCCCAGGGTCGCGTGGTAGCCGTCGGGGTCCCGGTCGGCCTCGGCGCGGAACTCGTCCTGGCGCCGCCGCACGACGGCGGGCACCACGCCGAACGACCCGTGGTTGAGGTGGGCGACGGACGGGTCCAGGCGGAAATCGTCGGCGTTCACGCAACGGACCCTAACCCGCGCGCCCCCGCCCGCGGCGCACGGCCCGCTCAGAACGTGAAGTCTTGTGAGCGGACGCTGTTGTCGAAGTTGGAGAGCAGCAGGTCAGGGTCGCCGACCGTCCTGATCCCGGGCAGGCGGGTGAACAGCTCGCGGTACATGATCTTGATCTCCTGGCGGGCCAGGTTGGCGCCCAGGCAGAAGTGCGGGCCGGGGCCGCCGAACCCGACGTGCGGGTTCGGCTTGCGCGTGATGTCGAAGCGCCCGGCGTCGGGGAAGACCTCTTCGTCGCGGTTGGCCGAGCCGTAGAACAGCACGACCTTGTCGCCGGGCGACAGGCGCACCCCGCGCAGCTCGTACGGCTCGGTGACCGTGCGGCGGAACTGCATGATGGGCGAGACGTACCGGACGGTCTCCTCGATGAAGCCGCCGATGTGCCCCTCGAAGTCGCCGGCGAGGCGCTCGCGCTCGCCCGGGTTGTCGGTGAGCAGCTTGAGGCCGTGGGCCATCGTGTTGCGCGCCGTCTCGTTGCCCGCGACCAGCAGCAGCGTGAAGAACGACCCGAGCTCGCGCGGGGTCAGCCGCTCGCCGTCGACGTTGGCGGTCACCAGGGCCGAGACGAGATCGTCCCCGGGTTCGCGCTCGCGCGCCCGTCCGAGCCGGATCACCAGCCGCTGCAGGGCGAACAGGGCGGCCATGTTGCGCCCGGCCATCGCGGCCGTGCGGGCCAGGCTCATGCGCACCCCGGTGTAGGCGGTGGAGGCGTCCACGTGCGCGTGCACCTTGGCCCGGATGTCGCCGGGGATGCCCATCATGTCGCAGATGACGGTGATGGGAAGCCGGGCGGCGACCTGGGCGACGAAGTCGCGCGGCCCCTGCGCCGCCACGTCGTCGACGATGCGCGCGGCGGCCTCGGCGATGCCCGAGTCCAGCCGGGCGAGCATCTTGGGGGAGAACGCCCGCGAGACGATCCTGCGCAGGCGGGCGTGCCGGGGGTCGTCGAGGTTGACCATCGAGTCGCCGAAGACGTGCTTCACCCAGCCCGGCGGCTCGGGGTTGGTGACGGCGGGCTCGCTGGAGAACACCTTGGCGTTGCGGCTGGCCTCCACGACGTCGGCGTGCCGCACGAGCGCGTGGAAACCGGCGCCCGAGCGCAGCAGCGGCACCCGGCGCTCGGGGAAGAACACCGGGTGCGGGAGCGCGCGCAGCCGCGCGAAGTCGCGCTCGCGCTCGTGCGGGGGCCTGCGCCAGAACGCCAGGTCCGCCAGATCGATGCCCGTCTCCACCGCCGTCGTCACGGTCCAATCCTGGCACGGTCATGATTCGGCCGGGCACGGGCAAGGCACGCCCACGGCCTGGAGGCGGCCGGCCCCCGGCGCTCACCGGTACGGCTGCCACCTGGTGGTCAGGTCGCCGGCCTTGTAGGTGCGCATGCGGTGCTCCCACTGGGCGCGCACGGCCGGGTTGCTGCGCAGGATGGGCAGCACGCTGGTGACGAGCTTCAGCTCCCGCAGGCGGCGCAGCACGGGAAAGCCCTCCCAGTGCATCACGTCGAGGCCGTAGCGCCTGGCCAGCGGGGCGTGGTCGTCGCCCGGGTAGTCCAGGCGCAGGCGGCCCACCGCGACCGGCGTCAGGTCCCACTCGCGGGGGCCGACGCTCGTGCCGTCGAAGTCGCACAGCACGGGGCCGCGCCGCCCGGCGATGAGGTTGCCGAGGAACGCGTCGCCGTGGATGACGCCGGGCGGCAGCACGAACCGCAGCCCGGCCAGCGACGCCTCCACCTCGTCGCACTCGCGCAGCAGGAAGGCGTGGTCCTCCGCCGACAGCTCCTCCGGCTCCGCCAGCCGCCTGCGCACCTCGTCCATCGGCGACCAGGGCGGCAGCCCGCCGGGCGGAGGGGGCAGGCGGTGCAGCCGGCGCAGCAGCCCCGCGAGCTGGGCGCCGTCCGGGCGCGGCCCGACGTCCTGCACCCGCTCCCACAGCGTGATCACCTGGCCGTCCAGCCGGATGGGCTGCTCGACGCCCGCCAGCAGCCGCACCGCGGGAAAGCGGTGGCGCTCCAGCCAGCGCGCGACCCGCACCACCGTCTCCACGCGCTCGCGCGTGGCGGTGGACCCGGCGATGCGGACGACGACCGGGTCCGCGACGAGCCGGAAGACGGCGTTGTTGGTGAACTTGATCAGCTCGGCGTGCGCCGGGTCCAGGCCGGTCCCGGCGCAGACGGCGGCCAGCAGCGAACGGAGGTTGTCGCGGGTGAGGCCCCCCGAGGGGTCGACCGTGGTGAGGCTCATAGGGCGCGCACGTCGGCGATCCGCCGGCCCAGCTCCCGCACCTCGGGGTCGCGCGGCAGCTCCTTCACCGCGGCCTGCAGCGGCTTGAGCCGGTCGACCGTCCTGACCGACCTGATCTGGGTGACCAGCGTGACGGCCTCGTTGCCGTTGTCCACGCCGTTCTCGACGTCGCGGAGCAGGAGCTGGGCGGTCGCCAGCGCGATGAGCTCGAACACCTTGCTGCGCACGTAGGTGTCGCCCCGCTGGCGCACGCTGCCCGACAGGCAGTCGGCCGCCTTCTCCAGCTGCCCGGGATAGTGGTACGACAGCGCGGAATAGGTCATGCCCTCGGCGGCCTTGAGGTCGGCCTGGCCGAAGAACCTCACCCATGCGGGAGCCCTCAGGGGATCGGCGCGCATGAACTCGTCCCGGGCCCGCTCCATCGACTTCAGCGCCAGCCTGCGGTCGCCGAGCAGCCCGTAGGCCCACGCCTCGTTGGCGCACAGCATGGCGACGGTGAGCTCGCAGCTCGCGTCCTGGGCGCAGATCTGGCCGAGCTGGAAGAACCGCAGGGCGTCCTCGACGCGGCCGATGTGCAGGAAGACCCGGCCCAACCGGTACAGGGCGTTGGCCGCGAGGGAGGCGTCGCCCGCGTGCTTGGCCTGTTCCAGCGCGCGCGCCAGGTGCCGGCGGGCGTGGACGTGCAGGCCGACGTCGAAGGACGTCCACCCGGCGAGGTTGTGCTGGTCGGCCAGCGCCCGGTGCAGGCGCAGGCCGACGTCCTGCGAGCAGGAGGCGCCGAGCAGGCGCTGCGACCAGGACAGCTGCGCCACGATCGAGTCCCGGCAGATGCCGCCGCCGTAGCGGTAGTCGAGGTGGCGCAGGGCCTTGGTGATCGACTCGACCTGGTCGACCTCGGTGTCGCCGATCCTGCACGGGACCGGGGTGTCGACGCGGGTCACCGGCAGGCTCCAGTCGTCCAGATCGGCCGCGCTCGCCCCGATGGCGACCTGGGCGGCGTGCGCCAGCAGGCGGCGCGCCTTCTCGTCCTCGTCGGCGTCGTCCTCGGGGAGGGCCGGCGCGAGCGCGGGCATGGCGGAGTCGTCGTAGGCCAGGCCCATGTACCCGCGCGGGATGCCGAGGCCGTCCGCGATGCGCGCGAGCACGTCGTAGGCCATGACCTGACGCCCGTTCATGATCTCGGAGATCTCGGACTGTGACTGGCCGGTGAGCGCGGCGATGCGGCGCTGGGAGACGCCGATGCGCTGCAGGAGGAGATAGACGGTTGCGATGTCACGGGACGAGAGGGCCTGCCGCATTTGCGGTCTTTCCCAGACGGTGAAGCTGATGGTCTGCTCGCTCGCATGAGTGACGTTCATGCCGACCTTTCGCCAAGCCTAGGGGGCTGACCTCCCAATTAACCAGGTGACAAGGGCTTCCTGGGGGGTGAACGGGAGGAGCGATCGTGCGGGCTGATCGGTTCGGCCGATCAGGGGCAGATCCGGGATGGCTATCGGTGGTACTGCTTCCCTCCGGGTGCAAACTTCCCCCACCATCGAGTTCACACCCCGGAGGGATCACCGCGCGCTTCCTCCGCCCGTCACCGAGGTCGAGAGATCACAAGGAGTGGTCGACTGATGCGCGCCGAGCAGCCCGTCACCAAGGCTCTCCATCGCACCGGGGTCACGGCGCAGGAGCGGCCCTCCCACGGCGGCCTGCGAGATCCCCGGGGCTCCACACGGCTGACCGTGCTGGTCACCCGCCTGTCCCCCGGTTCGGCGTCCCGCGTCGCCCGCCTGGTCGTGCGCGGCGCGCTGACGTGGGCGGGGGTGGCCGAGGACGCGATCGGCGACGCCGAGATCATCGTGGCCGAGCTGGCCGCCAACTCCGAGCGGCACGCCGGCCAGCCCTACGAGCTGCGCGTCCACCAGGTGGACGGCGTCCCCATCTGGTGCGAGATGGTGGACGGCGGCGAGCTCGGCGAGGTCCCCGCCATCCTGCGCCGCCTGAGCACCGCGCCGGCGACGGGCCCCATGTTCGCCGAGAGCGGGCGCGGGCTGCTGCTGGCCCACCGGCTCTCGCACGGCCGCTGCTACGCCTATCCGACCACGCTGTCCTGCGGCGGCGGGCCCGCCAAGGCCGTCGCCTTCCGCCTCCCCGCGCCCGCCTGCGTCCGCGACCGCGGCGCTCAGGAAGACACCGCGAAGCCGAACAGGCCGCCGGCGGCGCCGGTCAGGGCGCGGGCGTCCGAGGTGCGCAGGCCCGTGTAGGAGCCCTTCCTGACCCGGGTGGGGATCACGGTGACCCTGCCCGCGCCGGGGGCGCCCACGACCAGGCCGGAGCCGGTGATGGCGACCGACGACCCGAACAGGTCCCCCGGCCGCCGGTCCCGGCCGCCGACCACCACGTGGTGGTCGGCGGTGAGGCCGCCGGTACGGGTGCCCGCCAGCACGAGCACCTCGCCCGCGCCCGGCAGGCCCACGGCGAGCTCGGCGTCGCCGTCCCCGTTGAGGTCCCCGGCCGCGAGCGCGGAGCCGAGCCTGTCGGTGCTGAGGCTCTTGCCGCTGATGCCCTTGGTCTTGCGCGACCAGAACTCGCTACCGGCCGCGGTGAGCCCGTCCGCCGTCCCGTACAGGACGTGTACCGCGCCGTTGCCGTACATCGGGCCGTCCTGGTAGGCGTCCAGGCCCTCGCCGGGCACGCCGATGGCCAGGTCGTCGCGACCGTCCGCGTCGAAGTCGCCGGAGGCCAGCGCCGCCCCCAGGTTGTCCCACTTCTCGGCCTCTCCCGGCATGCCGGGGCTGTTCTGGGTGTAGACGCCCGCCTGCCTGCGGCGCGGGTCGGCGATCGTGACCGCGCCGACGCCGGAGGTCGTGCCCACGTTGGCGCCGGGCGCGCCGATGGCCAGCTCCGCCCTGCCGTCCCCGTCGAAGTCGCCGGCCGCGACCGCCGCGCCGAACAGGTCGGTCTCGGTGTGCTCCTGGGCGATCCACGGCGTCGCCTCGGTCAGCAGCGTGCCCTTCCCCCGCACCGGGCGCCCGCCGAGGCCGAACAGGCCGACGCCGCCGCCCTCCTCCAGGCCAGGGACGCCGACGATCAGCTCGTCGTCGCCGTCGCCGTCCAGGTCGGCCGCGGTCAGCGCCGCGCCGAAGCGGTCGGTGTCGCGGGAGCGGCCGAGGCGGGTCACGTCGAGCGTGCCGTCGGCGACGAGGCCGCGGGCGGTGCCGCGCAGCAGGTGGACGACGCCGTTGCCGTCGGCGCCGTCGGGGACCGGCGTGCCCGCGAACTCCTCCGAGGCGCCGATCGCCAGGTCCGCGCACCCGTCGCCGTCGAAGTCGCCGGAGGCCACCGCCGCGCCGAAGGCGTCGCCGCGCTCGGGCGCGTCGCCGAGCCCGGCCGTGCCCTGCGCGAGCACCGCGGCCTTCTTCCCGCCCCGGTAGAGCGTGACCGTGCCGGCCCGCGCCTGGCCGTCCACGGTGTCGTACGGCGCCGCCACGGCCAGGTACGGGCCCGCGCACGCGGCGGCGAGGGCCTTGCTCGGAACGGCGGCCAGGGCGTGCGCCGGGAGGGCCGTGAGGAGGCCGGGCGCCAGGGACGTGGCGGCGAGGACGCGCAGCGCGCGCCAGGGGGTCATGTTCGGGATCTCCCTCGGGTGGGGCGGTCAGGTGAGGGTGCGCTCGCCGGCGGGGACGGTGAAGGTGGCGGCGGTCCTGGCCGGGGCGCCCTTGCGGCTGATGAAGTCCAGCGTCCTGAAGTCGGCGGTGAGCGCGTCGGGGCCCGCGGTGCACATGATGTAGCCGCGGCGCTCGTTGACGAACTTCAGCGCCGGGTTCTCCGCCAGCAGCGCCGCGTCCCTGGCCGGGTCGTGGTACCCGTCGCCGTCGCTGGAGATGGAGGTGCTGACCAGCTCCACGCCGACCCGCCGGGCATCGGGGTCCTCGAAGTCGGCCGTGAGGTCGGAGGCGGAGGCCACGTGGGCGTCGCCGGTGAGCACCACGGGGTTGCCGGCGTTCGAGGAGCTCAGGGCGCGCAGCAGGCGGTCGCGGTCGGCGGGGTAGCCGTCCCAGGCGTCGACGTTGAGCTCGCGGCCCGGGCCGAGGTGGTAGTCGCGCTGGCCCACGACGACCTGCTGCGCGATCAGGTTCCAGGTGGCGGGCGAGGCCCCGAGGCCGGCGGTGAGCCACGTCATCTGGTCCTCGCCGAGCATGACCCGCTCCTGGGCGAGCCGCTCGTCGCAGCCGGAGCGCATGCCGTCGCCGCACGGCTGGTCGTCGCGGAACTGGCGGGTGTCCAGCAGGTGGAACGTGGCCAGCGCGCCCCAGTCCACGCGGCGGCTGATCTTCACGTGCCGTCCGCGCGCGACGGCCGAGGCGCGCAGCGGCATGTTCTCGTAGTACGCCTGGAAGCCCGCCGCCTTGCGCGTCTCGAAGTCCGGGGCCTGCGTGCCGGGCACGTCGCCCGCCCAGTTGTTCTCCACCTCGTGGTCGTCGAAGACGACCACCCACGGGCTGGTGCGGTGCGCGAGCTGGAGGTCGGGGTCGGTCTTGTACTGGGCGTGCCGCAGGCGGTAGTCGGCGAGCGTCTGCAGCTTGCCGCCCACGTGGCGGCGCACGTTGCCCTGCGCGGCGGTGTAGACGCCGCCGGAGTACTCGTAGATGTAGTCGCCGAGGTGGACCACCAGGTCGGGGTGCTGCTCGGCCATCCGGCGGTAGGCGGTGTAGAACCCGTGCTCGTACTGGGCGCAGGAGACGGCCGCGAACGTGAACGAGCCGGTCGCCGTGGACGCGGCCGGCGCGGTGCGGGTGCGCCCGGTCTCCGACACGTGGCCGCCGGCGCGGAAGCGGTAGAAGTACTCGCGCCCGGGCTCCAGCCCCTGCACCTCGACGTGCACGGCGTGCGCCGAGCCCGGCCGCGCGGTCGCGGTCCCGGCGCGCGCGATCCGGCGGAAGCCCTCGTCGGCCGCCACCTGCCAGCCGACCTCGGCGTCGCGGGACGGCATGCCGCCGCGGCCGTCCGGGGCCAGCGGGTCGGGGGCGAGCCGCGTCCACAGGACGAAGCCGTCCGGCGCCGGATCCCCGGAGGCGATGCCGAGCGTGAACGGGTCCGGCGCGAGGCGCCCGGCTCGTGTGGAGGCGGCCCGCGAGCCGGCCGGAGGCGGTCCGGAGGCGGCGGCGGACCCGGGGACGAGGAGTCCTCCGGCCCCCGCCGCGGTGGCGATCAGGAATACTCTTCGTGACGGCTTCTGCTCCACGCCACAAGTGCAGTCCGCCTGGCCGACCTGCGGGCGATTGCCCGATGTCGGCCACGTGAACAACTGCGGGACAGGCACCGGCGCTACCCACGGTGATTGAACGCCCGTCTACGCCGAGGCGTACTCTTCCGGGACGCCGGGCGAAGTTCCCCGCTCGCCGCTCCCCGCCGCCGGCCCCCGCCGCGCTAGGTCACCTTGCTGCGATTCTTGCCGTACAGGCTGGCCGCGATGATCACGCCGATGACGGCGAGGACGATCTGGAGGACCAGTTCCAGCCAGTGGATGCCCCGCGTGGCGCCCGCCCCCAGCGCGTCGGCGATGGCGGTGCCGATGAGCGCGGCCACGATGCCGATCACGATCGTGAGCCAGATGGGGATGTTCTGCCGTCCGGGCACGACGAGCCGCGCGATCACGCCGATCACCAGACCGACGATGATCGCGCTGAAGATTCCGGTTATCTGCATTGCCTTCACGCCTCCGTAGTTCGGTTGCCCTCCATATGCCCCAAAGATGGAGGACCGATACGCGTCAGCGCAGGTCAACAGGGGTGTGTTACCGCGTCCCCGGGCCGTCCAGGACCGCCTTGAGACCGTCCCGCAACGCGTCGGCGCCGCGGAAATGGATGGCCGGCATGCCGGCGGACTCGGCGCCGGAGACGTTCACGAGGCGGTCGTCGATGAACACGCACTCGGACGGGCGGGCGCTCAGCTCGGCGGCCACCCGCAGGTAGATCTCGGCGTCGGGTTTCACCAGGCCCAGGTGCCCGCTGTAGAAGCGGGCGTTCATGGTGGTGATCCACGGCAGGCGTTCGATGCCGTCCGCCACGCACACCGGCGCGTTGGACAGCAGGGCCACGCGCCTGCCGGCCGCGCGGACCTCCTCCAGGACGGCGACGGCGCCCTCGTTGGCGTGGGTCCAGCTCGCGATGTCCAGCCGCACCAGGAGCTCGACCTCCGCGTCGCGCACCCGGCGGCCGAGGACCTCCGACCAGTACGCGGCCGGAGTGAGCGTGCCGCGGTCGAACTCCAGCCGGTGCTCCCAGTACCCCCGCCAGAAGAGGTCGGGGTCGACGCCCGACGCCTCCACCATGCGCGCGCGGTCGGCCTCCGGCTGAGACTGGCTCAGCACTTCCCCGTAGTCGAAGAGCACCCATTTCATGATCGCGATATTACCGAACGTCAGACCTTGAGGAACGGCTCCACATGCTCGTTGACCGCCCCGCAGGCGAGGTAGTTTCGCACGGTGTGGAAGTCGGCCCAGTCGATGTTCACCTTCTCGTCGAGCGCGACGCCGTCGAACGACCCCTTCAGCGCGCCCGGAATGGCGGCGATGTCGTCCTTGTCGGCGATGTTCACCCAGCGGCGCACCCCGCGCGGGCACCGGCCCCGCCCCTGCTGCGGCAGCGGCTGGAGCCGTTCGAAGATCACTCCGCGCATGCCCAGAGGGCTGCCGAGGGTGATCAGCAGGTCCACCGACAGGTCCGGGTGCGCCCACAGCGCCTCGTAGGTCACCACGCTGCCCAGCGAGTGCGCGATGACCACCGCGGGCCGATGGCGGCGGATCGTCGCGGCGACGGCGTCACGGGCGCGCACCCGCGCGGCCGCGTCCGCGCTCGCCAGGTAGGCGGCGACCTCGGGGCAGAAGTCCTCGGCGAAGTCCTTGGCGTGCGGGCCGAGCCGCAGCAGCAGCCACTCGGCGAGCCGGTGGATCAGCCCGGTGAGCCGCTCCCCCGCGAAGTCACCGGCCTGGCCGAGCTGGCGCATCCACCCGGTCAGCACGAGCTGGGACTCGGTGTCCATCTTGCGCAAATCGGTTCTGAGCGCCGCGGGGGTGCTCGCGCGCAGCAGGTGCGCGTAGTAGGCGACGTCGGTGATGTAGGACTGGCCGGTGTAAGGGGCGCCGCCGGTCAGGCCGGCGTGCAGGTAACGGTCCCACTTGGCGCGCATCGTCCCGGCCGCGCCCTCGGCCGTGCCGGCCGCCTGGAAATAGCGGTACTTCCCGATGCCGTGCACACCCACGATCGCCGCCACAGTACGGCCCTCCCACGGTCGCCCCGCCCACCGCCGGGCACGACCGGCGCTCAACGACAAGCACACTGTGCCGGACCGGCTTGATCCCCACAAGCCGATCCCCCACATGCGCAAGCCACAATTCCCTCCCGCAAACCCCTGCCCGTCCCCCCTCACGCCGCCCGTCCCCGCACCACCCCCCGAGCGGGACCTCCATCGCCGTACAAATGGGTTGATCGGTGACGGGAGGGTGCGGTTACGCTGGTGCCATGCCTGGTCCGCTGCTCGTCGGGGGCTCGGTCGTCATTCCGGACGCCGAGCTCGCCTGGCGTTTCTCCCGTTCGTCCGGGCCGGGCGGTCAGGGCGTCAACACCACCGACAGCCGCGTGGAGCTGAGCTTCGACCTCGCGGCCACCACGGCCCTGTCCCCGCCGTTGAAGGCCCGCGCCCTGGAACGGCTCGCCCCGCGGCTCGTCGAGGGCGTGCTCACCATCGCCGCCTCCGAATACCGCTCCCAGCTCCGCAACCGGGAGGCCGCCCGCGCGCGGCTGGCCCACGCGATCGCCCAGGCCATCGCTCCCCCGCCCAAGAGCCGCAGGGCCACCAAGCCGTCCCGCCGCGTGGCCGAGCGCCGCCTCGCCGCCAAGCGGCACCGCTCCGAGCTGAAGCGCCTCCGCCGCGCCGACGACGCCTGACCCTCGTCCATCCCCCGGCCGCCTGTGGTTCGCGCGCCGGGTCAGTCGCGGCGGTCCTCCATCTCCCAGAGGTGGTCGATCACGTGCCAGGCCATCCGCCGGGCCGTGTAGCGCGGGGGCCAGCCGCCCGGTACCGGCGGCGAGCCGTCGGACGGCACGCCCAGCACGGCGGTGATCTCCTGGCGCATCGCGCCCCGTGCCGTCAGGTCGTCCAACGGGAAGGGCCGGTGCCGGACGCCGATCTTGCGGGCGTACGCGCGCTCGGCCTCCACCACGTGGGAGGCCATCTTGTCGCGGTCCCTGCCACCGCCCCGCGGCCCCTTGCGCAGCTCCTCCGGGGACCCCGTGAAGACCTCGTCGAACACCTCCCAGGCGGCGCGCAGCAGCGCGACGTCGCGCTCGGCCGTCGCGGCGTCCACCGGGCGTGAGTCGAGTTCGGGGATCGCCTCGATGGCCCCGAAGTCGGTGGTCGTCCCGCCCCGCGCCCGCTCCACCACCGTGAAGGCGTCCGGATCGAACGGCAGTCCCGCCCGCTCGGCGATCAGCCGGTAACGGGGGACGTACCGGACGAGGTTCTCCAGGGCGTCCTCCTCGCCCTTTCCGATACGGCACCACCCCGGCCAGTCATGCGCGCAGGCGAAGACCTTCTTGGGGCCGATCTCCAGATACACATCGGTCATGACGCCATACTTCCCCGTATACCTGTCACAACCTGACAACTACTTAAATCGCCGACCGTGCCGCTCGGGAACCGGCCGCTACTCCACCACGTCGATCAGATCGGCCACGGAGTCGACCACCTGCGAGGGACGGAACGGATACCGCTCGACCTGGTCCTTGGACGTGACCCCCGTCAGCACGAGGATCGTGTGCAGCCCCGCCTCCATGCCCGCCACGATGTCGGTGTCCATGCGGTCGCCGATCATCGCCGTGGTCTCGCTGTGCCCGTCGATGGCGTTCAGCGCGCTGCGCATCATCATCGGGTTCGGCTTGCCCACGAAGTACGGCTCCACGCCCGTCGCCTTGGTGATCATCGCGGCGACCGCGCCGCAGGCCGGCAGCGACCCCTCGGCGGACGGCCCGATCGGGTCGGGGTTGGTCGCGATGAACCGCGCGCCCGCGTCGATCAGCCGGATCGCCCGCGTGATCGCCGTGAAGCTGTAGGTGCGGGTCTCGCCGAGCACCACGTAGTCGGGAGCGGTGTCGGTGAGGATGTAGCCGACCTCGTGCAGGGCGGTGGTCAGCCCCGCCTCCCCGATCACGTACGCCGAGCCGCCCGGCCGCTGGTCGCCCAGGAACTTCGCGGTCGCCAGCGCGGAGGTCCAGATGGACTCCGGCGGCACCTCCAGCCCGACGCCGCGCAGCCGCACCGAGAGATCGCGTGGCGTGTAGATGGAGTTGTTCGTCAGCACCAGGAATCGTTTGCCCGAATCGCGAAGCCGGCGGATGAACTCCTCGGCCCCCGGCACGGGGTGTCCCTCGTGCACCAGGACGCCGTCCATGTCGGACAGCCAGCATTCGATCGGCTTGCGCTCGTTCACCGTTCTCCCGGATGTGCGTGCCGGCCTTCAACGCAACAAGAATGCCAGGCCCCCTCACGCCACCCGCACGTCCGGGTCCTCCCCAAGCGCTCCGGCCGGGGCGGCCGGTCCAGGCGGCGGCCGGGTCGCTGGTGGCTGGTAGCCTCGCGCCCGTGGATCATGGAGCTGGACTCGTCGAACGGGTCATCGAGTCGGTCAGGTCCGACCCAGGTCGGCTGTTCGCCGGACACGACCGGTGGCTGGGGCCGTGGATCGACGGCGAACCCGAGCCGATGGCGGCCGCGTCGCTGGAGAGTCTGACGCTGCCGAGTGGCCGGCCGCTCCCGGCCGGCCTGCTCACGTGGCTCGCCTTCGACACCGGCCTGTTGCGCCGGTCCGACTGGTTCGCCGGCAAGGACACCGATCGGCTCACCCCGGTGACGCTGACGGACTTCGTCCGTGCGATCGAGATACGCGGGTACGAGGACGCGGACCTCGACGAGCCCGACGAGGAAGGCGTGTCCTGGAACGACATCTGGGGACGCGAAGCGCTCCGGCCTCTGGCCCGGTTCGGTGAATGCCTGCCACTGCCCAGCCCGGGACGAAGCGCCGGCCTTCATCTCGTCCTCGTGACCGGCGAGGGAGACGAGTTCGGCGAGCACCCGGTCTTCTACTACGCCGAGCTCGCTCGCGACGTGCCGGAATTCGGCGTGCAGTACCCCGGCTTCGACGTGTACCTCGCGCACATGGCCGGCGTGCTGGACATCGATTTCTCCCGCGGGATCACCGCCCTGGAAACCCATCCGGACTATGGCCCCCGAATGCGTCACCACGCCCGGCACTGCTTCAACGGCGAACTGAGCGGATTTCCGTTCTCGTAACGCGACGCTCCCACTCGCCCGCTTCGATTCCCCGAGGGCCCTGCCCATTTCGAGGGCCGTGCGGCTAGAGTCCGGGAAGGTGGAGCGAATCGAGATCGACGGGCGCCCCGCCACCGTGGACGACCTGCGCCACCCGGCCCTGCGCAACTACGGGCACTTCACGGCCATGCAGGTCCGCGACCGCAGGGTCAGAGGGCTCGGCCTGCACCTGGAACGCCTGGACTTCGCGACCAGAGAGCTGTTCGGCCGCGAACTCGACGGCGAAGTGGTCCGCGCCCGTATCCGGCACGCCCTCGCCGGCGACGTCCACGACGCCTCCGTCCGGGTGTACGTCTTCGGCCGCGACCTGCCCACCTGGGGCGAGGTCGAACCAAGCGTCATGGTCACCGTCCGCCCGCCCGCGGACCCGCCGAACCCGCCGCGCAACGTCTGGCCCGCCCCCTACCAGCGCCCGGCCGCTCACATCAAGCACGTCGGCGGCTTCGGCCAGGAGTACTTCCTGCGCATGGCCGAACGGGCCGGCTACGACGAGGCCCTCCTCGTCGCCCCCGACGGCACCATCGCCGAGGGCGCCATCACCAACATCGGCTTCTCCGACGGCGAGTCCATCGTCTGGCCGGAAGCCCCCATGCTGCGCGGCATCACCCTCGCCCTGGTGGAACGAGGACTCGCCGAGATGGGCATCCCGACCCGCCGCCAAGTCATCCACCTGACGGACCTGCCCTCCCTGCGCGCCGCCTTCCTCACCAACTCCCGCGGCATCATGTCGGTCCAAAGAATCGGCTCCCGCCGCTTCCCCGTCGACTACCCCCTGATGAAAACCCTCCAAGACGCCTACGAACGCAACCCCTGGTACCTGATCTGACCACGACGCCGTCTGTCAGGCCATGTCCCAGAGCAGCCGGTAGTACGCGATGCGTTCCGGGTCCGGGGCGATCCCGTACGCCTCGTACACGACGCCGTCGTACCCCGGGCCGTGGTTCCACTCGGTGCTCCAGGCGGCGACCGCGAGGTCGGCCCATCGGTCGGCGACGCCGAGGGAGCCCAGGTCGACGTGCGCGGCGAACGTGCCGTCGTCGTGGAGCAGCGTGTTGGGGGCGCACGCGTCGCCGTGGCAGACGACCAGGCGGTCGATGGGGGGCGGCGCGCCGAGGCGCGCCCGGGCCTCGGCGAGGTCGAGGTGCCGGTGCTCGGGGAACCGGTCGGCCGGGCCTTCACCGTCGGCGATGCGCTCGTCGGCGCGGGCGAGCCGCCGCTCGACGCTCCACTCGAACGGGCACCGCTCCACGGGCAGGGCGTCGTGCAGCACGCGCAGCCCTCGCCCGATGGCGGCGGCCGCGGTCGCCGGGTCGGCGATCCACCGAGGCTCCACCGCCGAACGGCCGTCGACCGCCGCCGTGACCAGCCACGCGCCGTCGGCGTCCGTGCCGTGCTCGATGACGGGCGGGACGGTCACCCATCTCTGCGCCCAGGCCAGGCGGACGGCCTCGCCGGGAAGGTCGATCTCCGGCGTGCCGGCCGCCACCCACTTGACGTACCTCACGCCGTCGCGCCCGCCCTCGAGGCGGAACGTCAGGCCGCCGAGCTCGTTGCGCCACACCGGAGTGACCGTGTCGTCGCCGGCGAGCGCCGCGACGACGGCGGGGACGGCGACCGGACCGGTCGGGATCTCTGCTACGACGTGACCGCTCATAAGGACGTGATCGTCCCAAGAGGGCGGCCCGAGCGGCAACCGGTTTCCCGGGCGCCGGGCCGCTGAAGGGGCCGTCAGGTGAGGTCACCTCTTCCGCACCCCGCAGCCCGCGCGGAAGCGGCAGGGGTCAGCGGCGGAGAACGCGTTCCGCTTGGTGGAGGTGCCGGCGGGCTGCTCGCGGACGGCCGGTGGCCTGCAGGGCACGGGCGATCCCCGTCAGAGCGCGAGCTTGCTCGAACAGGTTGACAGGCAGAGAAATGCCTGCGTGTCGGTGATAGGTGATGGCCTGAGCGGGCGCCCCGGCCCGCAGGCACAGTTCGCCGAGCGCATTGAGCGCTATGCCCTGACCTAGTCGATATCCCGTGGCGCGGGCCAGGTGCAGCGCTTGAAGGTGCTGAGGATACGCCTCCGCGTAGCGGCCCGATCGCTGGCGGACCACGCCGTGATTGACCAACGTCACGATCCGCATGGTGCGTTCGCCGGTCTCCACGCTCAAGGCCAGCGCCCGCTCGGCATGCGTCAGTGCCCGCGGCAGGTCCCCCCTCCGCAGGTAGATCTTCGAGAGGCTGTGGTCGACGCACATTTCCAGGTTGCGGTTGACGATTCGGCGCACCAAGGCCAGCGCTTCACGTTGACAGGTCAGCGCCAGATCCAGCTGTCCGTACAGAAAGTAGGTATCGGCGAGATTGTGCAGGACATAGGCGCGCATGTTCTGATCGTCAGTGCGCGGGACGACGGCCATGGCTTCCTCGAAGTGAAGCAGTGCCTGGTCCAGCAGGCCGCCGTCGCGAAAGGACACGCCGATGTTGTGCAGGTGTACCGCCAGCCGCGCACTGTCCCCGGTCGTCCTGGAGATGGCCAGGGCCTCGTGGAGGCCGTCCAGAGCCTGTCGCGGGTGGTCCTCGGACAGGCAGTTGGATCGCAGCGTCAGAGCTCGATCCTGGCTCGCCAGGTCGCCACGCCGTCGGGCCAGGGTCAGGGCGTCATCGGCGTATCGGATGCCCGACGCGTAGTCGCCCAGGTCGTAGTGGATTCCGGCCAGGGTGATGTGCACGTCGGTTTCCGCTTGTTCCTCACCGAGGTCTCGCGCGGCCCGCAGCGCGTGGACGTGCAGGAGGAGGCTGTCGCGGTGGTAGCCGTAAAGGTGCAGGTACTGGAACAGCAGCCTGGACAGCTCAAGGGTGTGCCCCGGGCGATCGTGGTCGACGGCGTGGACGGCATGGGCGATCAGGTTTCCGCGTTCTGACCGCAGCCACGTCGCGGCCCGCTCTTCGCTGAACAGGGTAGGCACCGTCCCGGAGGTGGGTGGCCGGTCGGCGGCCGGGGCCAGCAGGACGTCGACGGCCCCGGTGGCAGTGCGGTGATAGTGCTCGTGCAAGCGGTCGAGCGCTCGGGCCCGTTCGGATTCCGGGTCGTGCCCGGCGCTCATGGCGCGGGCGTGGGCGCGCAGCAGATCGTGCAGGGAGAACCGGCCTACGGTGGGTTGCTCGACGAGGTGAGCGTCCAGGAGCGCCTCCAGCAGTTCCGCGGCCTCCTCCAGCGGCTGGGCGGCCAGCGCGGCGGCCCCCGCGGTGTCGATGTCGTCGCCGGGCAGCAAGCCGAGCAGCCGGAACATGCGCTGCTGAGCGGCCGGCACCTGCTGGTAGGACAGGGCGAAGGCCGCCTCCACGCTGCGGTCCCCTGCACGCAGTTCGCGTAGCCGCTGGTGCTGGTCACGCAGCCGGTCCGCCAGGTGCGCCAAGCTCCAGGCGGGTCGGTGCCGTAGCCGGGATCCGGCGATGCGCAGGGCCAGCGGCAGGCGTCCGCACAACTCGGCGACCTCGGCCAGCGCCTCCGGTTCCGCCGTCGCCCTCGCTCGGCCGACGATCTGTGTGAGCAGCGTACGCGCGGCGGTCGCCGGCAGCATGTCCAGCGAGATGACCGTGGTGTCCTCCAGGCCGGTCAGACGTCGGCGGCTGGTGACGAACACCCGGGCACCGCCCACGCCGGGCAGGAGGGGCCGCACCTGGCCGGCGTCGGCGGCGTCGTCCAGCACGATGAGCATGCGCCGCTCGGCCAGCGTGGCCCGCCACAGGGCGGCGGCCTCCTCCGTCCCGGCAGGAATGGCGTCGGCGGGCAGCCCTGCCATGCGCAGCAGCGCGCCGAGCGCATCGGCCGGTTCGAGTGCGGCCCGGCCCGGAGTGTGCGCGTGCAGATTCACGTAGAGCTGTCCGTCGGGATACGTCGCGGTCAACTCGTGGGCCACATGCACGGCCAAGGCCGTCTTGCCGACTCCCGCCATGCCGTCGATCGCGTCGATCAGTACGACGCCGGTGTCCGCCGTCCGCACCAGCCGGACCACCTCGGCCTCACGGCCGGTGAAGTCGTTCACACGCCGTGGCAGATGGTTGGGCGCCGCGGGCGTGTCCCGCCCGGCCGTTCGTTCGGTGCCGCCTCGTTCCGCCTGGGCGGGTTCGGCGAGCGCCATCGCGAGGCGGCGACGGGCGGTGATCCAGGTGGTGACCTGCTTGTCGTCCAGCCCGCAGGCGAAGGCGAAGGCGGACAGCAACTCCTCACGGGGCAGACCGTCCCGGCCGAGGGCCGCCGCCAGCGTGTTGTGCGGCAACGTCCGCCCGGCGTCGGCGGCTCGCCGGCTGAGCTGCCGGTAGGTCAGCCCGGACCACGCGCGTAGCCGCCGCAGCGCCACCATGAACTCCGGGATGGTCCCTATCTTGCAAGGGTCAGGTGCCATGCGTGGAAACACCGTTTTCGTGACGGTGAGACTGGTCTGTTCCGATCAATATGCAGAATCGCGACATTGCGCAATTTGCCCGAACAAAGAAAACATACCAGGACATCCCTGACACCTCTAGGGATTCTCCGAGCAGGGGAGAGTACGTCCGAACGCCGGATCCGCTCCTTCGATAGACGAGTATTCGGATGAGTTCGATTCCAGAAACTCGTCTGGCCCGATCAATGGTGATGACCGCGCGATTCACGACCACGCGTCCGGCCGCCGCGCAGAACCGGGTGGGCTCACGGCGGGCTTACCGGCTGAGGTGTGCCGAGCCCACCCGTACAGCACCGTCGTGGTCGCGCGCCGCGATCCCACCCCAGAGCGCGCCATCAAGGCATCTCCCCCGGCCACGAGCCGCGCGGGCAATTCAACACCCACCGCACCGGCGACCCGACACACCTGGCGCATCTCTCGATCCCGCGGGCGTCATTGGGGCCTTCCGGTCGGGCTCGGGTCGGCCTACGTTCAAGGCGTGCGGAGTTGGCGAGTGAACGCGACACTGCTCCCCGAGGGTGTTCCGCTGGCCGGTGTGGTCGACGAACGCGGCGTGTGGACGAGCGAGGGTCTCGGGGACCATGACGCGCTGCCCGGGCGGTTCGTCCTGCCAGGGCTGGTCGACGCGCACGGTCATCTCAGCGTGGGCGTCGGGGAGGACGGGAGCCCGCGCGCCCTGAGCATGGAGGAGACGCGACGCAACCTCGCCAGAGCCCGGGAGTCGGGGATCACGGCGATCCGGGACACGGGCGGCCCCGGCGGGGTGACCCTGCGGCTGTTGCACGACCGCCAGGGGGACGGCGGCGCGCTGCTGGTGTCCGGCCGGTTCCTCGCCCCGTCCGGGCAGTACTTCCCCGCCCTGTACGAACCGGTGGAGGCCACGGACCTCGTGGCGGCGGCCAGGGCCGAGATCGCCGCGGGGGCGCGCTGGGTGAAGCTGGTGGCCGACTTCCCCATGATGCGCGAGGGGGCGCCGCCGCCGGCCGACGCGGTCCCGTCCTACTCGATCGCCGACGTCCGTGACCTGGTACAGGCCGTCCACGAGGCGGGCGCACGCGTCGCCGCCCACACCACGACGACCTTGGCGGGAGAGCTGGTGGCCGCGGGCGTCGACTCGATCGAGCACGGCAACCGGCTCACCGAGTCCGATGTGCTGGAACTGGCCGCCCGGGGCGGGGCGTGGACCCCGACGTTGTGCGCGCTGCTCCTGCCCTGGCCCGGCGAGGACGAGGGGCGCCGCGAACGGCGCGCGCGGCTTCGGGAACGGTTCTCCCACCTGCTCGGCGTCGCCGTCGAGCGCGACCTGACGATCCTGACCGGCACCGACGTCGTCGGCGACATCGCCACCGAGGTCCGGCTGCTGACGGAACTCGGGGTGCCGCCGCGGCGGGCCCTGGAGGCGGCCAGCGGCGCGGCACTCCGCTACCTGGACGTGACCGGGCTCGCCGAGGGCCGCCCCGCGAACCTGATCAGCTATCACGAGGACCCGCGCGAGGACCCGGAGACCCTGGCCAGACCGGCGGCCGTCATCGCCCAAGGCAGCCGCATCCTGTAGACGGCGGCCCCCTGCGACCGGCACACCGGACCATCGGGCTTGGCCAGGGTGCCGCCGCACCCCGCCACCGGACTTCGCGACGCCGCTCGCGCACTCCACCGCCAGGCTTCGCGAGCCCGCTAGCGCACCCGGCCGCCGGGCCTCGCGAGGCCGCGGATGGCGAGGCCGCTGTCGGCGGTGAGCATCGTGCCGGTGATGTGGCCGGAGTCGGCGGCGTTGGCGAGCAGGGTGTAGACGCCGCCGTAGGCCGCGGTGGAGGGGATCTCCTGGAGCGGGAGGGCCTCGCGGGTGCCGTCCATGACGGATTCGGCGGGGCGCTGCCCGAGGGCGTCGATGCCGCCGAGCCGGGTCGGGGCCACGCCGGGCGCGACCCCGTTGACACGGACGTCGGGCGCCAGCTCGTAGGCGAGCTGGCGGACCAGCCCGAGCACGGCGTGCTTGGAGGCCGTGTAGAGCGGGCCGCCGCCGGAGGCGTGGAAGCTCGCGTACGAGCCGGTGATGATGACCGCGCCCCGGGCCTTGACCAGTTCGTCGGCCGCGGCGCGCACGCCCAGCATGGGGGCGACCACGTTCACGGCGAAGATCTCCTGGGCCGCCGCCGTGAGGTCCTCTCCCGGGATGTCGGCCAGGGCGCGGCCCCCGTCGAAGATGCCGGCGTTGGCCACGTACACGTCGACGCCGCCGAACGCGGACACGGCCGTCCGCACCGCGCGCGCGTTGTCGTCCCAGGACCGCACGTCGGCGGCGAACGGGACCACGGCGTCGCCGAGCTCGTCGCGCAGGTGGGCGAGGTTGCCCGCGTCGCGGTCCACGGCGACCACGCGGGCGCCCTCGGCGACGAACCGGACCACGACCGCCCGGCCGATGCCGGACCCCGCGCCGGTCAGGATCACCGACTTGCCATCGAGAGCGCCCATCGCGCCGTCCTTCCATCTTGAGTGATCTGGCCCCGCGGGGCCCGGTGTGTCCGAGCCCCGCGGCGTGTCGCGTTCGCCCCCGAGGGGTGCCGGGTGGTCAGGCCCTGCGGGCCGCGAAGAACGCGCCGTGGAGGGCGTCCATCACGCGGCCGGGGCGGGCGGCGTCGCCGAGGGTGACGACCTCGACGTGCGGCGCCGCCGCGCGCAGGGCGTCGGCCAGGGACGGGTCCGGCACGCGGCCGGTGGCGACCAGGACCGTGGCGGCCGGGACGACCCGGCCGGTCGCCGTCCGCACGCCCTCGCCGGTGACCTCGGCGACCTCGGCGCCGGTGATGATGGTGACCCCCTTCCCCTCCAGGATGCCGGGCAGGGCCATGGCGTCGGTGAAGACCTCGCGGTTGGCGAGGATGGCCGGCCCGGCCTCGACGAGCGTCACCTCGTGCCCGGCGCCGGCGAGCCAGAGCGCCGTGTCGGCCCCGGTGATCCCACCGCCCACCACGACCACCGGCGCGGCCACGGCGGCCGGGTCGGTGACCTCACGCGCCGGGATCACGGCCACCGAGGTGACCTCGCCTGCTGGAGTCCCCGCGTCGGCGGCCTCGCCTGCCGACGCACCAGGGAGGGCGCCGGGGGTGGCGCCGGTGGCGATGTAGACGAGGTCGTAGCCGGTCAGGGACGGCACGTCGGCCTTGGCGGGGACGACGCGCACGTCCCTGGCGCGTACCTGGTGGACCAGGTGGTCGCGGAGGGCTGCCAGGTCCTGGCGGTGGGCGGGCAGGGTGGCGCGGTTGAGGGCGCCGCCGAGTTCGCCGGGCTCGAACAGCGTGACCCGGTGGCCGCGGTCGGCGAGCACGGCCGCCGCGCGCAGCCCGGCCGGGCCGCCGCCTGCCACCGCGACGTCGCGCGGCGCCGCCGCCGGTTCGACGGGGTAGGAGTACTCCTCTCCCATCCGCGGGTTGACGGCGCACCCGGTGGAGCGCCCCACGTTGAGGCCGCGGTCGAGGCAGCCGTCGTTGCAGCGGATGCACGGCACGATGTCCAGGAACCGTCCCTCGCGGGCCTTGCGGGTCCAGTCGGGGTCGGCCAGCATCGCGCGTCCGAGCGAGACGAAGTCGGCGCCGCCGCTCTCCAGCACCTCGGCGGCCACCTGCGGGCTGACCAGGGACCCGGACGCGATCACGGGGATCGAGACGGCCTCCTTGATCTTCTCCCAGCCCCACCGGTGCAGGGCGCGCGGCATGAACCACGGGCTGACCTCGTACTCCATGAGGGCGTGGTGCCCGCCGGAGGCGTGGATCACGTCCACGCCGCACGCTTCGAGCAGCCGGGCCAGCTCGACGGTCTCCTCGACGGGGATGCCGTCGGGCTCGTAGTCGGTGACCGACAGGCGCACGCTGAGCGGGAAGTCGCGCGGGACCCGCGCGCGGATGGCCGCCACGACCTCCAGCGTCAGCCGCGCCCGGTTCTCGAAGGAGCCGCCGTACTCGTCGGCGCGCTTGTTGGTGTGCGGGGACAGGAAGTTGGTCAGCAGGTATCCGTGCCCGGCGTGCACCTCGACCAGGTCGAACCTGGCGAGGTAGGCGCGCTCGGCCGCGTCGGCGAACGCGCCGACCACGCCGGCGATCTCCTCTCTGGTGAGCGGGACGGGCTTGTTGCCGTACTGGGACTCCACGTAGTCCCACGACACCGCGGACGCCGACTTGATCGGCGGGGTGCCGAGGAACTTCTGCCTGCCGCAGTGTTCGAGCTGGATCCCGATCTTCGACCCGGCCGCGTGGACCTCGTCCACGAGCCAGCCGAGGCCGGGGACGTGCTCGCGGCGGGAGATCCCGAGCTGGGCGTGGATGGACTTGCTGGCGTCGTCGTCGACGTGGCTGTACTCCACGAGGACCAGGCCGGGGCCTCCTTCCGCCAGCCGCTTGTAGTGGTCGACCAGCCGCCGGGTGACCGTGCCGTCCTGGTTGGACAGGGCGGTGGTCTGCGGCGACTTGATCACCCGGTTGGCCAGGTCGAGGGTGCCGATCCGGCCGGGGCGGAACAGGACGTCCACCATGGGCCTCTCCTGTCAGTTGGGCAGCAGGCGCCGGGCCCGCTCGCGGATGACGCGCTCCTCCTCGGGGAGCGTGAACAGGGTGAGCTGTTCGCCGTCGTGCGCGCCGAGGCGCAAGCAGCGCTGCTCCCAGGGAGTGGTCACGACGCCGGGCCCGCGGGTGGCGCCGTGCTCGGCGAGCCGGGCGGCGAGCCTCTCCAGTTCGGCCTCGTCGCGGACCTCGACGCGCAGCGCGTGGTCGCGGCCGTGCCGCGCGCCCGTCTCGGCATCGTCGACCAGGTCCCACTGGGCCTCGTCGAACAGCTCGATCGCCGCGGGCGCGACGGCGAACAGCACGCCGCGCTGCCCGCCGGGGTGGGTCCACTCGTCGACGATCGGCAGGCCGAGGCCGTCGCGGTAGAGGCGGACGGCCGCGTCGAGGTCGGTGACCTTGAGGCAGACGCGCAGTTCGTCGAAGTGGCGGCGGCCGCCGCCCGGGTGCTTGGCCGGGCGGCTGACCAGGACGTAGACGTGGCCGTCAGGGGCGCGGAAGTGCGACCACTCCGTGGCCCACGACGTCTCGACGCCGACGTGGACCTCGCCGATGAACGCGACGCCGTGCGCTTCGAGTTCGGCCCTGGCCGCCCGGACGTCGTCCACGAGCAGTCCGGCCACCGGGTGCTCGAAGAAGGAGTGCTCGGTGTCGGCGGGCTTGAAGACCTCGAAGGCGTCGCCGTCGGGCAGGTCGAAGACCACGGCGCCCGGCTGGTCGAGCCCGATGGGCAGGCCGACGACGTCGGCGAGGAACGCGCGCATGTCCTCGAAGTGGTCGGTGCGCGATCCGAGCCAGCTGATGCCACGTACGATCATGAGACTCTCACGGCTTCCTGTGTCGGCGCGCGGCCGAGCTCGGCGCACGCGGTGCAGACGGGGACGTCGCCGCCGGCCGGGTCGCGGTCCATCTCGAACGCCACATAGGAGCGTTCGCAGACCCCGCAGGCGACGCGGGCGGCCCACACGTCGTCCACCTCGGCGCGCAGGTCGCCGTCGCGGCGCAGCAGGCTGGACGGGCCGAGCTTGAGGACGACGGCGTAGAGGACGACGCTGACCGCGAGCGCGATCAGCGGCGCGAGCTGGGACAGGGCCGGGAAGGTCTCCGGGCTCTGGGTGAGCCAGATGCCCACCGCGGCGGAGACCACCCACACGCCGAGCCCGGGGGTGAACGCGCGCAGCCGGCCGGGCCGGAACTCGGGGCCGCCGGGGCCGCGGTCGCGCGGGGTGAGCGCGAAATGGGTGACGACGACGCCCACCCAGCTCACCAGGAAGACGCCCTGCCAGGTCAGCGCGGTCTGCAGGTAGCTGAACACGTCGGTGAGCATGAGCAGGAACGCCACGGCGGCGACGATGAGGACCCAGACCAGCCGTGGCAGGCGCAGGCCGAACACGCGGGCGAACACGCGCTGCCAGTTGATGGAGGACAGGTAGTAGTTGACGGTGTTGACCCGGGTCTGGGTGACCACGATGAGCAGGACGCCCCACAGGCCGAGGGTGGTGACGATGGCCTGGACGACGCCCGCCTCGGCGGCGGGGTCGCCGGGCAGGACCGTGCGGGTGAGGAAGATGCCCGCCAGGCCGTTGAGGAGGAACAGCCAGACCCAGTAGACCCAGCCGAAGGTGACGTTCTGGTGGAAGCGCAGGTCCTTCGGCCTGCCGAGCCGGGCGAACTCCACGGTGGTGGGCATGAGCAGCCAGATGCCCATGTAGAGGGTGAACGCCATGAGCCAGCCGGGCACGGGCCGTGCCTCGGGCGGGATCACGCCGGCGAACTGCAACCAGTCCGACTGGCCGCCCGCCTTGACGGCCGCGACGACGACGGCCGCGATGACGCCGACCACGTAGACGGGGAGCAGGATGCCGTTGACCCGGTCCATCCAGGTCTGCACGCTGCCCATCATGAGCGGCAGGATCGCCACGACCACGATGAGGTACCACCAGCGGATGTCGGGCCCGCCGAAGTGCATCTTGAACGCCTGGGCGAGCACGCTGCTCTCGAAGACCGCGTAGTAGGTGGCGTTGGCGGCGATCAGGAGCGAGGTGAGGACGGCGCCGACGGCGCCGAACATGCGGCGGGACAGCAGCGTGGGGTTGAGGCCCCAGCGGACGCCCCAGGCGGTCATGAACCAGTTGAGCGCGGTGTAGACGACCACCGTGCCGACGAGTCCGATGATCGCCTGGCGGGTGCCGACCAGGCTGGAGACGAGTGCGCCGTAGAAGAGCCAGACCATGGCGCTGAGCAGCGACCAGTTGGCCATCAGGAGCTTGAACTTGGGGACGCGCGCCGTGAGGGGGACCGCGTGCTGGGCGTAGTCCTCGGCGCGCTGCTCTTCGACGACCCGGGGGTCGTCCTCGTGGGTGACGGGCAACATGACGTGATCCCTTCTATGAGGGAGGGGGGCACTGTGCATGCATAAGTGCATGCACCTATGGAGCGGCCGAAGTCAGCCGCGATCCGCGAGCAGCCACCCCGCGCCCGGGACGACCGGGTCGAGGCCGAGCACGCGGAGTGTCCGCCACACCGTGGCGACCGAGGCGGTCACCACCGGGATGTCGAACGCGTCCTGGATCCGCTGCACGACGGGCAGCGAGGGCATCTGCACGCACGCGCTGAGCACGAGCGCGTCCACGCCCGAGGTGTCGACCTTCCCCGCGATGTCGACGAGGCCGGCCGGGTCGAGCCGCCCGACCGCCAGGTTGTCGGAGACCTCCAGGCTGATCGCGTCGTGTACCTCGACGCCCTCGGCCTGGATGTAGTCGCAGACGGTCTGGGTGAGGGGCTTCATGTAGGGGGCGATCACCGAGATCTTCTTCGCCCCGAGGTGCTGGAGTCCTTCGACGAGCGCGCCCGCCGAGGTGACGACCGGGATGCTCCCCCCGGCCCTCTCGGCCAGGTTGCCCTGGCTGGTCCGGTGGTAGCCGGGGCCCTGGGCCATGATGGCCACGAGGCACGCGTAGGCCATGACGTCCACGTCGGCGTCGGCGAGCTCGACCGCGCAGCGCAGCGACTGCTCGTCCATCTCGCGGAGCTGCTCGGGATCCACGTGCCGCATGCGCATCCGGGAGGAGTGGAAGGTGAACCGCTCGGGGCGGATCTCCTCCCGGGCGCGCAGCATCGCGGGGATCTCGGTCTCCATCGTCGTGTTCGAGCTCGGCACGATCATGCCGACCCGGATCGCCGTCATGGCGGGTCTCCTTCGGGAGGTGCGTTGGTGAGGTTGGTGGTGGTCAGGGCCAGGTCGTGGCGGACCTCCTGGCGGAGCCAGCGCAGCCGCGCGGGGCGCCGCTCGATCCGCCGGTCAGGTGTGGTGTCCAGCTCGATCCCGAGGCCCCGGGCGGCCACGCGCAGCGCGCCGAAGACGTGGTCGGGCTCGCCGTCCAGGACGAGGCCGAGCGCCGCGTCGATCAGGTGGAACTCCAGCACCTGCCGGGCGAGGACCGCGTCGCCGTCCCGGATCGCCTCCATGAAGATCCGGTCCACGGCCGTGAAGTCCTCCAGGACGCCCGGGTGCGACAGGTAGAGCCGCTGGTGCCGGTAGATCCGGGTGTGCAGCATGTCGATGAGGTCGGCGACGCCCTTGGGGTAGCGGCGCAGCGCGGTCTGGTGGAAGCGCAGGTGCGCCTCCTGGAAGTCGCGGACGCGGCGGCCGTCGCGCTCCATGGTCTCCAGGTCGGCGGCCATCCGCTCCAGGTCCTGAGCGGTGAACTCGCCGACGAGCCCGGCGATCGTGGGGGGCTCGACCAGCAGGCGCAGCACGTAGTGCTGCTCGACGTCGGCGTGGCTGGCCGGGGCGACCTCCATGCCGCGGTTGGCCTGCGATACGACCAGGCCGTCCGCCTCCAGCCGTTGCAGGGCCTCGCGCAGCGGGGTGCGCGAGGTGGCCAGCTCCGCGGCGAGCCCGCCCTGCGAGAGCCGGAAGCCGGGGACGTACACGCCCTCGATGATCCGCTCGCGCAGGGTCTGGTACAGCTCGTCCACCGTGTTGCCCGGCCGGATCTCACTCATCCTCGGAACCCAGCTTCCGCGCGAACAGCTCGCTGAACTTCTCCGGTTCCTGGGCGGCGACGATCTCCAGTTGCATGGCGTCCAGCAGGATGCGGTACCCGCGCCTCGGCACGCTCAGCTCCAGCCGCTCGCCCTGCCGGGTCCAGACCTTGCGGACCCGGACTCCGGTGAACTCGTTGCCGATGCCGAAACTCTCCCCGACCCGGACGATCCCATCGTTCGCATCGCTCATCCGCGGCCTCCTCCGTCGACGTCGATGATCTCTGCCGGGACACGGTACGCGCCGGGCCGCACCCCGCGCAGCACGGGAAGCGATTCCCTGCGGCGGGCGACCTCGGCGAGGTCGAGCTCGACCACCCGGCAGGCGGCCGGGGCCTCGCCGAGGTCGGCGAGCACCTCGCCCCACGGCCCGGCGGCCAGGGCGTGCCCGTAGGTGGGGAACGCGTCGCCGCCTTCGGCGCCGCGCACCGTCGCCGAGGCGACCACGTAGGCCGCGTTCTCCACGGCGCGGGCGCGCAGCAGCAGCTCCCAGTGCGCCTCGCCGGTGCGCTGGGTGAACGCCGCGGGGACGAGGAACACCTCGGCCCCCGCCAGCGCCAGGGCGCGGTACAGCTCGGGGAAGCGCACGTCGTAGCAGATGGTGAGCCCGACGGTGACCCCGGCCACCGTCAGCAGCACGGGCCGGTCCCCCGCCAGCTCGACCCCCGACGCCTCGAACGACCGCCCGTCGACCACGGCGTCGAACAGGTGGATCTTGTCGTAGCCGCCGGCGATCTCGCCGCGCCCGTCGATGACCAGCGCGGTGTTGTGCACGCCGCCGGAGTGCCGGCGCTTGAATCCGCCGAGGACGACCGCGCGTCCGGTGTCCGCGGCGGCCCGCCGCAGCGCGGCGATCTCCGGCGCGTCCACGGTGAGCGCGGCGGCCCGCATCTCGGCGTTGGTGCCGAGCATGAGGCCGTTCTCCGGCAGCAGCACCAGGTCGGCCCCCTCGCACGCGTGGATCATCTCCACGGCGCGCGCGGTGTTGGCGGCGAGGTCCCGGGTGGCGTGCCACTGGGTGAGACCGACCCGCAGGCGGGGACCGGGCGCGGCGCTAGGCACGGGCCGGTTCCGGCAGGAGCATGTCCACGACGGTCCAGCCGCCGCCCGACGCCTCCATCGGCTCGTAGGCCAGCACCTCGCCGCGCACGCCGGGCCCGGTCAGGCCCAGCATGATCAGCCAGTTCAGGAACTCGTACTGGCCGTGGTCGAGCAGCGCGTACGGCTCCAGGTTGCCGAGGTCGCAGCCGCGCCCGGCCTGGAGCATCTGCAGCACGTAGGTGTCGAACTCGACGTCCACGCCGCCGAACTTGCCCGGGTCGAGCCAGTGCGACAGCCCGCCGGTGGCCAGCATCGCGACCCGCTTGCCCCGGTCGGCCACCACGTACCGCATGACCTCGCCGAAGGCGCGGGCGCCGAACGGGGAGAACCCGCGGGCCGGCTGGGTGATGATCGGGATGACCGGCAGGTCGGGGCGGGGCAGGAGCTGCCGCAGCGGCACGATCAGGCCGTGGTCCAGGTCGATCCGGGTGGACTCCTCGACCTCCATGCCCTCGGCGCGGATCGAGTCGACCAGCGCGCGGGCGTACTCGGGGTCACCGGTCAGCGTCAGGTCCAGGTCGGGCCGCTTGAAGAACTCCATCGAGCCGGTGTGGAAGGCTCCGGTGCCCACCACGAACGCGCCGGTGCGGAAGCTCTGGAAGTGGCAGTCGGCCGTGACGATCAGCAGCTCGGGGTCGGCGTCGGCCAGCCGCGCGGCCAGCCGCCGGTAGCCGTCGCCGAGCCGCTCGACCGCCTCGGCCGGGTCGATCTCGGGCCGGGCCAGCAGGTCGGGCACGTGCGAGCAGCCGCCGGCGAAGACGAGGTTGGCCGGGACGTCCGGGTCGGGCAGTGCGGCCGTGGTCTCGACGTGGAAGCTGCCCGCGCTCGTGGAGTCCCCGAGGTCGTCGGCGAACCAGCGGCTCACCAGGATCGTGATGCCGTCCACCAGGCCCGCCGAGCGCAGCCGGTCGCGGTCGCCGCGCGCGATGACGCCCGCCCATTCGGCGTCCAGGTCCAGCTCGGCGCCCACGGCGGCGGGGTCCTCGCGGAACCTGGCGAGCAGGCCGGTGTCCTTGGCCAGGGCCAGGATCGCGCGCTCCAGCGTCTTGGCGTCCATGTCAGGCGCCCTCTCCCGTCAGGCGGCCGTCGCGGACGACCGCCGCGCCGTCGATCTCGACGGTGCAGCCGCGCATGGGGATGTCCAGGTGGGCCGGGGTCTCCCGGTTCGCGAACCGGTTCGGGCCGGTGGACCACATGAAGTTGCCCGCGGTGGAGCGCAGCTCCTGGCCGTACAGCGAGCGCGGCTCGTAGACCTCGAACGCCGACCAGCGGGCGACCGGGTGGACGCCCCAGCCCATGTGGGAGACCGCGTACACCTCCGGGTCGTCCCACGCCTCCAGGTAGTCGCGCAGCACGAACGCGTCGTTGCCGTCGCCCTTGACGTCGGTGATGAAGCCGTCCTCGATGGTCAGCGTGACGGTGTCGCGCACCGCGCGCTGCCACGGGATGAGCGCGTCGCCGGGCTGCAGCACGATCTGGCCCTGCGCCGTGCGGTCGTGCGGGAAGCAGGCCACGAAGCCGCTCGGCCAGTGGTCCCAGCGGCCCGGCTCGTCCACGTAACCCCACTGGTGGGTGATGGGCAGGTCCTCGCCGGAGATGTCGGCGGTCAGGTCGGTGCCCGCGGCGCTGGTGACGCGCAGCGTGGTCCCGGCCTTCAGCAGGCGGCCGCCGGCCTCGACGACGGCGCGCAGGTCCTCGTCGCCCATGAGCCGCTCCAGCACGTCGGCGGGCTCGGCCACGAACAGCATGCGCTTGCCGTTGCCGGTGATCCGGGTCCGCACGTCGGAGTGGATGAGGCCGCCCACCGTCACGTCGATGACCAGGTCGCACTCGGCCGCGGCGGCGAGCAGCGCGGCGACCTCCCGCCCGTCGGCCTCGTAGGGGGGCAGCATCGGGTTGGACAGGCTGGAGGCGGTCAGCACGAGGGCGCCGGCGCCGAGGTCGCGGGCGGCGGCGACGGCCGCCTCGGCGTACTCGGTCTTCTGCCCCAGCTCGGAGATGACCGCGACCGTCTCCGACGAGGTGAGCTTGCACAGGCCGTACTGGTCGACGAAGAGTTCGCGCAGGGTCTTCGGCATTCTTCTGATGCTCCTTCGGTTAGAGGGTTGAGCGGATGGCGCCGCCGTCGACCGCGAAGGCCGCGCCGGTCACGAAGGCGGCGGCGGGCGAGACCAGGTAGGCGGCGGCCCGCGCGATCTCCTCCGGCTCCGCCCAGCGGCCCAGGGGGATGGCCGAGACGACCTTGGCGACCTCCTCGTCCTCGGTGGTGCCGTTGGCGGCGGCCTTGGCGGTGGTGATGGCGCGCATCCGGTCGGTGCCGGTGGCGCCGGGCATGAGCTGGTTGACGCGGATCCCGTGCGGGGCGAGCTCCATCGACATCTGCTTGGACAGCGCCGATATGGCCGCGCGCATGGTGGCCGACAGGACGCCGCCGGGCGCGGGTTGCCTCACCCAGGTGGAGGTGACGAACAGGATCGACCCGCCGCCCCGCTCCGCCATGACCCGGGCGCCCGCCGTGGCGAGCTGGACCGCCGGGCGGACCAGCAGGTCGTAGGCGGTCGCGTAGTCGCCGGCGGTGGTGTCGAGGAACGGCAGGATGCGCGGCCCGGGGGTGTTCACCACCAGGACGTCCAGCCGCCCGTGGTCGGCGACCACGCGCGGGACGAGGGCGTCGACGGCCGCGGCGTCCGACAGGTCCACCGGGTAGGCCGCCTGGCCGGGCCCGGCCTGCGGGGCGCGGGCGGCGACGGCGACGGTGGCGCCCTCGTCGGCGAGCCGCGCGGCGATCGCGGCGCCGATGCCGCGGCTCGCGGCGGTGACCAGCGCGACCTGGTCCTTCAGTCCGAGGTCCACGGTCAGTCCTGGAGGGTGATCGCGCACTCGGGGCAGGACGCGGCGGCCGCGCGGGCCGTGGCCTCGTCCGTCACCGTGCCGTCGCCGATGACCGAGGCGTAGCCCCAGTCGTCGAGCTGGATGAGCGTGGGCGCGAGCTCGGCGCAGGTGCCGTAGCCGTTGCACTTGGTCGCGTCGACGAACGCCTTCATATCGTGACTCCCTCGAACTCGGTGAGGACGGTCCTGGCCCACCCGGCCGCGCCGTCGAGGAACGCGCACGCGCCCCGGCCGGGCAGCGTCTCCCCCCAGCGGGCCAGGTCGGCCCGGTCCTTTGCGGACGCGGCGCCGTCCCGGAGGGCGGCGAAGGCGTCCCTGATGGCGGCGGTGCCCCGGACGCACACGCCGCACTGCCCGGCCGACTCGGCGGCGTACCAGGCGGTGATCTCGGCGGCGACGGCGAGCGGGTCCTGGTCGGCGGCGAGGGCGGTGACGGCGCCGCAGCCGAGGCCAGACCCGGCGGCCCGCACGTCCTCGTAGGTGACGCGCAGGCCGGTGTGCCGGGGGCCGAGCAGTCCGCCGAACCAGCCGCCCATCACGAACCCGGCCGGGGTGCCGGTGAACCCTCCTGCCACGTCGAACAGCTCGGCGAGGGTCGGCCCGAACGGGACCTCGTACACGCCCGGGGCCGCGACCGCGCCGGACAGCGTGACCAGCGTGGTGCCCGGCGAGCCCGGCGTGCCCTGCCCCCGGTACGCGGCGGCGCCGTGCCGGGCGATCCAGGCGGCGTGCGCCAGCGTCTCGACGTTGGAGACGAGCGTCGGACGGCCGTCCACGCCCGCGTCGCAGACCCGCGGCGGCTTGGCCAGCGGCAGCGCGGGGCCGCCGCCGATGGACCGGCAGGCGGCGCTCTCCTCCCCCGCGACGTAGGTGGGCGCGACGACGTGGACGTCCACCGGCATGGCGGGCGGGCGCTCGGCCAGCGCCGCCTCGACCGCGGCGACCGTGTCGGCGTGGGAGAGGTAGACGACGGCCCTGGCGGCGCCGACGGCCCGCGCGGCCAGCAGCAGGCCGTCCAGGACGAGGTGGGGGCGGTGGGTCAGCAGCCAGCGGTCCTTGCGGGAGGCGGGCTCGCCCTCCTCCCCGTTGGCCACGACCACGCGCGGCCCGGGGTTGGCGGCGACCGCGCGCCACTTGACGTGCGCGGGGAACCCCGCGCCCCCGCGTCCCCGCAGGCCGGCGGCCTCGATCTCGGCGATCAGGTCGTCGCGGATCACCGGCCCGTAGGTGCCGGCGGCCAGCTCGGCGGCGAGGTCCATGGGCTCCCGGGTGAACAGCCTGGTCTCCCCCGTCAGCTCCACAGCGCCATCACCTCCTCGAGCCCGATCACGTCGGCGTACTTGGCGTCGATGTCGTACAGATTCGCCGCGTGCGGGCCCGCCTGCCGGTCGCCGACGCACTCGGCGGGGACGAAGACGGGGTAGTTGAGCGCGCAGGCGTCGATGACGGTGGCGCGGACGCACCCGGAGGTCGTCGCGCCGGTCACGACGAGGGTGTCCGCGCCGCTCTCCGCCAGGAGCGCGGCCAGGCCGGTGCCGTGGAACGCCGACGCCTGCTTCTTCACCAGGACCGGCTCGCCGCCCTTGAGCCGCGCGTCGACCTCCACCCAGGGGGTGCCCTCGGCGAGCGCGGCCAGCGCGGGCATCTTGCGCAGCCAGACCAGGCTGTCCGGTTCCCCGGGCGCGTAGGAGATGGTGGTGAAGAACACCGGCCAGCCCCGGGCGCGGGCGTGGGCGAGCAGCCGGGCGGTGGCGGCCACGACCTCGCCGAGGTCGGCGCCCGGCGGGCAGGCCGGGTCGGTGAACCCGTTGATCAGGTCCACGACCACCACGGCCGGCCGCGCGCCCGGCGTCAGCCGGCCGCCGAGGCCCGCGGGGACCTCAGTCATCGAAGGAGAACTTCGGCCAGGCGCCCGGCTCCGCGCGCATCATGTCGCCGTAGAAGCGGTAGAGGTTGCGCTGCACGCCCTCCTCGTACCGGGTCCAGTAGGAGATGCCGGGGCCGGGCCAGTCCTCGACCGGCTTGGCGATGCCGACGCCCGGCATGCCCATCTGGTAGTTGAGCTTGAAGTCGAGCAGGTCGGCGGCGACCGAGCGGCCGGTGCGGCTGACGGTGATCCACGGCTCGGTGTCGTCCATCTCGAACGCGCCGCCCATGGAGAACGTGCCGAGCCCGGCCCGGTACGCCCGGTCCTTCTGCGCGGGCGTCATGTTCTTGTAGACGCAGAACCAGTTCCAGATCTCGACCTGGCCGACGCCGTGCGGCTGCCAGGTGCGGATCGTCACCACGCCGGTCGGCGGGTGGTGGGCGCCGTCCTCGGTCATCGGCAGCGCCAGGATCGAGAAGTTCGGGAAGACGTTGGCGACCATGACGCGCGAGCGGCGGGCGATGTCGAGTTGGTGCGCGCTGATCCGGCTGGTGTCGAACGTGGCGACGAGCTCCTCGGGGAAGCCGAAGAACTTGGGGCCCGGCTCGTCCTCGGTGGGGGCCATCGAGAACGACAGCGAATGCCCCGGCGCGGCCTGGACGTGGTAGCCCATCATGTTCTCGCGGAACGGCACCGGGAAGGCGCCGATCTCCCACACCGAACGGTGCAGCGTGCCGAGGTGGTAGTCGTCGCCGGCGAAGTTGTCGCTGCCGGACTTCCAGTTCGCGTCGATGACGAAGCGCTGCGGCGCTCCGACGATCTCCATGCCGTGCTCGTTGAGGCCGAACAGCAGGTCCAGGTACCAGGCCATGCCGCCGAGGTACTCCTCCAGCGGGGGCGCCGAGGGGTCCAGCGTGGCGAAGACCAGCCCGTGGTAGGACGCCACCTTGGCCGCCTTGGTGAGGCCGTTGCCCTCCTTGGGCATGCCGCCGAACGCGTTGCGCCACAGCGGCGCGCCGACCAGGTCGCCCTTGGTGTTGTACGTCCAGCCGTGGTACGGGCAGCGGAAGTGGGAGGTGTTGCCGGAGTCGGAGCGGCAGACCTGCACGCCGCGGTGGCGGCAGGCGTCGAACAGGACGTTGATCCCGCCGTGCTCGTCGCGGATCACGATGAAGCTGTCCTCACCGATCTTGCGCAGCACGTAGTCGCCCTTGGCCTCGATCTCCGACTCGTGGGCCAGGAAGACCCAGCAGCGGCCGAACAGCCGCCGCAGCTCGCGGTCGTAGATCTCCTGGTTGCCGAACAGGCCGACCGGGATCTCGCCGTGGGGAAGGCCGCGGTCCAGCGCGTCGAGGAGCGCGTCCGCCCTCGTGGGCCCAGTGATCGTCATCGGGGTTGCTCCTCGGGACCTCAGAAGAAGATGGACAGGTTGTGGGTGCCGATCACCGTCAGGTCGAGCAGGACCCGGCGGCGGTAGAGCTTCAGCACGCCGTCCTCGCGGCGCAGCACGTCACGGCGCTCGCCGGACAGCAGCTGCGGCTGCGTCTGCTCCTGGCGGGTCCTGAAGATCAGGAGGTTGCTCCGCACGCCGATCGCGTCGCCGTCCTCGGAGGCGCGGATGTTGGTCACGAAATGCCTGATCCGGGATGGCGGGTCCTCCGCCCACGCGTACGCGGTCTCGTTCCGCGCGACCCGGCTCCTCAGGGATCCGTAGGTCTCGTCCAGGTGGTAGACCCCGTCCACGAACCCGGTGCCCCGGGCGCGCTCGACGGTCTGGCGCAACGGCACCTGGTAGACGACCTCCTGGCTCACCATGCCTTCGAGCCACTCGCGCTCCCGGTACTCATCGAGCAACTCGGCCTCGATGTCCATCCATTGCACGACCTCGTCGTACAGCGGGCTCCCGGCCATGACCCTGCCCACGGCCACCTCCTCTCGAAGTGAGCACACTTTTGCATACACTTTGAGAGCTGACAAGAGTGTCCTGGTAAAAGCATGTACGTCCGCATCGGCCGGCCCCCAACCGGGGTCGGCCGACGGGGAAGGCGGCGTCCCAGCCGGCGGCCGTGGGATCCGTCGCGCCTCACCCGCCACGACTCCTCCGGGCTTCACGTGCCTCTTGAGTGGGCTCACGGTGATCCGCCACGACGGCGCCGCGCGGGAGGGCTAGGTCAGTTCGATCATCCTGCGGAGTCGTCTGGATGACCGGCTGTACGGCGCGGTCAAGTGTCAGATGATTTCTGATGGCTGAGGTGTGTCGAACCCACCCGTGCGGCACCGTCGTGGCCAGGCACCGCGATCCCACCCATGACCGCGCGCCGGCGAGCCACGCAGCCCGGAGGCCGGAGACCTCCGTGCCGCATGGGATTGTGCGGCGGGGTCAGGGGCCGGGGTCAGGGGGTGGGGCGGGAGGCGGTGAGGGTCAGGGTGGTGTAGCGCATGGTGAAGGCGCCGCCGGCCGCGTCGATGGCGGCGCCGGTGGCGGTGAGGAGTTCCTGGAGGAGGTCCGGGGGGAGCCGGGTGTGGAAGCCGTGGGTGGGCAGGACGTCGAGCCACTCGTCGCGCGTGTAGTGCTGCTCCCAGGGGAACCGCCACTCCTCCGGGTCGCCGAACGCGCCCGCCTGCCGTATCCCGTCCGCCGCCTTGGCGGCCATCGCCCCGTAGGCGTCCATCGGGGACGTCGCCGCGTCGTGCGGCAGGTCGGGCAGCACGCGCCGGTAGATCTCGGCGGACCGCTCCGCCAGGTCGGCGGGGGGCTCGGCCACGTTCCAGAACACCGCCAGCCGGCCGCCTGGCCGCAGCACCTCCGCCGCCTTGGCGGCGCCCGCGACCGCGTCCACCCAGTGCCACGCCTGCCCGGCGACGACCGCGTCGAACTCCCGCCCGGCGGGGTCCCACGCCTCGAACGTCGCGACCTCGACCTCCAGTCCGTTGCGCCGGGCCAGTTCGGCCATCCGCGCGTCGGCGTCGACGCCGAGCACCCGGCACCCGGCCGCCTGGAACAGCCGGGACGAGATGCCGGTGCCGCAGCCGACGTCGAGGACGTCGGGTCCGGGGCTGGCGGCGACGATCCGGGCCACCATGGCGCCGGGGTAGCTGGGGCGGGCCCGGTCGTAGCGTTCGGCGTCCGCGCCGAAGGACTCCGCGACCTGCCGCAACCGGTGCAGCTGCTGGGGAGGCTCTTGCTCCGAAGGTATAGTGGGCATGCGCCCACCATAGTGGGCACATGCCCACTCGACAACCGCGTGGGCCGCACGCCAAGGGAATGAGGGATCCACCATGCCGACGGGCGTGGCCATCCGCGACGTCAGGGAGCAGTTGTTCGACGCGGCGGAACGCGTGCTGCTGCGCGACGGGCCGAGCGCGCTGACCAGCCGGGCCGTCACCACGGAGGCGGGCTGCGCCAAAGGCGTCCTGCACCGGCACTTCGACGACTTCGACGGCTTCCTCGCCGAGTTCGTGCTCGACCGCGCCGGCCGCATGGCCCCTCAGGCGTTCGCCCTGCTGGAGGCCGCGGGGACCGGCACCGTCGCCGGCAACCTCACCGACGCCCTGACGGACCTGTTCGACTCGGTCGCCGTGGCCATCGTCCCTCTCATCATCTTCCGGGACGAGCTGCGCGCCCGCCTGCGCCGCACCTGGCCCTCCGGGATCCCCCTCCTGGCCGAGGCCGCGGCCATGATCGGCTCCTACCTCACCGCGGAACGCGCCCTCGGCCGCCTCACCCCCGACGCCGACGTCGAGACCCTGGCCCCCACCCTGATCGGCGCCACCCACCACCTGTTCGCCGACCGCACCGGCACCCCGCCGCAGCGGGAGACCGTCGTCAGGACGGTGAACGCGATCATCGCCAAGACCCTCCCCTGACCATGGCCGCGGCCAGAGCGGTGCCGGCCCGTCGCGGTCACGACGGGCCGGCGCGGGACGAGATCGAGGGTCAGGACGGGGCCAGGGCCGTGAGGGCCTCCTCGGCGCGGCGCATGGACTCGGCGGGGTCGGTGCCCGGAGCGACGATCTCGGGGTCGAAGTTGAGGTCGTGGAACAGCTCGGTCAGGCCGGTGGTGGCGAGGCGTTCGACGTCGCCGCGGATCTCGTCGAGCGAGCCGGTGAGCATGGGACGGCCGGGCAGTCCGGCCTCGCGCACCTTGGTGGAGCCCCGGCAGATGAAGCGCAGCGACTCCGGATCGCGGCCCGCCGCCCGGGCGGCGTCCTTGATGACCTGGATCTGGTCCTGGATGGCGGACAGGTCGGTGCGGCTGGAGCTGATCCAGCCGTCGGCCAGCTCGCCCGCGCGGCGCAGCGCCGGCTCGGCGGTCCCGCCGAGCAGCACGGGCGGCGGGGCCGGCCGGGGCTTGGGGTCCATGTGCACGGGCGGCACCTCGTAGAACTCGCCCTTGTGCGAGACGACGTCCTCGGCCCAGAACCGCCGCAGCACCTGAAGGAACTCCACCGCCCTGCGCCCGCGCGCGGCCATGGGAGCGCCCGAGGCGGTGAACTCCTCCGCCAGCCACCCGAGGCCGAGCCCGGCGTCCAGGCGCCCGCCCGAGACGTCCTGCAGCGTGGCGAGCTGCTTGGCCAGCAGCGCCGGGGAGTAGAACGGCAGGTTGACGATCGCGAGGCCGAGCCGGATGTCCTCGGTGACGCCCGCGAGGTACGACAGCGTGACGATCGGGTCCTGTACCGAGCGGTAGACCGGGCCCATCGGATGACCCACGGGATAGAGAAGCCGCTGGAACGCCCACAGCGACGCGTAGCCGAGCTCCTGCGCCCGCCGCGCGACACGGACCATGTTCGCGGGCGTCGCCCACGGACCCGAAACCGGTACCCCGAAGCCAATTTTCATGGTCACCACCTTATGACCGCGACGTAGATTGGACCGGTGACCGGCGAAGGCGCGTTGACCTCCACCCTGGCCGGGTCCCTCGCGGCCCTCGCGGGCGAGGGCCCGTGGACGGTGCTCAAGAACACCAAGGTGACCGTGGTGCGCGCCGGCGACCTGGTGGTCAAGGCGCATCCGCGGGACACCGACGAGACGGCGCTGGCGGCACGGCTGCGCGTCGCCGCGGCACTGCCCGGCGTGCTGCTGCCCCCGGTCTCGCCGCGCGTCGAGCACGTCGCCGGCCGGCCCGTCACCGTGTGGCCGGCGGGCGAGCCGGTCGATCCGGCCGACCCGGACGGCGCGCCGTGGGAGGCGGCGGCCGTGCTGCTGGCCCGCCTGCACGCCACGCCCCTGGACGGCTTGTCCGCGGCACCGGGGGACGGCGCGCCGCCGGCGCGCGCGCTGCCGCCGGCCGGCGGCCCGGCGCGCGTCGCCCGCGCCGTCGCGCTGCTGGACGAACTCGACGGGCCGGGGCAGGCGTACGCGGGGCCGGTGGCCGTGATCCGCGCCGCCTTCGCCACGCTGCCGCGCGAGGCCCGCGCCGCCTCCGGTCTCGTCCCCGCCGCGCGGGGTGCGGGGCCGCGGGCGCTGACGCACGGCGACTGGCATCTCGGGCAGATCGTGCGCCATCGCGGCGCGTGGGTGCTCATCGACGTGGACGACCTGGGGGTGGGCGTGGCCACCTGGGACCTGGCGCGTCCCGCCGCCTGGTACGCCACCGGTCTGCTGTCCCCGGATCTGTGGGAACGGTTCCTCGGCGCCTACCTCGACGCGGGCGGAAACGCCGTGCCCGCCGGGGATCCGTGGCGGGAACTGGACGTGCCGGCCCGCGCGTTGACGGTGCAGTTGGCGGCCACGGCGGTGGCGGCGGCGGGCGCGGAGGGCCGTCCTCTCGACGAGGTCGAGCGGGCCCTCGTCTCCTCCTGCGAGAGGATCACCCAAGCCGCCGCCGCGCGGTAGGGTCGCCTGAGTCCAGCCTGAAGGAGAACGACTCGATGCGTTGCCCCAAGTGCAGCGGTACCATGCGGACCTTCGATCGCAACGGCGTCCACATCGAGCAGTGCGACAACTGCCGCGGCATCTTCCTGGACTACGGCGAGCTGGAGACCCTGTCCAGGATCGAGAACCAGTGGGCGCAGCAGACCTACTCCGCGCCTCCGCCGCCGCCCCCCGCGCACGGCGGCCCGGCGTGGGGCAGCCCCCACCACGGACACCACCGGGGCCACCACCAGCGCAGCTGGGTGGGCATGCTGTTCTCGAGCTGACCCGCGGGCGGGGCACGGCGCGACGCACCGGCGCATCCGCGCCGGTGCCGTACCTCCGGCGGCGTCCCGCTCCCGTGCGCCCGCCCCGACGAGCGGGCGCCGGGGTCAGCCGCCCGGGAAGTCCTCCGGGTCCACCTCGACGCTGCGGACGTTGCCCCCGACGACGGGGCGCAGCGTGATGCTCCAGGACATGGGCTGGATGTACGTGGCGGTGCGCCGGGTCCTGAACGCCAGGTCCTTGCCGAACTTCTTGAACGCGCAGTCGCGCGTGAAGGCGCGCGTGCGCCGGTCCCAGTCGGATCCGCTGGTGTAGTAGACCTTGTAGGTGCCGTCCGGCACGCCGGTGACCGTGACGTTCTTGCCCTTGCGGATGTAGAAGCGGGTGACGGCGCTCTTGCCGCGCACCACGCTGATCACCGTGTCGGACGTCGCGCCGTTCTTGACGATCAGGTGCCCGAGGCCGCCGCGGGGCCCCCGGCGGATGAACGCGCCGTTGGCCAGCCGCCGGGACTGCTCCTTGGGCGTCTTCAGCCGGGCGACGTCGGCCGGGTAGTCGCCCTTGGCGGCGAGTTCGCCGCCCGCGTCCCTGACCGCGCCGTAGCCGTCCGTCCCGCCGAGCCGGGCGAGGACGGCCGAGGGCGCGCACAGCTCGTGCCCGGCGACGGCGTCGCGCAGCGTGCCGAGGTCGCCGTCGAGGCCGCGCAGCGCGGCGAGGTAGTCGGAGTGCTCGGCGCCGACCTCGGGGGGCGGGGTGGCGGCGCCGAGGCGTTCCACGGCGTCGCTCGCCGCGCCCTGGGCGCGTTCGAGCCGCTGGTCCAGCGACTTCAGCGTGCGCGCCTTGGGCAGGCCGTCGAGGGCGGATCCGAGCGGGTCGGCCGCGGACCTGAGGGTCTCGCGGTAGGCGCCGGCGAGGTCCGGCGCGGGGCTGGCGGCGGCCGAGGAGCCCGAGGAGCCAGCGGCTCCGGACGCGGCGGGCGCGGAAGGCCCGCCGGTGGTGCAGGCGGCCAGGGCCGTCGCCAGGGAGAGGGTCGCGGCAAGCGCGGCGGGAGCCCGCCGATGGGCGCTCATCCGGACATGATCGACGAGCTTCACCAAGGGCGTCAAGTTCGTATGTCAGCCTCGCATGCCCGCGCATGCCGTCAAAACCGGCAGGTCACTCGATAGGGCGGAAAACCAGGAGGGATCTCGGCCGTTTGCTGAGGACGAGCGGCCCCGTGGCGGTGAAGGTCTCTCCGTCGCGGGCCAGCCTCAGTTCCTCCTCCGCCGCGCCGCCCGCGCGGACCCGCCGCTCCCCCGTCACCAGGGGCGCGACGTGGACGGTGTCGGCCCGCCACTGGAAGTAGTGGCGCGACAGCCCGGCGCTGCCGAGCACCGTGCTCGCCAGCGCCCGCAGCCGGGGCAGCCGCGAGGCGGCGGTGAGCAGCCTGAGGTCAAGGACGCCGTCCTCCAGGCGGTTCCTGCGCGTGGGCGCGACCCCGCGCGACTCGTAGGCGCAGTTGCCCGCGAACAGCAGCCACACGCGGCGCCGCACGCCGTCCACGAGCATCTCCTGGGGTCGGCGGTCGTGCATGAGCACGTCGGCCATGGCCAGCACCAGCGCCGGCCACTTGCCGATGCGCTTCTCCCAGTGCTCGCGGCGGTCCACCAGCAGCGGGTAGATGCCGAGGCTGGCGGTGTTGAGGAACACCTTCCCCGCCACCTCGCCGACGTCGACCGCGACCACGTGCCCGGCGCGGTAGGCGGCGACGGCCTCCTGGATGGTCTCCAGGCCGAGGGTGCGGGCGAAGTGGTCGAAGGTGCCCGCGGGGATGGGCAGCAGCGGGAGGCCGTGCTCGATGGCGACCTGCGCGCCGCAGTTCATCGTGCCGTCGCCGCCCGCCACGGCCAGCACGCGCGCCCGGCCCGCGGCCTCGCGCAACCGGTCCATCAGCTCCTCGCCGGGCTGGACCTCGATGACCTCCGCCTTGGGGAGCACCTTGGCGACGGCGGACGCGGTGCCGGGGTCGCGGCCCGCGGCGTCGTTGACGACGGCCACCACGCCCTCGCCGTCGGGGTCGAGGTCGATGAGCGGCGCGGTCGCGGCGACCCGGGCGTCGCCGTCCACGGTCTGGCCCGGCCACAGGCGCGTGGTGACCAGCGCGGCGGTGAGGCCCAGCGCGACGCCGGCGAGCACGTCGCCGGGGTAGTGGACGCCGGTGTACACGCGGGAGAAGCAGACGGCCCCGGCGGTGACCGCGACGGGCACGGCGACCCGTGCGGGGGCCTCCATCGCCACGGCCGCGGCGAACGCGGCGGCCGAGGCCGAGTGGCCGGAGGGGAACGAGTGGGAGGAGGGCATCTTGCCGAGCCGTGCCAGCGGGAAGTCCACGATGGACGGACGGTTGCGCGCGAACGCCTGTTTGCCGAGCAGGTTGACCACGGGGCTGGCGAGGCTGATGGCCAGCAGGCCGCGGGTGGCCGCCCGGCGCATCCGCCGCCGTCCGGTCAGCGCCAGAGCGCCCGCGACCCCCGCCCACAGCAGGGAGTTGTCGGCCGCGCGCGACAGGCGGGGCAGCACGCGGTCGAAGCCGGGCAGGTGCGCGTCGGCGACCGATCTGAACAGGCGCCGGTCCACGGCGCCGAGCCTCTTCCTGATCGGCGTGCGCTCGGTCATGACCCTCCACATGCCCTGGTTAGTGCCCACAGGGGCCACTCACAGTCCCACGAGCGGCCCCTATTCACCTCCGCCCCCGGGTCAGGGTAAGGGACGCCGGCCGGGGAAGCCCAGGTCGCTGCGGTGGTACCAGCCGAGCGCGGTCTCGCCCTCGATCCAGCACAGGCGGACCGACTCGCCGGACAGCACGGCGGGGAAGTCGGCGAGCAGCGGCGCGACGCCCTTGACCTCGATGCCCTGCTCGTCGAACCAGCCGAGGACCTCGGCGACGCGCGCCTCCATCGCCTTGGCCTCGGGGATGCCCCCGAGGTGGGAGCGCCCCGTGGCGGCGAGGTCGTGGCCGAGTTCGGCCAGGTCGGCGCGGATGCCGATCAGCAGGGCGGCGCGGCGCAGCAGCTCGGGCATGAGGCCCCGAGCCTCCTCGACCGTGAAGACCTTGTTCACCACGGCCGGGCCCCGCCCTTCTCGTCGATCGCCGTGGAGCGGCGCGCCGGCAAAGAGCACGGCGTGTCGCGCTCCTCGGGACGGCGGGCGCGCCCGGGCGCGGCGGAGGAGATGCCCGGAGCGTCGGCGGGCAGGCACATGGCCGCCATCCTATATGACCTTGGACGGGACGCCGGGGACCGCTCCCCGCGCGGGTCAGGAGGCCGCCGGGGCCGCGGGCACGGGCAGGGGCGGGAGCGGCGGCTCCTCGCCGAGGGCGTCGCGCAGCACCTCGTCGGCGTCGACCTCCAGGACCCGGGCGCGCTGCTCGCCGCCCTCGCCGCAGCCCACCGCGATCTCGCCGTGCTCCCAGCGCCGCGCACGGCTGAAGGCGGCACGGAAGAACCTCTCCTCCCCCACCGTGCCGCACAGGCCGACGGCCCGCGCGTACGCGGAGAGCGCCTCGGCCGCGCCGTGGCATCCGGCGGGCGGCGGGCCGTCGTCCCCGGGCGCCCGCGTCGCGGCGTCCGGCCGCGTCGGCTCCTGGCTCATGCGCACCTCCGTGACAGAGTGTGTCGCCATAGTGACACCCCTGTGTCATCCAGATGGCGCGGCGCCCGCCCACGGAGGAGCTTTCTCCTCCCGCGAGTGACCGCCGTACCCACGCGAGTAACCGCCGCGCCGCCGGACGGCCCGTACGCTTCTGTACCGATAGGACCGGGCCCGATGGGACCGCGTCGCCCTCTAGGAGGCGGGCGGCTCGGGGTCGAGGCCGAAGGCGGCGAGCAGGCGGTCGGCGGCCAGGGACGGGGTCAGCGTGCCCTCCAGGACCTCGCGCTCGACCTCCGCCCCGAGCGCGGCGACCTTCGGGTGGTCCAGGAGCCGGGCGAGGAGGCGTTCGCGGACCAGCGTCCAGGTCCAGCCGACCTGCTGGCGGCGGCGCTTGTCGGCCAGGGCGCCGGACGCCTCCAGCCGGTCCTGGTGGCGCACGATCGTGTCCCACAGCTCGGGCAGCCCGGCGCCCTCCATCCCGCTGCAGGTGAGCACGGGGATGTCCCAGCCGCCGCCCCCGGCGCGCAGCAGCCGCAACGCGCCGGCCAGTTCCCTGGCGGCCTTGCGCGCGTCCATCTCGTGCGGGCCGTCGGCCTTGTTGACCGCGATGACGTCGGCCAGCTCCAGCACGCCCTTCTTGATGCCCTGGAGCTGGTCGCCGGTGCGGGCGAGGGTGAGCAGCAGGAAGGTGTCCACCATGTCGGCGACGGCGGTCTCGGACTGCCCGACCCCGACGGTCTCGACCAGGACGACGTCGAAGCCGGCCGCCTCGACCACGACCATGGCCTCGCGCGTGGCCTTGGTGACGCCGCCGAGCGTGCCGGAGGTCGGCGAGGGGCGGATGAACGCGTCCGGGTCGGCGGCCAGGCGGGCCATGCGGGTCTTGTCGCCGAGGATGCTGCCGCCGGTCCGCGTCGAGGACGGGTCCACGGCCAGGACCGCGACGCGCAGGCCCTGCCCGGTGAGGTGGACGCCGAGGGCGTCGATGAACGTCGACTTGCCCACGCCGGGCACGCCGGTGATCCCGATCCTGCGGGCCTTGCCGGACAGGGGGGTCAGCTCGACCAGGAGCCGCTGGGCGAGGGCCCGGTGGTCGGCGCGGGTGGACTCGACCAGGGTGATCGCCCGCGCGATCCAGCCGACGGACCCCTCGCGCACCCCCTGGACGTAGGACTCAAGCGCCGGCATGGCCCAGCCGGGTGGACAGGTCGCGCAGGAGGTCCAGCGCGGCGTCGGCGATGACGGTGCCGGGCGGGAAGATGGCGGCGGCGCCGGCCTCGCGCAGCGCGGCGAAGTCGCCCGGCGGGATCACCCCGCCCACGACGATCATGATGTCGTCGCGGCCCAGCGCGGCCAGCTCGTCGCGGAGCGCGGGCACCAGCGTCAGGTGCCCGGCGGCCAGCGAGGAGACGCCGACGATGTGGGCGTCGGCCTCGACGGCCTGGCGGGCGACCTCGGCGGGGGTCTGGAACAGCGGGCCCACGTCCACGTCGAAGCCGAGGTCGGCGAAGGCGGTGGCGATCACCTTCTGCCCCCGGTCGTGCCCGTCCTGGCCGACCTTGGCGACCAGGATGCGCGGGCGGCGTCCCTCGTCCCTGGCGAACGCCGCGCAGGCGGCCCTGACCTTCTCGACTCCGGCGGCGTCGCCGGCCTCCTCGCGGTACACCCCGCTGATCGTACGGACCTGCCCGGCGTGCCGTCCGAAGACCTTCTCCAGGGCCTCGGAGATCTCGCCGACGGTGGCCTTGGCGCGGGCGGCCTCCACGGCCAGGGCCAGCAGGTTGGCGTCCCCGGCGGCGCCCCGGGTGAGGGCCTCCAGCGCCTCCCGGCACGCCCGCTCGTCCCGTTCCTCGCGCAGGCGGCGCAGCTTGGCGAGCTGCCGGGCGCGCACGGCCGAGTTGTCGACCTTGAGCACCTCGATGTCCTCGTCGGAGCCGGCGCGGTACTTGTTGACGCCGATCACCGGCTGCCTGCCGGAGTCGATGCGCGCCTGGGTGCGCGCGGCGGCCTCCTCGATGCGCAGCTTGGGCAGGCCCGCGTCGATGGCCTTGGCCATGCCGCCCGCCGCCTCGACCTCCTGGATGTGGCCGTGGGCGCGGCGGGCCAGCTCGTAGGTCAGCCGTTCGACGTAGGCGCTGCCGCCCCAGGGGTCGATGACGCGGGTGGTGCCGGACTCCTGCTGCAACAACAGCTGGGTGTTGCGGGCGATGCGGGCGGAGAAGTCGGTGGGCAGGGCGAGCGCCTCGTCCAGGGCGTTGGTGTGCAGCGACTGGGTGTGCCCCTGGGTGGCGGCCATCGCCTCGACGCAGGTGCGCACCACGTTGTTGAACACGTCCTGCGCGGTCAGGGACCAGCCGGAGGTCTGGCAGTGGGTGCGCAGCGACAGCGACTTGGGGTTCTCGGCGCCGAAGCCCTTGACGAGGCCCGCCCACAGCAGGCGGGCGGCGCGCAGCTTGGCGACCTCCATGAAGAAGTTCATCCCGACGCACCAGAAGAACGACAGCCGCGGCGCGAAGGCGTCCACGTCCAGCCCGGCCGCCACCCCGGCCCGCAGGTACTCCAGGCCGTCCGCCAGGGTGTAGGCCAGCTCCAGGTCACAGGTGGCCCCGGCCTCCTGCAGGTGGTAGCCCGAGATGGAGATCGAGTTGAACTTCGGCATCCGCCGCGAGGTGTAGGCGAAGATGTCGGAGATGATCCGCATCGAGGGGCCGGGCGGGTAGATGTAGGTGTTGCGGACCATGAACTCCTTGAGGATGTCGTTCTGGATGGTCCCGGTCAGCTCCTCCGGCGCCACCCCCTGCTCCTCGGCCGCCACGATGTACAGCGCCAGGATCGGCAGCACGGCCCCGTTCATGGTCATCGACACCGACATCTCACCCAGCGGGATGCCGTCGAACAACCGCCGCATGTCGTAGATCGAGTCGATCGCCACCCCCGCCATGCCCACATCGCCCGCCACCCGCGGGTGGTCGGAGTCGTAACCGCGGTGCGTGGCCAGGTCGAACGCCACCGACAGCCCCTTCTGCCCGGCCGCCAGATTGCGCCGGTAGAAGGCGTTGGACTCCTCCGCCGTGGAGAACCCCGCGTACTGGCGGATCGTCCACGGCTGGGTGACGTACATCGTCGGGTAGGGGCCGCGCAGGAAGGGCGGCGCGCCGGGGTAGGTGGACAGGAAGCCCAGCCCGTCCAGGTCGTCGGCGGTGTAGAGGGGCTTGACGGCGATGCCCTCGGGGGTGTCCCAGACCAGGTCGGCGGGGCTCTTGCCGGTCTGCTCCTGGACGGCGGACGCCCAGGCGTCCGCGCCCGCCGGGGCCGGTCCCCCGCCGGTCAGCGCGACCTTGGTGAAGTCGGGGATCATGGGGCCACTCCCAGGTCGTCGAAGGTGGCGTGCAGCACGTCCAGCGCGTCGCACCCGGCGTGCAGCACCGCGTCCACGCCCTCGTGATCGCCCTTGCCCGCCAGCCAGACGCGCGTGGCGCCCGCCCGGCGCAGCGCGGCGGCCACCGGGGCGGCGTGCTCGGCGTACAGGCGGTCGCTGGAGCACAGGCACGCGACGGCGGCGCCGCTGCGGCGGAACTCCTCGGCGATCTCGGCCGGGTCGGTCCGCGGCCCGCCGGCGACCGTGGCCAGGCCGCCGGCCTCGAAGAGGTTGGCGGCGAAGGACGCCCGCGCGGTGTGGGCGGCCACCGGGCCGATCGTGGCCAGGAAGACCCGCGGCCGGGGCTCGGCGCGGTCGGCGCGGTCGCGCAGGTCCTCGAACGCCCCGGCGTAGCGGACCCGGGGCAGGCCGCCCGCCGCGGGCTCGGGCGCCGCGGGCCTGGCCGGGCGCTTCTCGCCGAGGTTCGGGAACTCGCTGACGCCGGTGACGGGGAAGGTCCTGCGGGCGATGTCGCGGGACCTGCGCGCCCAGGTGGCGGCCAGCCGCTCGGGGATCAGCCGCTCCAGCGCCGCCCCGGCTCCCCCGGCGCGCTCGATGTCCTGCAACCAGTCCCAGGCCGCGGCGGCCAGGTCTGCGGTGAGCCGCTCGACGTACCAGGAGCCGCCGGCCGGGTCGGCGACGTGGGCGACGCCGGCCTCCTCGACCAGCAGGGCGTGGGTGTTGCGGGCGATCCGCCGGGCGAAGGCGTCGGGCAGGCCGAGGCGGGCGTCGAAGGGCTGGACGGTGACGGCCCGCGCGCCGCCCGCGCCCGCGCCGAAGCAGGCCAAGGTGGTGCGCAGCATGTTCACCCACGGGTCGCGTGCGGTCATCATGGCCGAGGAGGTCACCGCGTGCTGGACCTGCCCGCCGTGGCCGGGCGCCCCGCACGCCTCGGCGACGCGCGCCCACAGCATGCGGGCCGCGCGGAACTTGGCGATCGTGAGGAACTGGTCGGCCGTGGCGGCGTAGCGGAACTCGATCTGCGCGAGGGCCTGCTCGACGGTGAGGCCCGCGTCGGTGAGCGCGCGCAGGTAGGCGACGCCGGTGGCGATCGAGCAGCCGAGCTCCTCGGCGTCGGAGCCGCCCGCGTCGTGGTAGGGGGTGGCGTCCACGGTGACGGCACGCAGCCCGGGGAACTCGGCGGCGCGGCGGGCGAGCCCCGCCAGGTCGAGGGAGACCGGGGCGCCGGTGCGCGCCCGAAGCCCGAGCGGGTCGGCGCCGAGGTTGCCGCCCGCGGGGGCGACGCCGCGCCCGGCGGCCAGCCGCAGGTAGGCGTCCGCGGCGGCGGCCGTGCCCGCTCCGGCGTCCAGCACGACGGGGGCGAGGTCGAGGTGGACGCCCCCCAGGGCCCGGGGCAGGTGCGCGAGGTCCAGGCCGCCCTCGCCGAGGACCAGCCACAGCGAGGTGACGCCGTTCTCCAGGTCGGCGAGCACGGCCTCGCGCGTCAGGTCCGGGTCGGGGTGGGCGTGGCGCTGGCGGACGTCCCACGCGCCGCCCACCGCCCGGGCGCCTCTGACGTAGGGCGCGAAGCCCGGCACCCCCGAGCCGGCGGGCAGGTCGGCGGCGTCGTACAGGGGCGCGACGGTCACGTCGTCGTAGGTCGTGAAGGACAACGAGGCCAGGGCCTCCTCCGGGGAGCCGGGCTCGGCCCCCGAGCGGCGCAGCACGCCCAGGGCGAGCCGGGCCCAGTCGTCCCGCGAGGCGGGCGGGAACCCGGCGGCCGGGTCGAACTGCTCAGGCTGCACCCTCATGTCCCGGATGGTAAGCGGTGTGCTCACCGGACGGGACGCCGGGACCCCCGCGGGGCGCGGCTCAGGAGACCGGGGCCTCCCAGGCGGCGTCCCAGGTGAGCTTCCCGACGACTCCGTCGGCGTCGAGGCCCTGCTCGCGCTGGAAGTCGAGGCAGATCTCGCGGGAGGCGGGACCGTAGGCGCCGTCCACGTCGACGGCCGCGCCGCGCTTCTTCATCTGGGCCTGCCAGGTGCGGACGTCCTCGCCGCGGGTGATCGGCGGGTACTTCAGCAGCCGGCCGGGGAACTTCGGGTGCTCCTTCGGGCCGTTGTCCGGGGGCGTCTCGCCGCCGCCGGGGCGCGGGGCCCCCTTCTTCACCCAGGCGTACAGCACGTCGCCGGGGCAGTCGGTGGAGTAGCCGTCGCGGTGACCCTTGACCTCGGTCCCGGCGCCGCCGTGCTCGCGGAGGTAGTCGATGGCGTCGAGGACGCCGAGCAGCATGTCGTCGTTGGGCTGGACGAGGCCGGAGTTCCCGACCAGGGCCAGGACGGCGTAGTGGTTGGTGTTGAGGCCCGCGCCGTTGGCGGCGCAGACGTGCCCGGGGCCGCGTCCGACGAAGACCTTGCGGTGCGGGCAGGCGACCATGCTGTAGCCGATGTCGATCCAGCCGTTGCCGTCCATGTGGAAGTTCTGGATGGATTTCACCATGGCGACGCAGCGGGCGTGGTCGTCGACGATCGACGGCTCGACCCGGCCGCCGGTGTAGTGCACCTTGACGCCTTTGTTGCGGGACAGCGAGGAATAGGAGCCTCGTGGGGCACGGGCTCCCCAGTCTTTGCGCGACACGATGTCGATGGCCACGGACATCTCCAGGGGGACTGGCGCTTTGCTGACTACGGCGGACCCCTGTCCTCACCCCCCCGGCTCAAACCCCCGGCGCCTCCGAGCCCGTGGCGAGCGGAATCCGCATCTCACCCACCCTATCCACATGCTGATGCCCACATGCGAAGTTCGGCGGATGTCGCTTTCGCGATGCCACCAACTTTCGCAGCTTTGAGAGAAAATGTTTGGACTTCCCCCGCAATCAGCATGAATCATGAATATATGTCCATTGTGGAGGAGGTCCGTTTCCCCGCCGCGGAGGCCCTGCCCATGCGGGTATGGCTCGACGACGGCGACTCGCCGATCGATGTCATCGACGCGCTCGCGCTGTCCCCGTTCGCCAACGGGAACCAGCCCTACGCGCGCACCGCCAGCCTGGAACGGGTACGGCCCGACGCCGCGCTGATGCCCGCCCGCGCCCGCCTGACCCGCGCCGCGCGCGAGCAGGACGGCCGCGACTCGCGCCTGGCGTGCGGGGAGGGCTGGACGCTGCGGGTCGTCAGGTTCAGCAACCGCGCCGCCGTGGTCACCGTGACCGCCGTCAGCGACGAGCTCGCCCGCTCGGTGCTGGAGGAGTGCACCAAGGACGCGGTCGAGCCGCCGCCGCACGACCAGGGCCACGTCGACATGGGCTTCTGGTGGACCGGGGCCCGCGGGCCGCGGCGCACCGAGCGGCCGATCAGCGCGCCGCTGTGGCCGGCGATCCGGGACAACTACTCCAAGGCCGCGCGCGGCGCCCTGGAGAACGTCATGCGGGTGACGCCCGCGGCCGTGGACGGGCGGCTGCTGCTCCTGCACGGACCCCCGGGCACCGGCAAGACCACCGCGATGCGCGCCGTGGCACGCGAGTGGGCGGACTGGTGCCAGGTGGACTGCGTGCTCGACCCCGAGCGCCTGTTCGCCGACCCCGGCTACCTGATGGAGGTCGCCGTCGGGTACGACTCCGACGACGACGGGCACCGCTGGCGCCTGCTGGTGCTGGAGGACTGCGACGAGCTGATCCGCGCCGAGGCCAAGGAGGCCACGGGCCAGGGCCTGTCGCGGCTGCTCAACCTGACCGACGGGCTGCTCGGCCAGGGCAGGGACGTGCTGGTCGCGGTGACCACCAACGAGGAACTGTCCCGGCTGCACCCGGCGGTCGTGCGCCCGGGGCGCTGCCTGGCCCAGATCGAGGCGGGCCGCCTGTCCCACGACGAGGCGACGGCGTGGCTCGGCACCTCCGAGGGGATCGGCGCGGCAGGGGCGTCGCTGGCGGAGCTGTTCGCCCTGCGCTCGGGGCGGACGCCCGCCGTGCCGCCCGCGCCGCCCGAGACGACGGGGCTCTACCTCTGAGACCCGCGGCTACCTCTCCGGCCGGCGGCCGGCCGGAGAGGCCGCGGGCCCGCACCTGACCAGCAGGGCGGGCTCGGTGCGCGGCAGCCCGCCCGTCCCGGCGGCGGGCCGCTCGCGCGGGGTGTCGTCGCCCCAGAACGGCCCGGACAGGCCGAGCTCCTGGAACAGGGCCCGCGCCTCGTCCGGGGTGCGCCTGCGGTAGTCGCGGGTGAGGCGGCCCGCGTACCAGCGCGTCGCCAGCAGCCAGAGAGTGCGCAGGTCCAGCAGCACGCCCCGGGGGTTGCGCGTCTCACGCAGCCACCGGCCGACGTGCTCCTCGGCGCAGAACAGCGACTGGTGCCCGCAGGCGAACATCACGTCGTCCCACATGCGCGGGATCGGCACCAGGAAGTGGGCCACCATGTCCGCGGTGGGCGGCTCGTCGGGGCAGACGTCCAGCGCCAGAGCCCTGCCGCAGCCGGGGCAGTGGGTGGCGACCAGGCACGGCTCGCCGGCCAGGGCGGGGATCGCGAAGGAGTCCCAGGCGCAGCCGCCCCACCACTTCATCCGCTCCCCCGCGACGACGAAGCCGAGCGGCACCGCCGACCAGGGGTGGGCCATGACGATCCGCCGGCGGTCGGCGTCGAGCACGAGGAGGTGGGCGTCGTGCAGGGCGCGCAGCGCCTGGAGTGCCTCGTCCGCGCCGATGCCGAACTCGGCGGCGACCTCTTCGATGACCGGCGGGCCGCCCCGTTCGGCGAAGGACCGGTAGACGAAGACCCGCACGTCTGCCAGATCGTGCATGAGTCTGACGATACCCACCCTGACCTGCGTCGATGCCATATGCTCCGGCGTGTCCCCCCATGGGGCGGGGACGGCGGGGAGGGGACGCGGGCGCGTGGATCATCGATACGTAAACCATCCGATGCGCCCCGGCGACCCCCGAACCACAATCGGCAAGGTGGTCACCCCGTCGCCCGCCGGTCCCAGCCGTGTCGTCCTCCACCGATGGACCTCCGTGGTCCCCGCGGAGAGCGGCGTGGCCGGGTACCTGGACCCGTTCGGCGGCGAGGCCACGACCTGGCCCTACACGCGGTGGACCTCCGAGGAACGCGAGATCGGCTTCCCCGCGGCCGAGCTGGTGCCGTCCTGGACGGCCTCGGCGCCCAAGGGGTCGTGGCTGCGGGTGGAGCTGCGGGCCCGCACGGTGACCGGCGCGCTGACCAAGTGGTACGACATGGGCCGCTGGGCCGAGGGCGAGGAGGACATCCACCGCTCCTCGCTGCCCGGCCAGGGCGACCAGGACGGCGACGTCGCCGTGGACACCTTCGTGGCCGCCCGTCCCGTCGTGGCCTACCGGCTGCGGCTCACCCTGCACGGCGCGGGGGCCGAGGTGCGGGCGGCCTGCGTGATGGCCTCGGCGCCGCCCGCGCGCGGCGGCGGGGCCGTGAGTCCGCCGGGCGAGGCGCGCGGCGTGGCGCTGGACGTGCCGGCCCGCTCGCAGCGCGTCCACTCCGGCCACCACCCGCAGTGGGGAGGCGGCGGCGACTCCTGGTGCAGCCCCGCCTCGGTGACCATGGTGCTGCAGTACTGGGGCGCGGGCCCCGGCCCGGCCGAGCTGTCCTTCGTCGACCCGGCCGACCCGTGCCCGGCCGTGGACCACGCGGCCCGCGACATGTACGACCACAGCTACCAGGGCACGGGCAACTGGCCGTTCGCCGTCGCCTACGCCGGGCGGTACGGCATGGACGGCTTCGTGACCCGGCTGCGCTCGCTGGCCGAGCTGGAACGCTTCGTCCGCGCCGGCATCCCGGTGATCACCTCGCAGTCGTTCCGGGAGCGCGAGCTGCCCGGCTCGGGGTACTCCACCGGCGGCCACCTGATGGTGGTCACCGGGTTCACCCCGGACGGCGACGTGATCGCCAACGATCCGGCGGCGCCCACCGACGGCACGGTCAAGAGAATCTATCCCCGGGCCGCATTCGAGAACGTGTGGTTACGCACGACCGGCAGCGGGGGAATCGTCCATGTCATCCACCCGCGCGACGTCCCGCTTCCCGTCCCGACCGCAGAGGGCAACTGGTGATCGAGTCCGCTGTCACTGCCGCCGACGTCGCCCGCGTGGGCGACCGCCCCGTCTGGGCCGACATCGTGCCCGCGCCCGGCGGCGAGGAGGTCTGGTGGGACGAGCCGCGCCCCGCCGAGGGCGGCAGGCGCTGCGTGGTGCGGCGCACCCCCGACGGCGAGGTGCACGACGTCCTGCCGCCGGGCTGGAACGCGCGCAACCGGGTCATCGAGTACGGCGGCCGCTCCTGGCGCGCGCTGCCGGACGGCGGGCTGGTGTTCACCAACTGGGCGGACCAGCGGCTCTACCACCTCGACCGGCTCGACCCCGGCACCCAGCCCCAGCCGATCAGCCCGCCAGGCCCGTCCCGGTACGCCGACCTGATCCTGCACGGCGACGAGGTGTGGTGCGTGCGCGAGACCGGCGTCCGGCGCGACCTGGTCGCGGTGCCGCTGACCGGCGGCGAGCCGCGCGTGGTGGCCACGGCCCAGCACTTCCTGATGAACCCCCGCGTCTCCCCCGACGGACGGCAGGTCGCCTGGATCGGCTGGGACCACCCCAACATGCCGTGGGACGGCACCGAGCTGTGCGTGGCGCCGCTGCGCGAGGACGGCACCGCCGGCCCGTACCGGGTGGTGGCCGGCGGCCCGGAGGAGTCCGTGGCGCAGGCCGAGTGGCGCGACGACGGCGCGCTGTACGCCGTCACCGACGCCACGGGGTGGTGGAACATCCATCTGGTGCCCGTGGACGGCGGCCCGGCCGAGAACCTGACGCCGATCCCGGAGGAGTTCGGCGACGCCGCCTGGAAGCTCGGCTCGCGCTGGTTCGCGCTGGCCGGCGACAGGATCGCCGCCGTCCACGGCACGGCGGGCGTCAAGCGGCTGAGCGTGCTCGACCCGGCCACCGGCGCGCTCACCGACGTCGGCGGCGAGTACAGCTGGTGGGCCGCCACCCTGTCGGCCTCGCCGGACGGGCGGCGCGTGGTGGGCGTGGCCACGACGACGCACCGGCCGTTCGAGGTGGTCCGGGTGGACCTGGACACCGGTGCCCACGAGGTGCTCTCGCCCGCCAAGGAGCTGCCCGACCCGGCGCTGCTGCCCACGCCCGAGGCCATGGTCTTCGACGGCGTGCACGCCGTCGTCTACCCGCCGCGCGGCGCGCGCGAGGGCGTGCCGTCGCCGTACGTGATGTTCGTGCACGGCGGGCCGACCGGGTCCAGCCCGCTGGTGTTCGACCTGTCGATCGCCTACTTCACCAGCAGGGGCATCGGCGTGGCCGAGGTCAACTACGGAGGCTCCACCGGGTACGGCCGGGCCTACCGGGAGCGGCTGCGGCACAACTGGGGCGTGGTGGACGTGCGCGACAGCGAGACCGTCGCCCGGGGGCTGGCGGCGGCCGGGCTGGCCGACCCCGAGCGCCTCGCCATCCGGGGCGGCAGCGCGGGCGGCTGGACGGCGGTCGCCGCGCTCGTGCACAGCGACGCCTTCCGGGGCTGCGTCGCGCACTACGCGATCACCGACCCCGAGGGGTGGGCCCGGGAGACCCACGACTTCGAGTCCCGCTACCTGGACGGGCTGATCGGCCCGCTGCCCGAGACCCGGCAGCGCTACCTGGACCGCTGTCCCACGCTGCACGCCCACCAGGCGTCCGGGCCCGCGCTGCTGCTGCACGGCCTGGAGGACGCCATCGTCGACCCGGGCCAGGCCGAGCGGTTCGTCGCGGCCCTGGACGCGCACGGCGGCCGGTGGGCCTATTTGACCTTTCCCGGGGAACAGCACGGCTGGAGACGCGAGGAGACGATCGTCGCGGCACTGGAGGCCGAGCTCGCCTTCTACGGGCTCATCTTCGGCCTCCCCACCCCCGAGGTGCCGCCGTTGACGCTGAAAGGACCGAAGTGACAGAGGTGGCGGGCATCTGCTCGGACCTGCTCAGGATCGACACGACCAACGACGGCACGCCGGACGGCTCGGGCGAGCGCACGGCGGCCGAGTACGTCGCGGGGCTGCTCGCCGAGGCGGGCATCGAACCCATGGTGCTGGAGTCGGCGCCCCGCCGCACCAGCGTGGTGGCGCGCGTCCCCGGGGACGACCCGGAGGCGCTGCTGATCCACGGACACCTGGACGTCGTGCCCGCCGACCCCGCGGAGTGGCGGCTGCACCCGTTCTCCGGCGAGATCGAGGGCGGGTGCGTCAACGGGCGCGGCGCGGTGGACATGAAGGGCACGCTGTCCATGACGCTGACGCTGGTGCGCGAATGGGCGCGCACCGGACGGCGTCCGCGGCGCGACCTCGTGCTGGCGTTCCTCGCCGACGAGGAGGCCACCGGCGAGTACGGCGCCGGGTACGCGGTCACCCGGCACCGCGACCTGTTCGAGGGCTGCACCGAGGCGATCAGCGAGTCGGGCGGCTTCAGCGTCCAGGCGGGCGCGGACGGGGGCCGGGTGTACCCGGTGGCGGTGGGCGAGCGGGGCACGGCGTGGATGAAGCTCACCGCGCACGGGGTGGCCGGGCACGGCTCCAAGCCGCCGGTGGACAACCCGGTCGCCGAGCTGTGCCGGGCGCTGGCGCGGCTGGCCGACCACCGCTGGCCCGTGCGGCTCACGCCCGCCGTGGCGCGGCTCATCGACGACCTCGGCCGCGCGCTCGGGACCACGATCGACCTGGACCGGCTGGACGAGGAGGCCGAGCGGCTCGGCAAGGCCGGCACGCTGTTCCGAGGCGTGATCCGCAACTCGGCCAACCCGACCATGCTGAACGCCGGCTACAAGGTCAACGTCATCCCCGGCACGGCCGAGGCGCACGTGGACGGCCGGTTCCTGCCCGGGTTCCGTGACGAGTTCCTGGAGACCCTCGACCGGCTGCTCGGCCCGAAGATCACCCGGGAGTTCGTCAGCTTCGAGGACGGCGTGGCCTCCCCGACCGAGGGCCTGTTCGACGACCTGTGCGCGGCGCTGCTGGCCGAGGACCCGGCGGGCCGCCCGGTGCCGTACGTCATGACCGGGGGCACCGACGCCAAGTCCTTCGCCAGGCTCGGCATCCGGGGGTACGGCTTCGCGCCGCTGCTGCTGGACCCGTCCCTGGACTACTTCGGGATGTTCCACGGCGTCGACGAGCGGGTGCCGGTCGCGGGCCTGGAGTTCGGCGTCCGCGTCCTGGACCGCCTGCTCGCCTCCCCGGCCACGCCCCGGCCCGCGACCTGAGCGAACGGCCGCCGCGGTTCCGCCCCGCCGGGTGCGGGGCCGGACCCCGTCAGGTGGTCCCGCGGCGACGTCTGCGGTCCTGCAGGTCGCTCATGGCGGCCTCCAGGTCGGTACCCGCGGCGACCGCTTCGACGTACAGGCCGGTCAGCTTGCCCGCCAGCTCCGCGTTGACGCCCCCCTGCCCGACGCCGCTCGGCACCTGCAGCGGCGGCACGGCGACGATCGCGTTGTCACCTCGGATGAGCACCTCGACGGCCACGGCAGGGTGCATGGCGTTCACGAGGTACTTCTCCCGGTCACTGGAGTAGACGATGATATGTAGCTGTTCGCGGCCCCTGGGCCTGTTGATGAGTCGCCGCGCGGCCTCGCAGCGGATGCCGTCGCCACTCGTGCACGCGCCCCTCGCATCCATGTGCTCCTCGGTCGGGGCCACCACCAGTTTGGTGCGGGCTCCCATGACCCGCGCGACCTGCTTGACGACGACCCTGCCATCGATGATCTCCGGGACCTGTGACGCCATCGCCCGGACGGCCAGCATGGGGTCGGTGATCGAGAGCTGCCAGTAGCCCGTCTTGCCGGGAGCGGCCCGATGGAACTCGGCGGTGAGTGCGGTGACCACGTCACCCCGCCGGAGCTGTAGCGGGATGACCCCGTCCGGCAGGTTGGCGGTATCAGGGCGCCAGATGACCGCTCTTCGCCGGTATCCGACCCCCGCGTCGTAGATCTCGCAGTCGAACCTGTCCGGCTTGCTCTCGATGACGCGGGCGGTGACGAGGGTGCCGGGGGGCGGTGGGGCGACCAGTTCGGGGCGACGGTACCCGCGAGCGGGACGACCGGTGCTGCACTTGAGGTCGACGATGAAGGCGGCGGCCTCGTCGGGCGTGATCTCCAACGTGTTCGCGACGAGCAGGGCCGGGGTCAGAGGCTCTTTGTCGCAGACATGGCACTCGGCCTTGTTGTCGCGGATCCGCAAGGTGGGACGCGGGTTCCTCTCCTTGTGCCGCTCCGGCCGGGGACAGTCCCAGACAGGAGGACTGTCGGTGGTGGCGGAGCACCCCAGTCGAAGGAGGACGGAGTCGATCGGCGTGACGTTCGCGTCGGCCAGTTTCCGGTAGTTTTCCCGCTCGGTTTCGGCCTGGACGATTTCGTAGTCGTCTGGCGCCCGGCGCCGCCGTTTCCTGCTGATCCGCTGCCAGAGTTTCTCCAGATCGATCCCCTGGCTGGAGGTGTTCTGGTTCTTCGGTTCCGGTTCGTGGCCGGTCGAGAGAACGGGCCAGTGATGGCCTTTGGTCTCCCGGATCCCGGCGACGAGCGCGAAACACTCGAGGGCGGGCTGCACGCGGCTTGGCGGGACCATGCGTAGCCGGGAGGCCCAGCGGATCATCGACACGGCCTCCGGGCTCAGCGGTGTTCCAGGCTCGAAGGCCACATGGGGCATGTGGCGAGGATCCTCCCCACCGACCTGCGCCCACATCAGCGGAGACGCCAACCGGCCTCCGTCGCCCAACCTGCGCCCTTCCTCGCAGATCTGCGGCATGTCCAGTGCCACCCCCTTGACCTGGGCATCGATCCATCGATTCGCCAGGCCGCAGACGACGGCGTAGTAGGCGATCACGTCGGGCCCCGCACCCGCCACGAACACCATCCGGGAGCGCCGATCGGAGATCTCCAGACCCTCGCCGGTCCACGCCTCCAGAACCGCCTCGACGTGGTCCTCGACGCCGGCGGGAAGGGTCACGGTGACGGTGTGCCTCTGCGAGGAAGATGTCCGCTCCGGCCAGCCGACGATTACCTGACTGTCCCGGCCTGACATAGCCCTCCACGTCATGTATAGATTATGCCAATAAATTGCCCAGCATGGTTCTACGAGACCCATCCGTGTTACAGGAGCCACCGTGCTTGAGCTTTCGACCGTCATCAAGGAATTGCGCACCGAGTTGACGAAGGCGATGAAGTCCGCCGACGGTGAGCAGTTGCAGTTCGGGGTGGGGCCCATCGAACTGGAGGTGACGATGGCGGTCACCCGTGAGGCCTCGCTGAACGGCAAGGTCAAGATCTGGGTGCTGGAGACCGGCGCCGACGCCAAGATCAACGACGTGCAGACCCACAGCGTGAAGCTCACCCTCACGCCCGAGGTGAAGGGGCCGACCAAGCAGGAGGACAGGTCACTGTACATCTCAGGGCGCGGGGAGGAGGGCGAGCGCTGAGCAAGAACCGCGCCGGGCAGATCATCGCGGATCTGTCGGATGGGGAAAAGAAGTTCGGCTCCGGCTACCGGGTGACCGCAGAGGTCGTCCTGACCGCCTACCACGTGGTCAAAGGCGCGCGGGAGGTCCGCGCGCGTTTCACCGCCGACCGTGACCACGAGGTACCCGCCGAGATGCTGTGGACGGTCGGCGACCTGACAGCACTCCGCGTCCCGCCGGAGAAAGATCTCCCGCCGGTCCGCTACGGACTCGTGGAGCGCCACGCCACCGAGATACCGTGTGAGGCTCTCGGTTTCCCGTGGTGGAAGAGGCGGGAAGACGTACGGGACAGCGCCCAGGTCACGGGCGCCATCCTGCCGCGGTCGAACCACTACACGAACACCCTTCACGTAGCCGTCGACCGTCCCCCGGCCGAGAACACGGAGAACTCCCCCTGGGAAGGGATGTCGGGCGCCGCGCTCTTCGTCCGAGACCGGCTCGTCGGCGTCATCCAGAAGAATCACCCCCGCGAGGGAGCCGCACACCTGACGGCCGAGCTCATCGATTGGGAGCGGCTGACGCCAGAGCAGCGCGCGCAGATCGGCTACGCGGGCGAGCCACCCAGCGTGAACCCGCTTCCCGAGCGGAAAGGCCACGGCTATCTGGCCGGCGCGCAGGACCTGCTTCCGGCGGAGGGGCTCCGGGACCGCGACCGCGAACTCAAGGAACTCGCCGACTTCTGCGCCGGCGATGAGCCGTATCTCTGGCTGCAGGGACCCGCCTGGGCGGGCAAGAGCGCGCTGGTCTCCTCCTTCGTCCTCAACCCGCCGGACGGGGTCAGGGTGGCCGCCTTCTTCGTCCACCGCTCCCGAGCCGACGCCGACACCTTCCTCCGGGACATGGGCGGGCAACTGGCGGCCATCGCGGAGGTTCCTGGCGGCGCGCTCCGGCTGGACGGTGTCCTGGAGGACGCGGCACGGCGGTGCCTGGGCTCGGGCGAGCGCCTCTTACTGGTCGTGGACGGGCTGGACGAGGACACGAACCCGTATCACAGCATCGCCTCCCTGCTTCCCCGCGATCCGCCGGAGGGTGTCCGCGTGCTCGTCACCGGCCGGCCCCACCCGGGGATACCCACCGACGTGCGGGATGACCATCCGCTGCGCCACTGCCGTACCCGGTTGTTGCTGCCGAACGCGTACGCCGCACACGTGCGGAGCGAAGTCGAAGTCCAGTTCGTACGATCACTCGAAGTCGCGGACAACGACGAGCTGCTGGGCGCCGTCGCCGCGGCCCAGGGCGCGCTGACGCTGGACGATCTCGTCACGCTGACAGATTCGCGGCGACACGAGGTCAGCCGCCGGCTCAGGAACCCGATCTTCACCCGGACCGCCGACGGCTACCTGTACGCCCACGAGACGCTGCACAGGAGGGCCGAGGAGAAACTCGTCGAGCAGGTGGACCAGTACAGGGGGCTGATCCACAAGTGGGCCGACCGCTACCGTGAACAGGGCTGGCCGCCAGGCACGCCCGCGTACCTCCTCCGCTCGTACGGCCGGCTCCTGACCGACCGGGCGCGCCTGGTGGACTACGCGCTCGACCGTGCCCGTCATGAGCGGATGCGCGACCTCGTGGGTGGCGAGTCGGCCGCCCTCGGGGAGCTCACGGCCGCCCAGCAGAGGCTCGGCGGTGAGCCCGACCCCGATCTTGTGACCCTGACGCGCCTGGCCGTCGCCCGTGAACAGCTCAGCAGGGCCACCGCACCGCCACCTGTCGAGCTGCCCGCTCTCTGGGCCAGGCTCGGTGACCACGAGCGGGCGGAGAGGCTGGCCGGCTCCATCGTCGACGCGGACGCGCGCCCTGCGGCTCTGTCGGCGGTCGCGAAGGCGATGGCGGAGGCGGGCGACCTGGGCAGGGCGGAATCCGTGGCGTGCTCCATCGACGGCATGGAGCAGAGAGGCTCGGCCATGGGAGTCGTCGTGCAGGCGATGGCGGACCAGGGAGAGGTGAGCGCCGCGGAGAGGCTGGCCCGCTCGATCGAGGAGACCGCGCAGCGGGTCCGGGCCCTGGCCGCGGTGGCGGAGGCGAGCCGGTCCGCCGACCTCCTCGACGAGACGGAGCAGCTCGTCCGCTCGGTCGTCGACCCGGACGAGCAGGCCCGGGCCATGACCGCCGTGGTGAAGGCCGCCGCCGTATGCGGGGACGTGGCGCGGGCGGAGGCCCTGGTCGACCGGATCCCGCTGATGAGGCAGCGGGTGTGGGCGCTGAGCCACATCATGAGGGCGCTCGCCGGCGGCGAACGGGACCGGATCCCGGCTGTCACGGAGCGCGCCGTGGCGGCGGTCCAGACGATCGCCGGCGAGCACGGTCACGACCGGGCCCTCGGTGCGCTGGTGACGGCCGTCGCCTGCTGCGGTGACGTGGAAGGGGCCGCGGACCTGGCGGTCGAGCTGGGGCGCACTTCCTACTCCCGCGCGCACGCCCTGACCGCGCTGGCCGCCACGGTCAGCGCGGCCGGCGATCGGGAGCTTGCCGTGGAACTGGCCGAAGCCGTCCCCCTCATCGCCACGCGCCCGAACGCGCTCTGCATCGTGGCCAGGGAGATCGCCAGGCAGGGCGACCGCCGGTGGGCGCTCGAACTGGCCGGACAGGCGAAGGCGCTGGCTTGCGACCTGAATGACAAAGGGCGGCGTGCGCGGGCGATGGTCGCCGTGGCCGGGGTCCTCGGCGCCTGCGCGGATCCCGAAGCCGACACGGTGATCGACTCGATAGAGAGCCCCTACCACAGGGTTCAGGCGCTCGTCGCGGTGGCGGGGGCGGTGCCGGATCGCGATCGGGCGCGCGCCCTGGCCGAAAGGGCGGAGGAACTGGCGCGCCCGCAGGCCCAAGCCTGGCCGCCGCAGGTGCTCGTGCCCGTCGCGGAAACGCTCGCCGCCGCCGGGGACTGGGACCGCGCCGAGGCGCTGGCCCGCGTGACCGGCGACAGGGACGTCAGGACGAGGGTGCTCGGCGACCTGGTGCGGCTGATCGCCGGCCGGGACCCCGCTCGGGCCGAGTCCGTGGTCCGCCGCCGGATCCAGGGCGCGCAGAACCAGGCCAGAGCGATGGTGTGGGTCGCCAAGGGGCTCGCCGCCCAGGGAGAGCTCGACCGCGCCGAGAAGCTGGCTCTGTCGTTGCCCGCCCCGGAACCACGGGCGAGGGCGCTGGCCATGGTGGTGGAGAAGATCCCCGACATGGACCGGGCCTTCGATGTGGCGCGGAAGATCCCGCACGCCGATCGGCGGGACAAGGCCCGGGTCGACCTGATCCGGCTCATGGCCGCCAGAGGGTCGCTCCCACGGGCCGAGAAGCTGGCGCGCAGGCTGTCGGCGGACCACCGCGCGAACGCGCTGCTCGCCGTGGCCGCGGCGAGCGACCCAGCGACCCGCCACACGCTGCTGGAGGAAGCCGGGAAGCTGGCCGAGCAGATGCGGGATGAGGGCAGGAAGGCCAGGCTGGTGACCGCCTTGGCGAAGGCGCTCGTCGGTGCGGGCCGGCTGCGCGAGGCCAAGCGGCTGGCCCGTGGCATCCCCTTTCCTGATCTGTCGGCCGACGCGCTGCGCGACGTGGCGGTCGCGCGCGCCTCTCTCGGGCACGTGGGAGATGCCCTGAGCCTGGTCAAGGAGATCGAAGCGACGGCCATCCGAGCACGCGCGTACGTCGCGGTCGTGACGGCGCTCGCCGAGCGTGGCAAGGTGCCCGCCGCACTCCGCATCGCCGTGAAGGAGATTCCGACCGCCGACCACATGGCTCAGGCGCTCGCGGTGCTGGTCAGGGCCGCCCCTGGCGGGAAGGACACGGTGGCGGAGGCGGCGCGGCGCGCGGAGTCGCTGCTGGTCCCCCAGCGCATCACCCATCCCGAGTCGCAGCTCAGGGCCTTCGTCGACCTGCTGCGGGCCATCGTGGACAGCGCCGGGCCGTCCGCCGCCCGCGACCTGGCGGACCGGATCGAGAAGCTGGCCACCGAGATCGAGGACGCGGACCGGCAGGCGCAGATCCTGGTGGCCCTGTCCAGGATCGTCGAGCCGGCCCGGTCCCGGCGGCTGCTGGCGCGCGTGCTGAGTGGCCCGGCCTGGACGGCGGCCCTGGAGACACTGCACGCGACGGAGCCGCGGGCGCTCCCCCTGGTCGCCGACGAGCTGCTCGCCGGCGGCGGGAACCGGGCCCGCCCGCCCGCAGAGGCGGACGGGACCGCCGGCTCGCCTCCCCGGCCACGTCTTGGCCCTCCGGCAGCGCCTGATGCGATGGGGGTATAGGAACTAGCGGCTCTAACCCCAATGGGTGTATAAGTATGAGGTAACCCCATCATGACCCCATGCTCGGGATCAGGAGTATCCTCATGCCCAAGATCAACGTGTACGTGCCCGACGAGCTCGCCGAGGCGGTCAAGGACGCGGGTGTGCCCGTCTCCGCGGTCTGCCAGCGGGCGCTGGAGCAGGCGGTGCGCCGGGTCACCGCCATCCGGCAGACCGCGCTCGGCGAGCTGTCGGCCGACGACCTGAGCGACCGGCTGCCGCATTTCACCCCCCGCACCCACGCCGTGCTCAAGCTGGCCATCGACCGGGCGAGCGCCGCCGACCGGCCGTCCGTCGGCACCGGCGACCTGCTCGCCGGCATGATCGACGAGGGCACCAACCTGGCGCTCCACGTCCTGCGCGCCATCGACATCGACCCCGCCGCCGTCCGGCGCGCCCTGGAACGCCGGCCCGACGCCGAACCGGACGGCCCCGCCGGAACGGCCGTGCGCTCCGGCACGGGCGAGGAGGCGTCACGGCTCTCCGGCGTGGGCGGCGGTTCGGAGGACCGGGTGTCACGGCACTTCAGCGCGGCGGCGGCCGGCGCGATGGAGCTCGCGGTCACCGAGGCCACCTCGTTCGGCCACAACTACGTCGGCTGCGAGCACCTGCTGCTCGGCCTGGTCGCCGAGCCCGACGGCACCGCCGGGCAGGTGCTGCGCGAGCTCGGCGCGGAGCCGCGGCTGACACGCCGGGCGGTCACGGCGGCCCTGGCGGGCTACGTCCACCTGCGCGCCCAGACGTCCGGCGCGGGACCGCAGCCCTCCGCGGCACCCGCCGCCGGAGCGTCCGCCCGGCCGGCCGCGGGGCCGGGCGCGGCATCGGCCGTGGCGCCAGGCGCGGCATCCGGCGCCGGGGCGGATCCCGCGCAGCTGATCGCCGCGGTGGTACAGGAGCAGGTGCGGCCGCTCATCGAGCGCGTCGAACGCCTGGAGCGCACCCTCGGCGCACCAAGCGCCGAATGACCCGGCGCGTCGCCGAGGCATCGGATGAAGATCCGGAGGCCCGCCGCACGGCCCCGGGTACGCACCAGATGAACCTCGAGCGTCGCATGAGCCCCGCCATGCGCGGGCCCGCTCGCGCCGGGAGCGGTCCGCCGGGGGGCTCCCCCGGGCCCACCGCCCGGGTGGCGCTCACCGTGGTGGCCGTCGCGGGATTCTGGCTGGTGGCCCTGCACCCGCTCCTGTCCCTCCTGCGCTGACCACCGCACGCTCCCCCGCGGCACGGCGGGCCGGCCGGGTGGGCTTTCACCCAGGTGCGGACCCGTTCGCGGGCGGGGCGTGCCGAGCGGAACGCGCGGCGATCTCGGCGAGCCGCGCGGCGACACCCGTGAGCGCGCGGCCCGAGGGGTGCACGAGCCGCAGCGTGCGATGGAGGTCGACGTCCACGACCGGCACCGACACGACGGTCCTGCCGGCCAGTTCGCCCGCCACCGCCAGAGAGCTGAGCACCGCCGGGCCCACGCGTTCGGCGACGGCGGCCTTGATGGCGGTGGTGGACGACAGCTCCAGCAGCGGCTCCGCGAGGGGACGGCCGGTACGGCTCCGCAGGGCCAGTTCGAGGTGGCGGCGCGTCCCCGAGCCGCGCTCGCGGCTGACCAGCGGGGTGGCCGCGAGCTCCTCCGGGGTGATCCCGGAGCGGCGACGGGCCCACGGGTGGCCGGGGGCGACGATGACCGTCAGCGTGTCGTGGCCCACCGCGCGGGAGCGCAACCCCTCGGGCACGTCGGGGCTCTCGATGAAGCCGATCGGCGCCGCGCCGCTCAGCACGGCGGCGGCGACGTCGCCGGAGTTGCCCGCCGTCAGCGCCACCGAGGTGTCAGGGGCGGACGCGCGCAGGGCGGCGAGCCAGCGGGGCAGGAGGTACTCGGCGACGGTGAGGCTCGCGGCCACCGGGAGCCGGTCGTCGCGGACGCCGCGCAGCGAGGTGATCCCGGCGTCCAGCGACCAGGCGGCCTCCACGGCGGCGCGGGCCCAGTCGGCGACGAGGGCGCCCTCGTCGGTGAGGCGTGAACCCCGGGCGGAGCGCTTGATCAACGCGATCCCGAGGCGCCGCTCCATGCCGCTGATCCGCGCGCTCGCCGTCGGCTGGGAGATGCCGTGGGCGCGCGCCGCGGCCCCGACGCTGCCGAGCCGGGCGACGGAGAGCAGCAGGTCGAAGGGAGCGAGGTCGCTGACCCGGCTCGGCAAAGTCATAGACGCAGTCTATGGGTCCATCCGAAATCGGCCCCTACCGAGTCCGTTACGTCCTGACCAGGGTGGATCCATGTCGTCTGTCACCTTGCTCCCCACCCGTGCCGGGCACTCCCACGGCGCGCGGCTCCCGTTCGGGCTGCTGCGCGAGTTGGAACGCCCGGCCGACCTGTTCCGGCACCTCGGTCCCAACTGGTACGCCTCCGTCATGGGGACGGGCATCGTGGCGAACGCGGCGGCGACGCTGCCGGTGCGGGTGACGGGCATGCGGACGGCCGCCACCGTGGTCTGGGCGCTGTCGGGGCTCCTGCTGGTGACGCTCACCGCCGCCAGGTCCGTCCACTGGAGGCGCCATCGCGCCGAGGCCAGGGCGCACGCGGCCCATCCGGTGATGGCCCACTTCTGGGGAGCGCCCGCGATGGCCCTGCTCACGGTCGGCGCGGGCACCCTCACGCTGGGACGCGACTGGATCGGACTTCCCGCCGCCCTGGCCGTGGACGTCGTCCTGTGGTCGGCGGGAACCCTGCTGGGCCTGGTCACCAGCGTGTCGATCCCCTACCGGATGATGTCCCGCCACACGTTCGCGGCGGACGCGGCCTTCGGCGGGTGGCTGATGCCGGTGGTGCCGCCGATGGTGTCCGCCTCCACCGGAGCCCTGCTCGTCCCGTACGCGACGGCGGGACAGACGCGGCTGACCCTGGTGCTCGCCTGCTACGCGATGTTCGGCATCAGCGCCTTCGCCGCCCTGGTGATCATCACCCAGATCTGGACCCGGCTCGTCCACCACACGGTCGGCCCCGCGGCCATGGTGCCCACGCTGTGGATCGTCCTTGGACCGCTCGGCCAGTCGGTGACGGCGGCCAACCTGCTCGGCGGCGTCGCCGCGCTCGCGCTGCCCGCCCCCTACGCCGCCGCCGCCCGCGCCTTCGGACTGCTCTACGGCCTGCCCACCTGGGGTTTCGCGATGGCGTGGACGGCCCTGGCCGCCGCCGTCACCGCGCGGACCGTCCGGGAGCACCTGCCCTTCTCCCTCACCTGGTGGAGCTTCACCTTCCCCCTCGGCACCTGCGTGACCGGCACCAGCGCCCTGGCGGCGATCACCGGGTCGGTCGTCCTCCAGGCCACGGCCGTGATCCTCTACGCGTGCCTGCTGGCCGCCTGGCTCACCGTCGCCCCGCGCACGGCCGCCGCCGCCGCGCGCGGAACGCTCTTCCTGCCGGCCCCGCCCGCGGCCCGTCCGTCCCCCTAGGGGCATGACTCGGGGCAGACCCGCAGGGCGGCTAGCCGCCCGACTTGAGCACCGAGTCGATCATGTAGATGGTCGCGTTGCGGGTCTGGATGTTGCCGCACACGACCTTGGCGCCGTCGACGGTGTAGGTCCCGTTGGACTCACCGGTGTTCAGCCTGCCGCTGTCCAAGGTCACGAGGTTGCCGCGCTTCAGGTCGGCGGGTGTCTTGCGGCCTTCGACGATGTGGTGGGCGAGCACCCGGGCGAGCTGCTGCTTGTCCTGTTCGAGCCGGTTGAGCTTGTCCTTGGGGATCTTGGCGAAGGCGTCGTCGGTGGGCGCGAACACCGTGATGTCGGTGGCCGAGTTGGCGGCGTCCTCCAGGCCCGCCTTCTTCACCGCGGCGACCAGGCTGGACAGCTGCGGGATGTGCGAGGCCGCGGTGACCAGCGGTTCCCCGGCGAGCTGGGCCGGGCTGCCCGGGCCGGACTTCGGCAGCGCCCCGCAGCCGGGACCCACGGGCGAGGAGGCCGGCGACGGAGATCCCGTCGGGGAGCCCGTGGGGGACCCGGTCGGGGAGCCCGTGGGCGACCCCGTCGGGGAGCCCGTCGGAGACCCGGTCGGGGACCCCGTCGGAGAGGCCGTCGGGGACGGTTGCCGTCCGGACGACTGCGTGCCGTAGGCGGCGGCCGTGAGCGAGAGCGTGGCCGCGATCGGAAGGGCGAGAAGACGGGTTTTCATGGGATTGCCCCCTTGCGCCAGGGCCCTCCCCCAGGGCGGCCCGGTCGAAAAGGTCCGCACGTGGGGCGGGCGCCTCCGCGCACGGCGACCCTTCTCATTATCGCCGAGCCCCCGCGACCGCTCCCCATGCCGCGGAAGACATGCGACAAACGTCCCGCATGGACGCCGGGCCGGCGGGCATGGGCGGACAGGGGCACGGAGATCCGTCCGCGCCGCGTACCAGACGTCCCGCCCCACGTACACCCCAGAACGGCCCCGCGCGCCCCGGAGCGTCCTGGCACGGTCCGCGCGCGTGCGCGAGCATGGCGTAGGCCGGTACGCGCCGGGGGCCGTCCGCGTCGGATCATGCTTCGGATCATTGGGAGGACCGGTGGAGACACCGTCGATCGTGTCGCGCGCGGAGTGGCTCGCCGCTCGCCGGGAGCTGCTGGCACAGGAGAAGGAACTGACGCGCGCCAGGGACGCCGTCGCCGCCCGGCGCCGCGCGCTGCCCATGGTGGAGATCACCAAGGACTACGTGTTCGAGGGCCCGGACGGCAAGGCCCGCCTGCTCGACCTGTTCGAGGGCCGCCGCCAGCTCCTGACCTACCACTTCATGTGGATGCACGACAGCGACCTGGGCTGCACGAGTTGCTCGTTCCTGGTGGACAACGTCGGCGACGTCCGTCACCTGCACGGCTGCGACACGACCCTCGCCCTGGTCTCCCGGGCCCCGCTCGCGAGCCTCGAGCGCTTCCGCGCGCGCATGGGCTGGACGCTGCCGTGGTACTCCTCGCACGCGAGCGACTTCAACTACGACTTCCACGTCACCGCGGACGAGGACGTCGCGCCGGCCGAGTACAACTACATGGACAAGGAGACGCTGGAGGGCAAGGGCCTCGGCTTCTTCGTCGCCAAGGGCCAGGACGCGCACGGCATCAGCGTCTTCCTGCGGGACGGCGACCGCGTCTTCCACACCTACTCGACCTACGGCCGGGGCCCTGACCTGCTGCTGACGACGTACAACTACCTGGACCTGACGCCCCTCGGCCGGCAGAAGTACGTCAACGAGTTCCCCCACCACGACACCTACGACGCCCCCGCCCCGCACGCCTGCCACTGACGCGCGGCCTCCCTCGGCGGCGTCCACGCGCCGCCCGAGGGCCGGTCAGCGTTTGGGCGTCAGGACCGCGTCGATGACGTAGAGGTTGGCGTTGCGGGTGCGGATGTCCCCGCAGGCGACCTTGGCCTTGTCGACCTTGAGCTTGTCACCGGAGCCCTTTGTGGTGATCTTGGCCCCTTCGACCGTGGGGAACTCGCCCTTCTTGAGATCCTTGGGCGTCTTACGGCCCTGCACCACGTGATAGGTGAGCACCTGGGTCAGGGCGTTCCTGTCGGCGAGCAGCTTGTCCAGCTTGCGCTTGCCGAGCTTCTTGAACGCCTCGTCGGTGGGAGCGAACACGGTGATGTTCTTGGCGGTGTTCAGCTTGTGCGCCAGTCCCGCCGCCTGGATCGCCTGGTTGAGCGTCGACAGGTCGGGAGAGTGCGCGATGGCCGTGTCGACCCGCAGCCTGCCCAGTTCGGTGACGCTGCCCCTGCCGGACTGCGGCAGCGTCTTGCACGCGGGTCCCACGGGCGCGGACGCCACCGGGGCCGCCACGACGGCGTGCCACCCGGCGGACGCGGACCCCCCGCCGGCCACAGGCCGCGCGGCGGAGACGGGCTGCGCGGCGGGCAGCGACAGAACCGCCGCGATCGGAAGCGCGAGAAGACCAGCGTTCATCCGCCTGTCCCCCTTTTCTTCCTGACTTTTCCTGCGCTGAGGGGCGGCCGTCAGGCATGGGCTGCCACAGGGCCGACTATCCGGTTGTTTCCACGCGGACGCGCTCGCCCCATATCAGCAGGGCGACATATCACCAAGTATCCCCATATTGGGATAACGGTCGAATTCAAACCCTCGGCAGGCGCGAAAGCGCACAAGACCAGGTCAGGAAACCGTCACGTCGTTCGCGCCGGGCTCCTCGGCCAGATACCCCCGGTAGGTCAGCACCCGCCCGGCGACCGGCAGCGTGACCCGCACCTCGACGTGGAAGCGCGGCGGGCGCCGGGCGCGGTCGTCCGGCTCGACCCATGCCCGCGCCGCCACCCGGGGCGCCAGCAGCTCCGGCACCCGCACCCGGAGGCGGCCCGCGCGCAGCACCGCCTCCTCCTGCACGACCTCGATCCCCTGGTCCGCGAGGGTGGTACGGGTGCGGATCTCCACCGGCCCGTGCCGCTCGCAGGCCCGCTCACCCACCCGGGTCTGCACGCTGACCAGCGCACGCCCCCCGACCCGGCGCACCCATCGCTCCTCCAGACGCCCTCCCACGCCCACGGCACGGCGGAGCACCCGAACCCGCACCGGTACCGCCGCACCGGTCCGGGGCAGGCGCAGCAGAACGCACACGAACCTGCCGAGCGCCCCGGGACCACGGCGCACCTCCAGCACGCCGCTCCCGGCGACGCTCTCCTGCCCTAGATGGAACCGCCGCATCCACGCATGCGCCTCGTCCGCCACACCGCACTCCGTCCGCCGGAATCCCTCCACGAGGATGCATTCCCCGCGCCCCGCCGGGGGCTGATTCGGCGGGACCGGAGCGGGGACGCCCTCAGCATGACGGAGGGGCGCGTCCTGAGGTTCCTTCCGGTCCGGGTGGCGCGGCGGATGCGGCTGCTGGCGGAGCGGACGCCCGCGCGGCGGGACCGGTACGTCGACCTGCTGCGAGCCGTGGCGATCACGGCGGTCGTCGCCGGGCACTGGCTGGTGGTCTCGGTGACCCACGGCCCCGCCGGGTTCGCCGGCGGCAGCGTGCTGGAGACCGTGCCGTGGACCAGGCCGCTGACCTGGGTGTTCCAGGTCATGCCGCTGTTCTTCCTGGTCGGCGGGTACGCCAACGCCGCGTCCCTCACCGCGCACCTGCGGCGCGGCGGCGACCTCACCGGGTGGCTGCTCGGCAGGACCGCCCGGCTGGTCCGGCCGACCACGGCGCTGCTGTGCGCGCTCGCGGTCGCGGCGGGCGTCGCGACGCTCGCGGGCGTGGCGCCGTCCTTGGTCGGACTGGCGGTCTGGCTGGCGATGATCCCGCTGTGGTTCCTGGTGGTCTACATCGTGGTGGTCGTCCTCACCCCGCCCATGCACGCGCTGCACCGCCGGGCGGGGCTCGCCGTGCCGGTGGTCCTCGTGCTGCTGGTCGGCGCCGCCGACCTGGCGCGGCTGGGGTTCGGCGTCCCGTACGCCGGGAGCGTGAACTACCTGCTGGTGTGGCTGACCGTCCACCAGGTGGGGTTCGCCTGGCAGGACGGGCGCCTGCCCGCGCGGGCCGCGGCGCCGATGGCGGTGCTCGGCGCCGCCGCGCTGGTGGCGCTGACGGTCGCCGGGCCGTACCCGGTCAGCATGGTCGGGTTCGCCGGGCAGGAGGTGGACAACACCGCGCCGCCCACCCTCGCCCTGCTCGCCCTGGCGGCCACGCACGCCGGGATCGCGTTGTGGCTGCACGACCGCGGGAACCGGTGGCTGCGACGCCCCGGCCCGTGGACGCTGGTCGTCACCGTCAACTCGGTGATCATGACGCTCTTCCTGTGGCACATGACGGCCCTGATCATCGGCGCCCTCGCCCTGCACGGCACGGACCTGATGCCCCAGCCCCCGCCGGGCTCGCCGCCGTGGGTACTGCTGCGGATCCCGTGGCTGCTCTGCCTGACGGCGATCCTCTCCGTACTGGTCGCGCTGTTCGGAGGCGTGGAGCGCCGCACCCGCCCGGGCCCGCTCGTCGTGCGGGGGACGGCTCCCGCGCTCCTTACCGTCGGCGGCGCCAGCGCGATGGTGGCGGCGTTGCTCGCCGTCGCGGCGGCCGGCCCCGTCACGCATGGCCTCACCATCCTGCATCTGGCCGCTCTCACCGCCTATCTGACCGCCGCCGCCACCCTGGCCCTCCTCCGCCGATCGTGTACGGGCCGGTGAGGCTGTGTCGCCGCACGAGACAACCTCGAAGCCGGAACAGACGTCGTACCGATGGGACCATCACCGACAACTGGCGAGCTCACCATATGAAGTCGCGAACGGTGTTCGGAATGGCGATCGCGCTGCTGACGATCGCGTTCTCCTCGGCCGCCGGCCCGCTGAATCAGGTTCCGGACATGTCGAGCACGCTACGCCGCTGGGAACGATTCCCCGTGCACCTTTCGCCGCGTCCGATACTCCTGTTGAGCGACTTGCCCGTTTCCGAGGGCGGCGCCAAATCGATCTCACGCCTGTCGCCGAGTGTGGACCTGCCCGCGGCCCCGCCACCCCCGGCCCGGGTCGGTCTTCCGGACGGACCGGCCATGCTGCGGCAGGTGTCCGCGCGTGAGGCGTACCAGCGCCTCACCACGGCACTGGAGGGCGATCGGTACCGGAGGGACTCGGGCACGGTGAGCGGTTTCCACCTCACGAACTCGACGTTCATGTCAGACCGTGGCCCGTTGGCGTTACCAGCATGGATCTTCGAACTCCGCGGTGGCGGGACCTTGAGTTGGCCGGCACTGGCTCCGACGGCGTTCTGGCCGGACAGGCACGTCGGCCCGTCCGGCGAGATCAGCGAAGCGCGGGCGGATGCCTCGGGCACGACGATCACCGCTTGGCTCCCGATTCCGCATGGTGGGTGCGGTGGTGACGGCATCGACGCCTTACGACGTGTGACCGAGAGCGATCAGGCGGTGGCGGTGAGCACCTTCCGATCACGTCCCCGGACAGGCGACTCTCGCTGTGTCGTGCCGGCCGATCTGCGACTCTCCCCCTATCGCCTCCTTTTGAAGAGGCCACTGGGGAACCGGGTCCTTACGGATGAATACGGACAGCCGGTGATGGTGACGCCGACCGGCTCGGCCGGGACGCATCTCGCGCCCTGGCCGAGCCTGGGAACACCGAGGCCGTCGCCGACCGCTAGTTGATCACATTCACCCCGAAATCATTGACAACGGTGTACCAGTCCTGGAACACCACGTAGTCTCCTCCGTTTTGTTCGTCACATCCGCTCATTATTCCTTTCGCGATCACACGAGTGCTGTCGGCATTGAGGCCGAACACCGGGCCACCGCTGTCACCCGCGCGACATCCGCGCACGCCGTTCACCTGGTCTGCGGCGAACATGTCGCCCATGCATTCGTAGGTCCCCCAGCTATCGCGAGCGCAGTAGCTCACCGGGAAGTTCGACTGAACCTGCCACAGGCACACCGCTCCACTGAAGGAACCCGACGTGCACAGCCATTCGCCGGGAGTGACATGGCCCCATCCCGCGATCGGCTTGGTGAATTCTGCAGCGGTATTGGCGCCGCCCGGCACACCTCCGTCCCAGATGACGTTGGAACTCGATGTGATCGGACCCGGCATGGCGACCAGGAGAAGATCGTGGTCGGTTCTCTCGAGAACCGCGGATCCTATCGTGGAGCTACCGTTGCCGTTCTGCCAGACCTGACCCGAGTAGCCGCAGTGCGATGCCGTCACCAGATAGTAGCCGCCCCCCGTCGACCGCACCGGAAATCCCGCCGTACACGAGATTCGAATGCCACACTGACCGGTGCTCGAGTCGCAGTGCGAGTCGCGATCGCGAATCCTGGCGCCGCCGTAGTAAGGATTCGTGTCGTTGAGCCGGCCCGCGACGGTCACACGCGGCCTTCGTTTGAGTTCGAGAGGCACGGTGAGCTTCGAGATCGCAGGGTACAGGACTTCGAGCTCGTCGGCGGCCGCGGCATTCTCCACCGCGGCGAACAGTCCGGAGCCGTCCGACGCCACCCCCACCATGTGAACGGGCCCGTCCGGATCAGCGTACATCTCCTTTTTCAGACCTTCCGCCTGCGCCTGCAACTCCGCCGAGGAGTATCTCGCCTTCGCCACTTCTACGGGCGCGTGGACCCTTGCCTCCTCCACGGCGCTTCGCACGGACTCGGGCAAGGCACCTTTCCACCAAAGCCGCACACGATCCTCTAAGAGCGCAACACCTGCGAAACCATGACCTATCGGATGCTTGACTCCACCCGGCAGCTTCACCAAATCCTGCTGGAGGCGTTCCGCGGCGCGCTTCAGTGGTTCCTGCCGTTTCATGGCGTCGAGAACCTCTGGCGCGAGATAACTGAAGGGCTTGGCCTCGACCGGCGGTGCGGGTTTCACAGCGGGATCGTCGTAGACACCCGCAATGGAACCCGCGGTAAGGTTGATCAGCGGTGTCACGAGTACGGCCGCAATCAGCAGCCGACCCAGCCGGATCCTTTTCAACATCGGATCTCCTCAGGCGCGCGAACATTGTCATCTCGCATACAATGCGACGGCAACCAGAAGATCAAACCTAGTGTTTCAGCCTGAAAAGACGTACACTCAGCGAATAAACGGCAACCAGGCCAATTCCCCAGATAACTCGGGACCGATACGGAAACGACACAGGTGACCAAGTCCACCGCCTGGCATTTTCGAGCAGACTCGATGCGGCGGTTCCGCCGAGGAACAGGGCCGGGAACACCAGTAGGTGGGGGTGTTCGGAGACCGTCCCCTCGGCCCAGGGGGCGGGACGGGTGTTGACAGTACGTGTCGGGCGATCGACGATCTGCTTCGCACCACCTTCTTCCCCGGCCGGCACGCTCCGGCCACGTACCGCCGATCCGCACGGCGGTTCCCCGCGCTCGCCGCACGCGGATACGGCCCAGGAACCGAGAAAGGTGACTCATGCGCCTGAACAGATCGCGGGGAACCGCCCGTACGGCCGCCCTGCTCGCCGCGTCCTGCGCCCTGCTCGCGGGGCTGTCGTGCGTCCCCGCCCACGCCGGACCGGCGCCGGCCGGGGTGTCCACGCCCGTGCCGACGCGCCCGCCGAGCCAGCCCTGCGCGGTGACGTACTCGGCCCACGACTGGGGCACCGGCTTCTCCGCGAGCCTCCAGGTCACCAACCTGGGCGACACCCCGATCGCCGGATGGGTGCTGCGCCTGTTGTTCTCCGGCAACCAGCGGATCACCACCTCCTGGAACGCGACCTGGTCGCAGGCTCCCCCGTCCGTCTGGCTGTCCAGCGCCCCCGGGCACCACCGCGTCGACCCCGGCCAGACCGTCCCGCTCGGCTTCAACGCCGTCTACAGCGGCGCCAACGAGCCGCCGACCGGGTTGACGCTCAACGGCGTGCCCTGCGCCGTGACCTACCGCTGACGCCGGCGACGGCGTCAGCGGAGCTTCGGGTCGAGGGCGTCGCGGACGACGTCGCCGAGCATCAGGAAGCTGAGGACGGTCGCGGTCAGGAACAGGGCAGGGAAGACCAGGAGGTGGGGGTGCTCGGAGAAGAAGGTCTGGGCGACGTTGAGCTGGAGGCCCCAGGAGACGTCGGGGTACTGGAGGCCGACGCCCAGGTAGTCGAGGGTGGCCTCGCCGGAGATGACGTTGCCGATGTTCAGCATCGCGACCACGAAGACCGGCGCCACGGCGTTCGGGAGGATGTGCTTGAGCATGATGCGGCGGTCGCTCGCGCCGAGGGCGCGGGCGGCCTGCACGTAGTCGGAGTCGCGCACGGCGATCACCTGGGCGCGCATCAGCCGCGTCATGGTCGTCCAGCCGAGCAGGACCAGCACGAGGGTCATCGCCCAGATGCCGTGCCCGGGGAACGCGACGAGCACCACCGTCGCGCCGAGGACGAAGGGGATGCCGAAGAACACGTCGGTCACCCGGGAGATCAGAGCGTCGAACACGCCGCCGTAGTAGCCGCCGACCAGGCCGAGGACGACCGCGATGAGCAGCGCGAAGACGGTGACGGCCAGGCCGATGAGCACCGAGGCGCGGGTGCCGTGCACGATCTGGGACCAGTAGTCGCAGCCTTGGAGGTCGTAGCCGAACAGGGCGTGCGGGCCCGGGCCCTTCTTGGACATGCGCAGGTCGCAGCGCTCGTTCGGGCCGAGCCGTGCGAACAGGGCGGGGAAGGCGGCCATCGCGCAGGCGAGCAGCAGGATGGCGGCCGAGACCCAGAACAGGACGCGGCGGCGCAGGTCGAGCCAGGCGTCGTACCAGAGCGAGCCCCGCACCTCGCGCGGCGGCCTGCGCCCGAGCGCGGCGGTGTCGGGGGCGGCCTTGAGGTCAGCCACGGCGGATCCTCGGGTCGAGCACGCCGTACAGGAGGTCGACGAGCAGGTTGGCCAGGATGAAGATCATCACCAGGAGGGTGGTGACGCCCACCACGACGGGCCCCTCCTGGAGCTGGATGGACTGGAAGACCTGCTGGCCGATGCCGGGCAGGTTGAAGATGCCCTCGGTGACGACCGCGCCCGCCATGAGGTTGCCGAAGTCGACGCCCAGGTAGGTGACGACCGGGATCAGCGAGTTGCGCAGGGCGTGCCTGCCGATGACCCGGGAGCGGCGCAGGCCCTTGGCGGTGGCGGTGCGCACGTAGTCGGCGCGCAGGTTCTCCACGACGCTGGTCCTGGTCAGCCGGGCGACGTAGGCGAGGCCGAACGAGCCGAGCACCATGCCGGGCAGCAGGTAGCTGCCCGGCCAGCCCTGGTCGGTGCCCGCGGTGGGGAACAGGCCCAGGTTCAGGCCGAGGACGATCTGGGCGGTGTAGCCGACGACGAAGACCGGGACGGCGATGAC